>NZ_JBQJIM010000027.1:0-133888 GCF_052078295.1 Crossiella sp. CA198
GCACCCGCTGACCACCTTCGCCACAGGAGTACCTCATGTCGAACTGGACCATCCACATCGAAGCCACCCGCTCCTGGTGGAACGGCAGCTCCACCACGTTGTGCGGGCTGACCATCACCAAGGTCGAAGTCTCCGGCGGCTGGTGGGTGTCGGTGACCTGCCCGGCCTGCAAGGCCGCTAAGAAGGCCCAGCGCAAGGGCGGCCGGAAGTGAACGCCGCGCCGAAGCACGCCGCCGCAGACTTGCGCCCGCTGCGCGACCCGGCCGCCGTCCGGGCTTGGGTGGCACCTCTGCTCGACCGCGCCTATGCCGCCGCGCCCGGTCCGCTTCCGCTGGCTGGTAGCCGGGCGTGGGTCGAGTTGGACCACGGCGACCCGCGCAAGCTCGCCGCTGTGTTCCTGGCCGCGCTGGTCGAGCTGGAGGACTCCACTCCGCAGGCCATCGCCGCCCGGCTGGCCGCGGAGTGGGCCAGCGCGCAACGGCTGGTCGCTGACTCGCACAAGCAGGTCGCGGCAGCCATCTCCGGTGCCGCGGACTGGCGGAAGGTCGCGGACAACCACGTCCCGTTCTGCGTCGTGGCTGCCCGCCGCACCACCTACACCACCCCGGCCAAGACCCCGGACCAGATCCGCGCCGACGCGGTCACGTCCTGGGGATTTCAGCAGCGGAGGGCAGCAGCATGAGCGAGTCCTACCCGGCGACCACCACCGAGGCCGAGCAGGCTGAGCGTCCGGGGCTGCGGCTGGTCGCCACCGCCCCGCCGGCCGACGCGCAACAGCTCGACGGTGCCCAGGTGCTCGACAACGTGCGCGACTTCGTGGCCCGGTTCAACACCTTCCCCCACGAGCACTGCGCGCCGATGCTGGCGCTCTGGTACGCCCACACGTGGGCCGCAGAGCACTTCTACATCACCCCGCGCCTGGTGCTGTCCTCCGCTGAACCGGGGTCCGGCAAGACCCGGGTCATGGAGGTTGGTCAGTTCTTCGCCAAGGCGGCGGAGATGACCGCGGGCGGTTCGGCCGCTGCGCTGGTTCGCATGGTGGCCGCCGGACCGATCACGATCCTGCTTGACGAGGTGGACACCATCTTCGGTGCAGGTGGTGGCGGCAATGAGGATGTTCGCCAGATGCTCAACCTCGGCTATAAGCGCACCGCCACTATTCCCAAGTGCAAGGGTGATGCGGCTACCGGAATCATGGTGGAGCGTCTGCCGATTTTCGCGCCAACTGTCCTGGCGGGGCTCGTGGGGCGAATGCCGCCCACGATCACGACCCGGGCTATCACGGTGCGTCTCCGTCGCCGTCGCAGCGATGAAAAGGTGGAGCCGTTCCGCGAACGGCGGGTGGCGGCCGAGGCAGCGCCGATCTGTGAGGCTCTGGCCGCGTGGGTCACCAGCCACGGTGAACGCCTGGGCACCGCCGAACCGGAGATGCCCGAAGGGGTGGCGGATCGAGCGGCCGAAATCTGGGAACCGCTGTTGGCAATCGCAGAGGCGGCCGGTGGGCACTGGCCGGAGACGGCCCGAGCTGCCAGCGTGCATTTTGTCACCGAAGCCCACGATGACCCGGTTTCCGACGGGGTGCGGCTGCTGGGTGATATCCGGACATTGTTCAGTGTCGCCGAGACTGAACGGCTGCACACCTCGGACATCCTCCGCCACTTGCACTCGATCGAAGAAGCGCCCTGGGGTGACTTCGGCGGCAAGGCGCTGGACGCGCGCAGTCTGTCCCGGGAACTCAGTTTCTTTCAGGTCAAACCTGTCACCGTGAAATGCAACGGCACTAATGCCAAGGGCTACGTCACCTACGCCACGGACAAACAGCTTGGCCTTGCTGACGCATGGTCGCGCTACCTGCCCCCTGAAAAGTCCACTGTAGACACGGAAGGGCTGTGACGTGAACGAACACAACGGTTCGCCTGCCGAGTATCTCGTGTTGACGGTGGAGCAGGCAGCGAAAAAGCTCAACATCGGCCGGACGCTCATGTTCGATCTCGTCGGCAACGGCGCGGTGGAGTCGATTCTCATTGGCCGCCGACGACTCATTCCACTGGAGGCACTCACGAACTACATCGCCAAGTTGCGAGCGAACACCACCGTCAAGCCAGAAGCCGCTTAGGAGAGTCACGCTATGGGACGCAGGGCAAACGGCGAATCGAGCATCTACGAAGGCAGTGACGGGCGCTGGCACGGCCGCGTTACAGTTGGAGTCAAAGACAACGGCAAGCCGGACCGCCGACATGTCTCAGGCAAGACTCGGGCTGAGGTAGTCGACAAGGTGAAGGCGCTTGAGCGGGAGCGGGATGCGGGCCGAGTTCGTGACACCGGCAAAAGGTGGACCGTTACGACTTGGCTTCAGCACTGGCTGGAAAACATTGTCGCTCCGCCTGCCATCACCGAGAATGCATACAGCGCGTACGAGGTGGCGGTACGGGTTCACCTCATTCCCGGCATCGGGGCGCATCGGCTGGACCGGTTGAAGCCTGAACACTTGGAGAAGCTGTACCGGTCGATTATGGCCAAGGGAACCAAGTTCGGCTCAACAACAAGTGCCGCGACAGCTCACCAGGCGCACCGAACCATCCGTGCTGCCTTGAACGTGGCGGTGCGCCGTAAGCACATTACTGAGAATCCCGCATTGGAGGCACGTGCGCCAAAGGTCGACGATATCGACGTTGAGCCGTACACGGTCGATCAGATCAAGCTGTTGTTGGAAACCGCGTTGAAGAGGCGGAATAGCGCGCGGTGGGCAGTCGCGCTGGCCCTCGGGCTGCGGCAGGGTGAGGTGCTGGGCCTGCGGTGGGAAGACGTGCGGTTGGACCTCGGCACCCTCTTCGTCCGGCGGAGTCGACTTCGGCCGCGCTGGCGGCACGGCTGCACCAAGCCGTGTGGGAAGAAGTACGGCGGACACTGCCCGGACCGGGCGCCCGCGCGTGCGGAGACTGCTGGCACGAAGTCCAAGGCTGGAAAGCGGGCTATCGGGCTGCCTGACGAGATCGTGAACCTGCTGCGCCTGCACCAGGGGCAGCAGGCACGGGAACGCAAGGCCGCGCGTCAACTGTGGACCGAGACGGGGTTTGTGTTCACCACCGAGACCGGCGGGCCGTTGAACCCACGCACGGACTACGACGACTGGAAACGGCTGGTGGCGGTGGCAGGTGTGCCCGATGGGCGGCTGCATGACGCCCGGCACACCGCGGCAACGGTGCTGCTGCTGCTCGGTGTGGCCGAGCGGGCCGTCATGGGGATCATGGGCTGGTCGAACACGGCGATGGCCGCGCGCTACCAGCACGTCACCGAGACCATCCGGCGGGACGTCGCGCAGCGGGTCGGCGGGCTGCTCTGGAAGCCGGTCGAGACGGCCGAGCAGGGCGGGGAACCTGACGATGAGGACGGCGCGGCGGGGGTGCCTGTTCCGGCCTGACCGGCGCAACTGAGACCAAGACTGAGACCAAACGTGTCAGAGCCCCGGCAACCATGATCGGTTGCCGGGGCTCTGACCTGCGGTGGCGGTGGGATTTGAACCCACGGAGGGCTTGCACCCTCACACGCTTTCGAGGCGTGCTCCTTCGGCCGCTCGGACACGCCACCGCCGAGAACAATACCGAAGGTTCACCGCGAACCCGAAATCGGGTTCATCAAGGCGCTGACCTGCTACTTCTGGAACTTGTCCTTGACGTCCTGGACGGCGTCGGCGGCCTTGTCCCGCACGTCGTGCGCGGTCTCCTTGACCTCACCGGAGAGCTGGTCGCGCTTGCCAGCGGCCTCCAGCTCCTCGTTGCCGGTGAGCTGGCCGACCTTCTCCTTGGCCTGGCCGACCAACTGCTCAGCCTTGTCCTTGGCCTTGTCGAACACGCTCATGGGGGCTCCCTTCGAGCTTCGGCGGATCCGGCCCCGAGCCGGTCGCTCACCCAGTACGGAGTGCCCGTTCTCCGGCGGCATCACGCCCTTGTGAGCCGACTCACCCGTCCCGGTGGTCCCGGAAGAACTCCGCGAGCAGCGCCGCGGACTCCGCGGCCAGCACGTCACCGCGCACCTCGGGGCGGTGGTTGAGCCTGCGGTCGCGCAGCACGTCCCACAGCGAACCGGCCGCGCCGGTCTTGGGCTCCCAGGCGCCGAAGACCACCCTGGCCACCCTGGCCAGCACGATCGCGCCCGCGCACATCGTGCACGGTTCCAGGGTCACCACCAGGGTGCAGCCGTCCAGGCGCCAGCCGTCTCTGTTGGCCTTGGCCGCGGCCCGCAGGGCCAGGATCTCGGCGTGCGCGGTGGGGTCGGCCGCTGCCTCGCGGGCGTTGTGCGCGCGGGCCAGTTCCCGGCCGTCCGGGGCCAGCACCACCGCGCCGATCGGCACGTCCCCGGTGGTCACCGCACCGCGCGCGACCTCCAGCGCGGTGCGCATGGCCGCGAGGTCCGCCGCCGAGGGCGGTGCGGTCACTGCTGCAGCCGCTCGGTGACCTTGCTCAGCTCCTCGGCGAATCCGCAGCGCTGGGCGATCATCATCAGCTGCTCGTCCGGGTACAGGTCGATGTCGTCCACGATGAGCTGCAGCTCGGGTTCGGGCAGGCCGAGGTCGGCCAGCACGGTGAAGTCACCGGCGGGCCAGATGTCCTCGTCGTCGGGGTCCGGCGGCTCGACCCGGAGCTGGTCCAGCACGTCGGCGGCCACGTCGTAGTCCAGTCCGGCGCCCGCGTCCGAGAGCAGCAGCGCCACCCCGGTGGGGGCAGGCCGGATGAGCACGAAGAACTCGTCGTCGACGGCGAGCATGCCGAACACCGCGCCCGTAGACCTTGCCCTGCGCAGTTCGGTGATCGCCGCGTCCAGGTCGGCCAGCGCCGAACTGTCCATCGGCGCACACCGCCAACGGCCTTCCTCACGAACCACCGCAACCGCGAAGCCGATGACCGGCTCCTGCACCGACATGGGGCACACGTTATGCGCATAACGCTTAACCCGAAAGCACTATCCCGCGTACGCGGCGTGGCGTGCCAAATGAAGGTGTCCCCGCGTCCGGCCCACAGGCGACACTGTCCCCATGAGCGCTCCCGTGCACCCCTCGGACGCCCGGCTGGCCGGCGTCCTGGACCAGGCTCGTGACCTCCAGCCGCGAACGGTCGCGCTGCGCCGCCGGATCCACCGCCACCCCGAGCAGGGACTGCGGCTGCCGACCACCCAGGCCGCGGTGCTCGCCGAGCTGGCCGACCTGCCGCTGAGCACGCACACCGGCGAGTCCACCACCTCGGTCGTGGGTGTGCTGGAGGGCGGCAGGCCGGGCCGGACGGTGTTGCTGCGCGCGGACATGGACGCACTGCCGCTGACCGAGGACACCGGCCTGGAGTTCGCCTCGGCCACCCCCGGCACCATGCACGCCTGCGGGCACGACACGCACGTGGCGATGCTCGCCTCGGCCGCCCGGCTGCTCAGCCAGCGGCGCGCGGACCTGGCCGGGAAGGTGGTGTTCATGTTCCAGCCCGGTGAGGAGGGGCACCACGGGGCCAAGTACATGCTGGACGAGGGACTGCTGGACATCACCGGCGCGCGGCCGGAGCGGGCGCTGGCCATCCACATCACCTCGACCCTGGCCAGCGGCATGTTCCAGTCCCGGCCGGGGCCGATCATGGCCTCCTCGGACATCCTGAACGTGACCGTCACCGGCCGCGGCGGGCACGCCTCGGCCCCGCACGACGCGCTGGACCCGGTGCCAGCCGCCGCGGCCATGGTCGGCGCGCTGCAAACCATGATCACCCGCCGGATCAGCGTGTTCGACCCGGCCGTGGTCACCATCGCGCACATCAAGGCCGGCACCACCAGCAACATCATCCCCGAGGTCGCGCACCTGCAGGGCACCATCCGGGCACTCTCGGAGAGCACCAGGGTGCTGGTGCACGAGGAGGCCCGCCGGGTGTGCGAGCACGTGGCCGCCGCGCACGGCTGCACCGCCGAGGTCGAGGTGATCCTGGGCTACGGGGTCACGGTCAACGACGAGGTGGTCGGCCCCGGCGTGGTCGACCTGGCCGCCGCGGTGCTCGGCCCGGCGCACGCCGCGCCCATGCAGGACCCGCTGATGGGCGCCGAGGACTGGTCCTACGTGCTGCAGGAGGTGCCGGGCGCGATGGCCTTCCTTGGCGCCTGCCCGCCGGGCACCCCGGTCAACGAGGCCGCGGCCAACCACTCCAACCGGGTGATCTTCGACGAGGCCGCGATGGCGCACGGGGTGGCCATGTACGCCGGTTTCGCGCTGGACACGCTGCGGTGAGCTTCGAGAAGGCCGAGCCGGAGGAGCTGGGCCGGCGGGAGTTCCTGGCGGTCTGCGTGCGGGACGAACTGGCCGCGGCCGGACTGCCGGTGGTGCCCAAGACCCTGGCCAGCGACCTGCACCCGGGCGCGGAGGTCAGCGTGGACCCCGGGCAGGACTCGGCGGGCGGGGTGCACGTGGAGTGGACGGCCAGCCCACGGCTGTCCCACGTCGGCCGCCGGGCGGTGACCAGCGGGCAGATGGACCATCCGGTGATCGGCCACTCGTTCCGGATCGGCGAGGCGATGGCCGAGGCGATGACCGCCGTCCTGCGCAGCGCCGGGTACACCGTGCAGCCGAGCCGGGACGAGTACCGGATCAGCGGTATCCAGGTCACCGCTGGTCCGCCGCTGGGCAGCGAACCGGTGTGGGCGTTGACCGATGAAGAACTCCGGATAACCGCTTCTCCCGCGAACCAGGCAGACAACGCCGGGAACTCGGGGTAGCAAACCCTGCGGGGTGAGGGCAGCGGAAGGATGGATGAATGCATTCGGTGTGTGTGCTCGGGCTCGGGCTGATCGGCGGCTCGGTGCTACGGGCAGTCCGGTCGGCCGGGTATCCGGCGTGGGGCGCGACCAAGTCCGAGGGAGATCGAGACGCGGCACTGGCCGACGGCTATGACGTCGAGGCGAGCGTGGAGGACGCGCTGCGCCGGGCCGCTGACGCGGACGCGCTGATCGTCCTGGCCGTGCCGCTGACCGCGCTGGAGGAGGTGCTCCGGCAGATCCGCGCGCTGGCCCCGTCCTGCCCGCTGACCGATGTGGTCAGCGTGAAGGGCCCGGTGGCCGAGGCGGTGGGCCGCATCCTGCCCGCGGTCCGCTACGTCGGCGGCCACCCGATGGCGGGCTCCACCGAGTCCGGCTGGGCCGCGGGTTCGGCCGAGCTGTTCCGCGGCGCGCCCTGGGTGGTCACCGCCGAGGAGGAGACCGACCTGACCCGCTGGGCCCAGGTCGCCCGGCTGGCCATCGCCTGCGGCGCGCACGTCATCCCGGCCACCCCGGAACAACACGACGCCACAGTCGCCCGCATCTCCCACCTGCCACACCTGTTCGCCGCGGTGCTGGCCGCGGTCGGCGCCGAGGGCGGCCCACTGGCCTGGTCGCTGGCCGCTGGCTCCTTCACCGACGGCACCAGGGTCGCGGGCACCCGGCCGGAACTGGTCCGGGCCATGTGCGAGGGCAACCGGGCAGCCCTGCTGGAGGCGCTGGACGAGGCCCTTGGCCGGCTGGGCGCGGCCCGCGGTTCACTGGCTTCCACCGGCGGCCTGGCGGTCACCGTGGACGCCGGGCACGAGGCCCGCCGCGGCTTCACCGCGACCCCGCAGGCAGGCCCGGCCGAGGTCCGGATCGACCTGAAGGACCCCAACGCCCTGGACGAACTGCTCGACCTGGGCACACTGGGTGGCCGGATCACCTCGATCGAGGACGATCTGGCCGTCGGCGAAGAGCGCGTCTAGTACTCCACCTAGTACTCCAGCGGCAGCTGTACGCCGGGGTTTCGCCCGCCTAACGTGGGCGGATGGAACCTCGGCTGCGGCTGGTGGCGGTGTTGGGCGCCGCGGTGCTGCTGGTCGGGACGGTGGTGGTGCTGCGCGGGTCCGGGGAGGAGCAGCCCGCGCTGCCCGAGTTGCCGCCGTACCGGACCATGACCGAGTTCCGGGCCGATGGCGTGTTGCTGCCGGTGCCCGGCGCCAAACCGGCCGCGCCCACCGGGCTGGAGGTCCGGCCGGGGTCGCGGCGGTTGGTGCTGAGCTGGTTGGGCGAGGCCGCCGGGTATGAGGTGACCTGGGGCGATGATCGGCGGACCCGGCTGGTGGCCGAGCGCAGCGCGCAGCTGGACGGGCTCACCGACGGCCTGGCCTATCCGGTCGAAGTGCGGGCGGTGGATGCCTTCGGGCAGCGCTCCGATCCCCTCGGTGGGGCGGGCACGCCGCGCACGCCTGCCGGGGACTGGAGTTTCGCGGATCTCTTCGACGGCACCGAGGACGAGGTGGGCTCGCGCTGGCAGCTGGTGCAGCGGCCGGGTTGTGCCTGGACCGGGGTGGCCGGTGGGCGGCTGGTGGTCAGCGCCAACTGCGGGGACCGGCCGACCGGGTTACGGGCGCGCACGCCGTTGCGGTTGCGGGACAACGGCGGACGAGTGGTGCTGGAGACCGACGCGCCGGAGCAGCGGGACCGGCTGACGGTGGACTTCGTGCCGGGGCCGGTGGATGTCGTCGGCGATCGGCTGCTGCCGCCGGGGGCGATCCGGGTGGAGCTGGCCACCGAGGGCGTGCTGGTGCGGCATCCGGGTGGGGAGGCGCGGCTGCCTGGGGTGGCCGCGCCGCCGGTGGGGCGCTCGCAGCGGTGGGAGATCGTCTTCGCCGGTGGTGAGTTGCGGGTGCTGCGGGACGGGCAGGTGCTGGGTGCGACGCCGGTGGCGCGGACCTGGCGGCAGGCCACCGTGCTGTTCGGGTTCGGCGGGCGGGGCAGCGGGGTCACCGATGTGGTGCTGGACCTGATCGCCTTCGACGGGGAGCCGGTCCAGACGCCGCCGTCGCGGGTGACGCCCCGGGTGCTGGTGGACCTGCCGCGCTCGGCCGCGCCCAAGGCGCCGGAGGACACCCGGCCGCTGCGCGGGACCGAGGGCGCGCTGTTGCGGATGGCGGTGCGCTCGCCGCTGGACGGGCCGGAGCCCAGGCTCACCGCGTTCGTCAACGGGACCGGGTACCCGGTGCGGCCGGTGTTCCCCGGTCTGGGCCTGACCGCGGGCAGCTGGTTCCCCGTGGTCGCGGAGCTGCCCGCGGCCGCGCTCGCGGTGGACGCGCAGCGCTACCTGCTGGACGTGCAGCTCCGGCAGGAGGACGCGGTGGTCCAGCTGGACTACGGCCCGGCCTCGCTGGACCTGCGCCCGGCCGCGGGCCAGGCCGCGGACGAGCCGCCGGCCAACCGGGCCGACCGCAAGTTGCCCCGGCCCGGACCGGCGCTGGCCGAGCCGGGTGCGGCGCTGCTGGACGCGGCCGGGCGGCCGGTGCCCGGCGGGGAGCCGGTGGCCAAGGGCCGGGCGGTGATCGAGATCCGGCTGGACGGTAGGGCCGGGCAGCTCGCGGCAGGCGAACTGGCCGGACTGGCCGGGCTGGAGGTGCGGCTGGACGGGGACCGGCTGGCGGTGCTGCCCACCGCCAAGGACGGTCCCGGCGCGGCGGGAACCTGGCGGATCGCGCTGAACCTGAGCAGCACCTCGGCCGGTCCGCACACCGTGGAGGTGCGCGCGGTGGGCACCAGCTGGGACACCCCGACCGCCTATGCCTTCCTGCCGATCATGGTTGCCCGCGAGTGAGGTCTACTCGTCACTGATCTCACAGCGGCGACGCGCGAACCGGCCGCATGGTCCAGCATGGTCGGTATGCCCGCACTGATCCTGGATGCCGCTCGCACCCCGTTCGGCCGCTACCGCGGTGGCCTGTCCGAGGTCCGGGTGGACGACCTGGCGACGTTGCCGATCACCGAGCTGCTCCGGCGGCACGGACCCGACGGCAGCGGTCAGCTCGATCCGGCGCGCATCGACGACGTGATCTACGGCGACGCCAACGGCGCTGGCGAGGACAACCGGAACGTGGCCAGGATGGCCGCGCTGCTGGCCGGGCTGCCGGTGACCGTGCCAGGGGTGACCCTCAACCGGTTGTGCGCGTCAGGTGGGGAGACCTTCGTGCAGGCCAGGCGGGCCATCGTGGCCGGGGACGCGGATCTGGTGGTGGTCGGCGGGGTCGAGGGCATGAGCCGCGCCCCGTTCGTCATGCCCCGCCCGGACAAGGGCCTGCCGGACAAGATGGAGGTCGTCTCCACCGCGCTGGGCTGGCGGCTGGTCAACCCGCGGATGCGCCCGGAGTGGACGGTGCCGCTGGGCCTGGCCGCCGAGCAGGTGGCCACCGGGCTGAAGATCACCCGTGCGGAGATGGACCTGTTCGCGCTGCGCTCGCACCGGCGGGCCGCGGCGGCCTGGGACGCGGGCGTGCACGACGGGTTCGTCTTCCCGGTGCTGGCCCCCGACGGCCCGCGCTCCACCCAGATCGTGCGCCGGGACGAATCGGTCCGCTCGGACACCTCGGACAAGAAGCTGGCCCAGCTCAAATCGGCCTTCTCCGCCGACGGCCCGGTGACCGCGGGCAACTCCTCGCCGCTGAGCGACGGCGCGGTGGCCGCGCTGATCGGCACCGAGGCCGCCGCCACCGAACTGGGTGTGCAGCCGCTGGGCGAGATCGTGGCCAGCACGGTGGCCGCGGACGAGCCGCACCAGTTCACCCTGGCCCCGGTGCCCGCGATCCGCAGGCTGCTGCTGCGGCTGGGGGTGCGCGCGGAGAACGTGGACCTGTGGGAGATCAACGAGGCCTTCGCCGCGATGGCGCTGTCCGTGCTGCACCACCTGCCCGAGGTGGACCGGGACCGGGTCAACGTGCACGGCGGCGCGATCGCCTACGGCCACCCGCTGGGCGCCTCGATGCCCCGGGTGATCATCGACCTGTGCCGGCACCTGCGGCAGCGCGGCGGCGGTCTCGGGATCGCGGCGGCCTGCGTGGGCGTGGGCCAGGGAGTGGCGATCGCGGTCCGGGTTTAGACCCGGGTGGAGATCCCTGGGTAGTCCAGCACCACGGCGTCCTCGCACACGGTGATGTCCGCGGTGAAGCCGGGCCAGGAGAAGTTGACCACCGATTCGCGCTCGCCCGCGGTCACCGTGCGGTAGGTCTGGTGCACCACGCTCAGTTCCAGCTCGGGCAGGGACACCCAGAGCACCGGCATGGTGGCCTCACCGGCCTCCTGGTGCAGCTGGTGGCGACGGATCGGCAGCGTGTTGAACAGCACGCAGAACTGGACGTCGACCTCTGCCGCGCCCTGGAACTCCTCCCGCTGCGGGCCCTGGCCGCGGTCGTAGAGCCAGAAGCCGTCGTGCGAGCGGCTGAAGGAGATCTGCCGCTCGTGCTCGGCGGTGGTGCTGCGCACGAGTAACCGCTTCACCTCGCCTGCCTCGTTCACGCCGACCTCGTAGGAGGCGCTGAACGCCTCGGTCTCGGCGTTGGCGGCGACGACCAGGCGGCCGGTGCCGCGGAAGCGGAGGCCCTCGGCCAGCACCAGTCGCGCGGACTCCAGGCTGGGCAGGTCATGACCCCGCCAGGTGACCATCTTCTGCCGCCGGGCGGTAGCTGTGGAGTTCACCTGTTCCTGCACCCGACCGAGCGTACTCGACCTTGAACGCCCCTCCTATGGTTAAGTAGTCGCTGCCGCCGCCTGGATACCGCTGGTAACCAGGAGGTCCCCGCCCATGACGCGAACACTTCGCGCCCTGTTGCCATTGCCGCTGGTAGCGGCGGTGCTGGCAACCGCTCCCGTGGCATCCGCCGCCCCGGAGGCAGCACCGAGCAAGGCCGTGCCGCAGTTCAGCGTGATGACACCGGCGAGCACGGTGGCATCGCGGACCGACCGCCGCCCGATGGCCGGCGCGGTCTATGACAAGGTCAGTGACCAGACCATCGCCACCTGGTCCGGCCAGCACGCGCACAACTACGTGCAGGCCTATGACCACAAGAAGAAGACCTGGACCGCGCCCCGGCAGATCGCCGACGGCGAGTCCGATCCGCACAACTACCCGACCATCGTGCAGGCCGACGACGGGTACCTGCTGGTCTTCCAGGGCATGCACAACAAGTCCCTACGGGTGACCCGCTCGCCCAAGCCGCGCTCGGTCGAGGGCGCCTGGACCCAGGCAACCATCGCCGAGGGCGCGGCGGCCAGCTACCCGATGCCGTTCAAGACCGCGAACGGCACGATCTACGTCTTCTTCCGCGAGACCTCGCGGGAACTGGACCCGAGCAAGCCGACCGACTTCCGCCCGATGCGCTACGTCGTCTCCACCGACAACGGCCGCAGCTGGCGCAACTCCGAGCAGCTCACCGGGCAGCGCTTCGCCATCGGCTCCACCGACCGCCCGGACAACATGGACGAGATCTACATCGGTCAGCTGCGCTACGAGTCCGCCTCGCTCACCAGCCGCGAGCGGGTGCACATCGTCTACACGCTGGCCGGCGGCGGTCCCGAGGGCAACAAGCACGACCGCTACCACCGCAACATCTACTACGCCTGGTTCGACCCGGCGAACCGGCACTTCTACTCCGCGGCCGGGCGCGATCTGGGCACCCAGATCGACGACGCGGACCAGGAGCAGCGGCTCAAGATCGTGGAGACGCCGGTCGCGCTGCCCGGCGGGATCAAGTCGCCGGACTACATCCAGCAGGTCGGCGTGGCCAACGGGAAACCGTTCACGCTGTGGTTCGAGACCGACAACGCGGGGCTGTGGCACAACAAGGCCGCGGTCTTCGAGCACGGGAAGTGGACGGTGACCGAGGTGGCCACCGGCTACCGCACCAGGGAGGTGGAACGCCTGGACGGCGACACCTGGCGGGTCTACGCGACCAAGGACGGCAAGCCGGGCATCGAGACCTTCCTGCTGCGCGGCGGCAAGCAGTGGAGCCCGGAAACGGTGATCAGCACGCCGAAGCCGGTGCAGCGGGTCGAGGTGGTGACCGGGTTCCGCGATCCGGCCCGGATCATCGCCACCGGCTCCTCCTCCGACCGCGATGTGAAGGTGGCCGACGGCGACATCTACATGGCAGGCCTGCCCCAGGCGCGCTGCCGCCTGGAGCTGCCCATCGTGGGCTGCCTGTTCTGATCCGCTTGCCCAGCAACAAAAAAGCTGCGCCGGGCTCCCCCGTTGGGAGCCCGGCGCAGCCGGTCTAACTAGCTAGCCGTGCGACTCAGGCGCGCTTGCGGCGACGCTGGAGCACCAGGGCGAGCGCACCGCCGCCGAGCAGCACCACGCCGACCAGCGACAGGGTGATCACCGAGGCGCCGGTGTTGGCCAGGCCGCCGGTGTTCTTCACCGGGGGAACCGGGCTGGTGGTGGTCGCCGGGACCTCGGTCTTGGAGGTCGTGGTGGTCGGCGCCGGGGTGGTGGTGCTGGTGGTCGGCTTGGTGGTGACCGGAGCCGCCTTCCAGTCGACCTTGGCCTGTGCGGCCAGCTTGGCGTTGGTCGCCTGGGCCAGGATCAGGGTCTGCGAGGGCTTGCCGTCGTTGGCGACGAACAGCCGACCCTTGTCGATTTTGGTGGTGGCTTCCAGCTTGAAGCCGGCCTTGCCTGCCGGGGCGTCCGCGGGGACGTCGACGAAGATCTCCTGGCCGTTGGTGGCCTCGGTGATCTCCTTGCCTGCCTTGTCGACCACCTTCACGCCCTTGGGCGCGTCCGCGGTGAGCTTGATCTTCTCCGCGGTGGACTTGATCGTGAACGGACCGATCTTGCTGCCGGCGTTGCCCGCCAGCTGCTCGGGGGTCAGCTCCAGCGAGGGCGCGGGCTGGTTCTTCATGCCCACGTTCTTCTCGCCGGTCAGGTACTTGTAGACGGCCTTGACGTCCGGCGTGTTGTTGTCGTGCAGGGTGACCTTGTTGCTGAAGTGCCAGATCGCGGCCTGGGTGCCGGCGATGGCCTCGTTGTTGTCGAGGTCGGCGCCAACGGTCTTGCCCAGCTCGGCCACGTCGATGGTCGGGTAGGAGTGGTGCAGGATCCAGTTGACCTTGTCCGGGCTGGACTTGAAGTCGGACTGGTTGTCGTGACCCTTGCTGTCAGCGCCCGGGTACTTGCTCCACGGGGACTCGATCATCTGCGCGTTGTCGCGCACGCCCACGGTCAGCTCGACGCAGTACGTCTTGAGCGCGGTGCCGTCGGGCAGGCGCAGGCCGATGAGCAGGGTCGGGACGGACTTGCCGTCGTTGAGGCGAACGTGGAAGTTCCCCTCATTGGCGGTCTTGTCGACCTTGGCCTTGGTCTGGGCCATGGCGGGGGCGGCGGAAACCAGCGAAATCGCGGTCGCAGTGAGGAGCACCGCGCCTAGGCGCGCGGCGCGCAACCGGGATGCCATAACTCTCCTTCCCGCCGGAAGTGTGAGAACTCCCAGAACGGGCATGTGGGGATACGAGGTGTCAGCGCTGGTACTCACCCGGACGAGGCCGATTCAAGGGGCATGATCGGGGCGAGAACGCGACGGACAGTACCGCCGGGGTCCAATGGGCTGCCCCCAGGGGTGGGTACACAATCCCTTACCCAGAGCTATCAATCACTACGCCATTTGGCCTAATTCATTCGTCTTGCCGGTGGCGGTAGCACACCCTTTTGACCTCGCATTATGGGGTGGCGTTACTTCTGAACAGAAGAAAGTCGGCTACACTGCGAAACTAATCCGGCAGGCATGCGCGAAACCTCGCCGTGAGGGTAGTTGTCGTTTCGGGATCTCCCCGATATCAATCCGTTAGCAAACTCGGCCGTAACCTACCGGGAATGCAGCGAAGCCCACACCGGCGAGCGGTGTGGGCTTCGACAGAGCTGCGTGGTGGTACGCCTCAGACGGCGCGCACCTGCTCCGCCTGCGGGCCCTTGGGGCCCTGCGTGATCTCGAACTCGACCGGCTGGTTCTCCTCCAGGGTCCGGTAACCGGCGCCCTGGATAGCACTGAAGTGGACGAAGACGTCCGGACCGCCGTCAGTCTGGGCGATGAAGCCGAAGCCCTTCTCGCCGTTGAACCACTTCACAGTGCCCTTAGCCATCTAATCTCCCTGATTGCACTCTTCGCGACCTGCACCTCGCAGGCCGACAGCTGCCGCAGGCAGGCCGGTGCGATGAGGGGAGATGCCTCCCGAACGCGCGAGCCCGCCGGTCAAAATTCCTGCGGGCGCTTCACAACGTTCGAGGAAAAGATGACTGCATCCAACTGATGGGACCCAGTCTAGCACAGAAAGCAAAGAACTGCCGACATGCGGCAGTTCTTTGGGTGGCGCGCTCGGCAGGATTCGAACCTGCAACCTCTTGATCCGTAGTCAAGTGCTCTATCCGTTGAGCTACGAGCGCATCATCTTCAGTTGTGGCCTGACCGAAGCCAAGCACTGCGGAGGCTCCGGGATTTGAACCCGGGAGGGGGTTGAAGCCCCCAACCGCATTAGCAGTGCGGCGCCATAGACCAGACTAGGCGAAGCCTCCCGGGGCCTTGTGGGGCCGCCGGATCAGTACTTTACACACCCCCGGAGGATCCGCCAAAACGGGGGGTCATCAGGGGCCGGAGCAGGGCGTTTACCGCCCTGCCCCGACTGTCCATCACGGTTTCCCATGATCGCGAACGACCCGTCCGTCCGGATCATCCCCTGCGTCCACTCAGTCCCACGTCCGGTGGACACGGGCAGACGGTTTCACCCGCCGCACAAGCTTGGCAACACTCGATCGGATGACACTTCGGTAATTCCCTTACCGAAAACGTCTCCGCACGTCACGGCCTGGTTCCGGCGGCCTTGGCGGCCAGCTCCTCGAACGGTCGCAGTGCCTCCGGATTGGTCAGCGCGTCCCGGCTGACCGCCCGCTCCGGCGGCATGCCAGCCAGGATCTTCTTCACCGGCACCTCGCACTTCTTCCCGTTGAGCGTGCGCGGCACGTCGGTGATGGCCAGGAACCGGTTCGGCACATGCCTGGGTGAGAGCGCCCCGCGCAGCTCCGCCTTCAGTCGCGGCTCCACCTCGGCCAGCTCGATCCCCGGCGCCAGCACTAGGAAACAGAGCAGCTCACCGTCGGTCTGGCCGGCCCCCGAGGTGTCGATGACCAGCGAGTCCAGCACCTCCTCGAAGCCCTCTACCACCCGGTAGAACTCGCTGGTGCCCATCCGCACGCCGCCGCGATTGAGAGTGGAATCACTCCGGCCGTAGATCACGCAGGACCCGCGCGGGGTGATCCGGATCCAGTCGCCGTGCCGCCAGATACCCGGGTAGGTCTCGAAATAGGCCTCCCGCAACCGGCTGCCGTCGGGGTCCCGCCAGAAGAACACCGGCATGGACGGCATCGGCGCGGTGATCACCAGTTCGCCGACCTCGTCGGCCACCGGGTTGCCAGCCTCGTCGTAGGCGGCCACCGCCGCGCCGAGCATCCGGCAGGAGATCTCGCCCAGCCACACCGGCACGTCCGGGGCCGCGCCGACGAAGGCGGTGCACAGGTCGGTGCCGCCGGAGACGCTGGCGATCTGGATGTGCTCGCCCACATGCTCGGCCAGCCAGCCGAAGCCCTCCGGGCTCAGCGGGGCGCCGGTGGAGCCGATCAGCCGCAGCGCGGACAGGTCGTACTGCTCGGCCGGGCGCAGGCCGCGCTTGAGGCAGGACTGCACGTACGGCGCGGAGGTGCCGAAGTAGGTGACCTTGAGCCGTTCCACCACCCGCCACAGCGCGCCGAGGTCGGGATAGCCGGGGCTGCCGTCGAAGAGCACCACGGTGCAGCCTGCCAGCAGGCCGGAGACGAGGTAGTTCCACATCATCCAGCCGGTGGTGGTGAACCACAGGAACCGGTCCCCTGGGCCCAGATCCCCGTGCAGGGCAAGGGATTTGAGGTGTTCGAGCACGATGCCGCCGTGGCCGTGCACGATGCCCTTGGGCAGGCCGGTGGTGCCAGAGGAGTAGAGGATCCACAGCGGGTGGTCGAAGGGCACCGGGTCGAAGCCCAGCGGCGCGTCCTGGTGCCGGTCGAGCAGTTCGGTCCAGTCCTGGGTGCCCGGCTGGGTGGCGCCGTTGCCCAGGTAGTCCACCAGCACGGTGGCGCGCAGCCCAGGGATCTCCGCGCGCAGCCGCTCCACGGTAGGCCGGGTGTCAAAGGACCGGCCGTTGTAGACGTAGCCGTTGACCGCGATCAGCACGGTCGGCTCGATCTGGGTGAACCGGTCGGAGATGGCCCGCGCGCCGAAGTCCGGCGAGCAGGAGGACCACACCGCGCCAAGGCTGGCCGCGGCCAGGAAGGCGATCAGGGTGTCCGGCGAGTTGGGCACCAGCGCGGCCACCCGGTCACCCTGGCGCACGCCCAGTTCGCGCAGGCCGGCACGGGCGGCGGCCACCTTGGCCCGCAGTTCGCCGTAGGTCAGCCGGGAGCTGAGGCCGTCCTCGCGGACGAACTCCACCGCCGGGTCTCCCTCGCCCTTGCCTGGGCCTGGGCGCAGCGCGTGCTCGGCGTAGTTGAGCGTGCTGCCGGGGAACCACTCGGCGCCCGGCATCGCCGTGGAGCCGAGCACCGCCCGCGGCCGCTCGTGGAAGGCCACGTCGAGGAAGTCCGCCAGTGCGCCCCAGAACGCGGGCAGATCGCTGGTGGACCACTGCCACAGCGCCGGGTAGTCGGCCAGGTCCAGTCCGTGCTGGGTGCGCAGCCAGCCGCGGAAGGCCGCCATCCGGCTGGCCCCGACCCGGCCTGGTTGGGGTTGCCACAGCAGTTCCGGCACTCCGGCGTCGTTGCCGGGCGTGGAGTCGGTCATGTCTGAGTTCCTAGCTGATCGCCGCCGATCAGGCCAGGTGTGGTGAGCAGCGTCCCAGAACGCCGAACGACCCCGCACCGCGTGTTCCGGCCGGGGTCGCGAGGCTCAGCGCGAAGGGGTCAGCCCCAGCGCTTGACGTTGCGGGATTCCGCGTCCTGGTAGTTCTGGTTGGCGCTCTCCAGCGCCCGGCCGATCTGGCCGAGCACACCCTTGAGGTCTTCGTAGGAGGAGTCCCAGCGCTGCTGGTGCCCCTGCCACGCCTCAGCGGCCTTGCCGGACCAGCTGGCCGCGGTGGGGGCCAGGTTGGCCTTGAGGTCGCCCAGCAGGCGCTCCAGCTCGGCGGTGGTGGCGCGCACCTTCTCGGCGGTGTTGCCCAGCTGCTCGAAACTGACTTCGATTTCGCCGCTCATCGTCTTCGCTCCCGTAGTCCCGCGCTCAGCCCAGCTCGTTCTGGATCTTGCTCATGCCCTGCTGGTGCTGCTCTTCCTGCTGGGCATAACCCGTGTGCATCTTGTCCAGATTGGACGCGATGTCATTCAGCGCGAGATTCAGCTTGAGGGCGTCCTGGTCCCACTGGTCCATGAGCCCGTCGAACGCCTTGGCCGCGTCGCCACGCCAGAACGACTTCACGTCCTGGACGGCCTGGCGCAGCCTGCGCAGCTGGTTGTCCACATCGCCGTTGACCTTGCGGACGTCCTGGGCGGCGCGCCGCATCTCCTCCAGTGAAGCGCCGTAACTCATGTGCGCTCTCCCCTTACGACCTGTTCAGTGGTATCCGGGAGCCCCTCGGAGTGGGAACCCGCCGACATCGTGTCAGACGCACTGGGGGGCCTGTGCGGTTCCCGGGAAATTCGTCACCCGGAAAAACCGGTGTTCACACAGGGTGAGGATACCCGGAACGGGGGTCAGCGCAGGTGCGCGTCGAACCAGTTGAGGGTGCGCTGCCAGGCGTCGGCCACCGCGGCCGGGTCCTTGGCGCCGCTGTCCTCCACCGGCCCTGGGTAGCGCACCACGTCGGTGGCCACCTCGGCCTCGGCGGCGGCGTCGCGCAGCTTGGCCACGTCCTCGGCCGGGATGCCGGTGCCGGCCTCGCTGTAGATGCCCAGCCACGGACAGGTCAGCTCACCGGCCACCTCGACCAGCGAGGGCAGTCCGTCGGACAGCGGCGCGATGATGCCGCCGCCGTTGATGGTCACCGCCGCGCCCAGGGTGCGGCTGGCCGCGACCACCAGTGCGGCCGAGCCGCCGAGGCCGAAGCCGACGATGCCCATCCGGTCGACGGCCACCTCCCGCTGGGCCAGCCAGGAGAAGGCGGCGTCGGTGTCGGCCAGCACGGAATCGCCGGAGAGCCTGCTCACCTTGTCCGCGACCCGGTCGTCGTCCTCGGAGTCGATCTGCTCGTCGTCGCCGTCGCGGTGGTAGAGATGTGGGGCGACGGTCAGCCAGCCCTCCTCGGCCAGGCTGGCGGCCAGCCCGCGGACCGCGTCGGTGACGCCCCTGGCCTCGTGCAGCAGCACCAGCCCACCCCGTACCACCCCGTCCGGCTCGGCCACGGTGCAGCGCAGTTCGCTGCCGTCGGTGAGCAGCAGCGTCTCGGTGCGGGTCTGCGTCATGGACTCACCCAATCACGCGGGGGTGAACAGCAGTCAACGTGACCAACCATACGGAGCAATTCCGGCGAGCCCGCGTGTTCGCCAGGTGACAACTTCGGCCGGCGCTGCGGTGTCCTCTGGTTAGGCAACGACCAACTGGGGGATTCATGAAGGTCAGGCTGCTCGCCCTCGCCGCCGCGACCTGGCCGCCTACCGATCAGTGCCCGCGTGCTACGGCTCGACCCTTGACGACTACCGGAAACAAGTTGAATAATCGGTAGCGACGGGAAGGGGCGGGCCATGTCGATCGTGACCGAGACCCAGCAGTTGCGGGACCTCTTCGCCGAGATCGAGGTGATCGAGGAGGTCGCCGAGACATTGCCGCGCAACGATGATCGGCGGTTGCGGCTGCTTAGTCTGGCGGAGAAGCGACTGGCTGGGGCGTTGCCGGTGCGGCCGGCGGTGGCCGGGGAGCTGCTGGAGCTGACCGAGAAGACGGTGCGGGCCTGGGCCAGTGAGGGTGTGCTGACCATCGCGCAGGTGGATCCGACGTTGCGGATCGATGTGCGGCGGCTGCATCAGGTGCGGTTGCTGGTGGAGGATCTGCGGCAGGCCGGGCGCAGCCGGGGGTTGCTGGATGAGGTGCACCGGCGGCTCAGTGATCAGGCGTTGCTGGACCGGCTGGACCTGGCCGAGAGCCTGGAGCAGATGAACCGCGGCGAGGGGCGCGTCGTGCGGCGGGTGTGATCACCCGGAACCCATGTCCATCACCGTCATCGAGACGCCGGTCGCCGTTGCCCAGGTGGCCGCGCTGCGTGGTCCGTCCAAGCGGGCCTACGAGCATTTCCTGGACGAGCTGAGCCATCGGGCCTGCGCGGCGCTGTCCTACCGGGTGACCGGGCCGGAACCGTTGCCGCGGTTGTGCGTGCGGCACCTGTGGGGTGCGGACCGGGTGGTGGTCGCCTTCAATGACGCGGATTCCGCCTACGTGCTGCTGGTCGGGCCGCACGACACCGATCCGGACCAGGATGTCTACGAGTTGCTGTACCGGCTGGCCGGGGTGCGGCCCTCGGACAGCACCAAGCGCACCAAGCCGAGTTGCTGCGATCCCAGCACCGGGACCACCCCGACCGCGGAGGCGGAGGTCGTGGACGACCTGTGCCGCCGGGCGAGGGTGATCTCCCGGTCCCGCAGGCGGTTCTAGGCGAGGCGGCGCAGGGTGAAGGTGTCGACGGGCTTGCCGGCGAGCAGGGTGGCGAGGCGGCCGTCGAGCACGTAGCTGCCGTGCGGGGTGCTCGTGACGGTGGTCGGCTCGGTGTCGGTCCACGGCTCGGCGCGGCGGGTGACCTGGGCCGAGCGCCAGCCGTCGGTGGAGCGCAGCACCCGGATCGCGACCCGGCCGGGGGCGGAGAGGTTGTTGGTGACCACGGTGAGCGAGCCGTCCGGGCGCAGGTCAAGGCCGTCGCCGCCGACCAGGGGTTCGGGCAGCGTGACCTGGGCGAGCGCGGCCGGGTTGGCCAGCGGGATCCTCCACAGCACGCCGGTGGCGTAGTTGACCGCGAGCAGGTGGCCGCGCGGGTGCCAGACGATGCCGTTCATGCCGATGCCGTTGGTGAGCAGGCGCGGATCGCGCACCAGCACCGAGGCCCGGCCGTGCACGTCCACCCGGTGGATCGCGTCGCTGAGTGGATCGGTGACGTAGGCGTTGCCGGCCGGATCGATGGCCAGGTCGTTGGCGGCGTGCTCACCGGCGCCGATGGCCAGGTCGACCAGGTGCAGCAGGCGGCCGGTGCGCAGGTCGAAGACGCCGAGGCCTGCGGACTTGCGCACGGTCGCCGGGGTGGAGCGCGGGCTGAGGCCGAAGTCGCCGTAGGCGGTCAGCACCCGCCCGCGGGCGGCGTCCACGTGCACGCCGAAGGTGGAGATCATCCGCGGGTCCGCGGCCAGGGTGCGGACCTGGCCGTCCGGGCGGACCACCGACACGGTGCCGTGCCGCAGTGAGCTGACCAGGAAGGACCGCCGCAGCGGGTCCCAGGCCACGCCCTCGGGGTGCAGCTGCGGGGCATTGGCAGAGATCACCGCGGGTAAGCCTGCCTGCGTCGCGCCTGCCTGCGTCGGCAGGACCAGCACCGATCCGGCGGCCACGGCCAGGGTCAGCAGCGCGCGCCGCCCGATCATCAGCTTGCTCATGTTGCTCCGTCCACTGGTTTTCATCAGGACTCGGAATGTAATCAGTACCCTGATGCTCGTCAACAGGCGAACAGATATTCGATGGACGTACCATCAGCGCATGGGCATGCCGTTGGACGAGCGCCTTGGCGGCGACATCAAGCGCGTCGAGCACGAGCTGATGGGCGTCAAGCAGGCGGTCCTCCGGCCGGTGGGCCTGACCGTGGCGCAGTACGCGGCCCTGCTGGTGCTCTCCGAACAGCCCGGTATCTCCGCCGCCGAACTGGCCCGCCGCTGCCGGGTCACCCCGCAGACCATGACCACCATCCTGCGGAACCTGGAGTCGGCGGAGCTGATCGAGCGCGCCCCGCACGAACTGCACCGCAACGTGCTGGAGACCCGGCTCACCGAGGCCGGCCGCACCGCCTTCGAGCAGGCCGACAAGCACGCCAGCGCAGTCGAACGCCGCCTGGCCGCCGAGTTCACCGAAGTCGAACAGGACACCCTGCGCGCCCTGCTGGCCCGCTGCTCGGCGGTGCTGACCGCACCGGACATCACCGGCTGACCGTCTATCCACTGTGGACACCCGGCCCGGAAGGGCCCGGAAGTTGTGCGATAACGCTGATCCGGCTCGCGCCGCTGCCCTACCGTCCGCCGCATGGCGAGCAGCGCGATCGTGGTCCTCAAGGGCCGGGGCGGGACTTTCCGGCTGGGGAAGTCGGAGATCGAGGTCTTCCGTGGCGGACTGAGCAAGCGGGTGCCGCTGGCCGCGCTGACCGGTCACCAGAGGTCCGGGCGGAGCGTGGTGCTGACCACGGCGACGGAGACCTACGAGGTCCAGGGCGGCAACGACGCCTCGGTGACGGCCTTCACCGAGGCGCTGGAGCGGGCGATGCGCCGGGTCGAGCACGATCCGGCGGCCACCACCACCAGCACCACTCAGCCACGCAAGCCGTTACCCCTGGCGGCGAAGGTGGCGCTGGGCGCGGGCGTGGCGGTGCTGTTGCTGGTGTGGTGGGCTGGCTTGGAGGGCGGGCTGATCATCTCGGCCGGTCTCGGTGTGCTCTGCGGGCTGGCCACGGCGGCGATCTTCGGCCTGCACGCGGTGTGGCGCTGGCTGCTGCGGGACCTCTGGGTGCTGCGTCAGCGCGGGGTCACGGTGGCCGGTGAGATCACCGGCTACCGGCGGAGTTCCAGCGACCAGACCAAGCACGCCAGGCTGCGGTTCGTCACCGCCACGGGCCGGTCGATGGACGTCGAGTCGGCGGCGTTCGTGTTCCTGCGGCGGCGGCCGGGCCCGGCGGACATCACCTACGACCCGAAGAACCCGAAACTGGCCAAGGGCGGGCCCGCGATCGGCCACCTGCTGGGGGGTCTGTTCGCCGCGGTGTGCTGCCTCGCGCTGCTGTCGCTGGCGACGACCGGCCTCGTCATCATGGTGCTCACCGGGCTCGGGCTGTACCGGTAGCGCCCGGTCCGGGCGAACTCCGGCGGGCCGTCCCTGATCCGGGAGGCCCGCCGGGCTGGCGGAAGCGGAGGGATTTGAACCCCCGGACCCGTTAAGGTCTCCCGCTTTCAAGTTCTCAGGGCGACCGTTCAGCAACGGTCATCCCGGTTGTTTCCGCTGTTCAGCGCAACTGATGCAACGATCAGGGACGGTCCGGACGAACCTGAACTGAGACCCAGACTGAGACCCTTCGCACGGCGGCATGGGCATGAGGATGGCGTCTGGGGCAAGCCCACTCCCCTCCTGGCTACAGCCGAACAAGACCGGCTGGAACCGGGGGGCGCTGCCCGCTCTGCCTGGCCTGGGGCGGGTGAACGGGCGCGTGAGTCAGCACCTGGTGCGTGAATACTCACCCCGGTCCCGCCCGGCCCCGTTCACTCGGGCTGAGCTGGGCTGTTGACCTGGGAATGAACGAGTGAACGAGCAGGCGCCCACCAGGGTGGAACGGCCTGGACGGGGTGGCCGGCGGGGCTGCGCTCGTTCACTCACTGGCCGAGACCACCCCGGGGTGGGGCTGCCCGGACCGCGGCGGCCTGGCCCGGGTGGGTTAGCTCGGCCGCACCCTCGCCACACCCCCGAAAACGCATGATCATCACAGGTGCTGCAGCCGATCTAACCCAGCTAACTTCTTAACTTGCCGCAGGTCAGGTGGCATTAAGAGCGAGTTAACCCCCGGGTTAGAAATCTAACCCGGCCCGACCGATCTAACCCGCAACTTAACCCGCGATCTAACCCACCCGGCCCTCCCCGTTCGGCGCTCTACGGCGTTCTCAGCGCCCCGCCAGAGCGTCTGTACGGCCCTCGCACTGTGCGGGCTGGGGACCCTGCGGCCCTCTCCCGTGGCCCTCACCGGTGTCCTGATGAGGCATGCACGCGTCCAGATCCGAACCGGCCCTACTACCCGCGCGGGGGTAGTAGGGCTGTCTGGCCTCTGCCTGCGCGGCTACCCTGGGGACGTGACATTCACCAGCGCACCAGGGAAGGAAGCCGAGTGAGCGAACAGCCCGTCAGCGTCTCCGCAGACGACCTGCACGCCCTGCACACCGCCACCCAGCAGGCCGCCCGCTGGGAAGACGCCGTACGCCGCGCCGAAGGCGGTGAAACCGTCGCCGTCATCGCACACGGCGAACACGTCGCCGACGTCGTCCCCTCCGGCGAGCTGGACCGCCTCCGCGAAACGATCGACGTGCTCGCCGATGCCGACCTGGTCCGAGACCTGCGCGAAAGCATGGAGGACATGCGCGCCGGCCGAACAGTGTCCGCCGACGAGATCGCGGCGGACCTGCGCGCCCGTTCCGGTGACCGGTGACCGCGGCTACGCCCTACACGGTCACCTTCACCCCCGGCGCCCGCCGCAGCATGAACAGGCTGCCCATGGATGTCGCCACCGCGCTGTTCGAGCACATCACCGGACCAGTCGCGGGCAACCCGCGCCGTCTCGGCAAGCCCCTGGACGAACCGTATGACCAGGTATGGAGCACCCGACGGGGCGAATATCGGGTGCTGTACGCGATCGACGACACCACCCGGGTGATCACGATCCTGACCGTGGCCCACCGCCGAGACGCCTACCGGCCCAGGTAGACAGCACGGGGACACGGGGACACCGTGTCCCCGTGACTGTCCCCGCTGTTTGTGCAGCTCAGACCCCCTACGGGGACACCGGGGACACTCTCTGCCAGGTTGGTGTCCCCGTGCCGAAGCATGCCTACCTGGATCCCTGAATCCCTCGCAGGCGTTCAAGGTAGTCTCGCGCCTCAGACTCGTTTCCATATCGACTGGAAAGAACATCGGCTAGGTCTTGAGAGACCATAGCGAGTGACGGCAACGACTTCCGGCTAGCCGAAAGCGCACGGTTCCCGTGCTCTACCGCCTCTTCAAGGTCACCTTCCCGTGCCGCGGCCACGCCGAGGGTAATCCGCGCCTCAGCTATCCGCATAGGCGAGCGCTCTCGACCGTTGTAGTCAGTACCACCCCGAATGACTTCCTCGGCCAGTCCGCGAGCCAGCCGGTCATCTCCGACGTGGCGATAGCAATCCATGGCATAAAAATCAAACTTCAGTGGGTCAACCACGAAATGATTGTCAGTGTTTTCCGGATACGGCATCGAATCCAGCAGAACACGGCCGCGTTCGAGCGCTCGAACCATGTCATCCTGACGCCCCATGCGCGCGTACGCCTTCGCCTCCTGAGCAATCAGCTGTACTGCAACGCTGTGATTGCCAGCCGCGACCACCCCAGCCTCCGAAGCAGCGATGACACCCCGGAAGTCGTTGGATGTCAAGGCAAACCACGCTCGCATCTCGTGTGCCCACCCCAGAATCCCCGGGCTGCCAACCTCCTTGCCGAGGCTCAGCGCTGCACGTCTGGTTGCTTCTGCCGACCGGCGGTCACCGAGGTCGTTCTCAAGGCACCCAACGAGCAACGCGAGCCAGCCCGCAAGTTCGAGCGTATCCCGCCGCTGCCGGAAGCTGAGCCGCTGTTCCTGCATTTCAACCATACGCCGAAGCCATTGACGGCCTTCGCTAACCAGCCCAACCGGAGACTGACTTGCGTATTCCGAGCAGAGTTTATCCACTGTAATCCGAAGGCCATCCAGCGTGGCCTCATTGACGTCAGACGCATGTAGCCGACTGACAATTTCGAGCGTATCCATGCCCGTAATGGCGAGCAGGTCGCCGGAATCCGGCCGCGTTGTCGGCGGAAAAAGCGAGCTGGTGACCGTGCCGAGCGTTGCCGCAATCAGGGGCGCATACTGCGGTCCAGGCTGGTTCTCCCCGCGCTCCCATGCCTTCCAACGTCGGATGAGGTGGTCGGAGTCCGGCAACTGCTTGTCCGAGTGCTTCCGCATCTCTTCGGTCGCACCTGCCTGCGAAAGTCCACGAGCTTCCCGCAGGGCACGGATGCGCCGCGCCCAGTCCGGCGACCCTTCGGCCATGTTTCGCTCCTTGCGCGTCGGTACCTCAACCCGAGTGTGGCACTGCCAGCAGGGGACATGGGAGGTGTCGCGCTGGTGATGCGACCGCATCACCAGCGCCCAGAAGCGACACCAGCAACAACACTGCCACCGCGGCTTGCCTCGGCCCATCGTTATGAGCGTGAACACAGCAACAACAGCCACCGACCCGAACCCAACTGAACGACCGGGCCGTCAGCGAGAAGGAGAAGGCAATGGCACGGAACATGCTTCCCGGGATGAAGACCGGCGGCGGCCTGCTGCCCAAGCTGCTGGGTCTCCTCGTACTCGTAGCCGTGCTGGTACTCGTCGTGAAGCACCCCAACGACTCGGCGAACTGGGTGTCCAGCGTTGCAAGCGGCATCGGGGACGTGATCGACGGCATCGCAACGTTCCTTCGATCGGTCACCAGGTAGCGACCGAACTAGTCTCGGCGAAGCTGATCCTCAACAGCAGCGAGACGCCGGCCGAGGTCTTCCAACTGCCGCTGCACTTCGGCCAGAGACACAGAATCCGCGCTTCCAGCAGCAACGCCCGAGTCGGGCCTCTGGGTGCGCACGAACGAGCCCTGCCCCTGACGGGAGACGATCAGTTCTGCGGCTTGCAACCGGGCAAAAGCCTGCTTGACCGTGCCGACAGATACGCCGAATCGGGTAGCCACGGCCTTGTGTGCCGGGAGCTTCGCCCCTGGCTCGTACTCGCCCTTGTCGATCTCGGCGCGCAGCGCGTCAGCGATCTGCAAGTACGGCGCACGGGAGTCGTCTGGATTGAGTTTGTCCACGTCAAAGAGGGTACGCCACATAGGCAACTACGCCATCTAGGTGACCTTAAGCTGTCTATGTTGCCTATCATGTCTATGTTGTCTAACGTTGCACGTGTCGCAGCAAGCGCAACAAACGCGGCAGACAACAGGAAGCCCCGGCGGTGCGGGAACACCGGCCGGGGCGCGCACCTCAACGGTTGGAGCCATCAGATGCAGGACCAGACTACCCGCTACCTGCGGGTCAACGCAGTCGCCGAACGGTATGACATCTCCAAGGCCACCATCTACCGCGCCATCAAGGCCGGGAAGATCGACGCCTTGCTGATCGGCAAGTCCCTGCGCATCCCCGAGTACGCCCTCCGTGCGTTCGAGGACACCGCCGCTGAGGACGCCCGAGAGGCCCTGGACTCCTTGGGCCGCAACGCTTCCCCCGCCGACCTGGACAGCGACGAGACGGCGGAGGTGGCCTGAAATGATCCCCCAGAACCACGCCTTCGGCACCATCGGCGGCCACGCCACCCACTGCCTGTCCGGCCTGCGTCAGCAGAACACCACCCGCGCCACCGTGCAGGTCAGCATGACCTACGCCCTCTCCTATGAGGACCTGGTCGCCGTGCTCTACACGCTGCTCACCGGCGGCATGACCTCCGCCGACCTGGCCGAGGACGCCACCGCGCACGAGCTGGTCATGGACACCCTGCTCAACGCCTCCCCCTCGGTGGAGGAGGCCCAGGTGGAGATCGGGGAGGGTGGGCTGACCGCGGAGCGGGCCGAGGCCCTGGCCCACGCCAGGGACCGCGTCGCCCAGCTCTACGGCCTGCCCGCCACCGCCCCGGCCCGCAAGACCCGGGCACGCGCGAAGGCGGCAGTCTGATGACCGCCACCCTCACCGGCGCCGCACTCCAGGTCACCCGACGGCAGGCCGGACCACGCGATCCGCGGTTCACCTTCACCGACACCACCACCGGCACGGCACTGTTCGAGCTGGGTGGCTGGGGCGAGTTCGCAGCCGCGCTGCTGCTCTCCGACACCGACCTCACCGGCGACCTGGACGCCTCGGCAGTGGCCGCGCTGATTGCCGCCACGGTCTGCCGTTTCGGCACCGCCACGGTCCGGCAGACCGACGAGAACCTGCGCGCCTACAACCGGTGCATCGTCACCGGGCAGTCCACCACCGGGTGCGTTCCGGTGCCGAAACGGCGCTACGACCGGTGCACCAGCC
Organism: Crossiella sp. CA198; assembly: GCF_052078295.1. Taxonomy (NCBI): domain Bacteria; kingdom Bacillati; phylum Actinomycetota; class Actinomycetes; order Pseudonocardiales; family Pseudonocardiaceae; genus Crossiella; species Crossiella sp. CA198. The sequence continues at coordinate 27,849 of NZ_JBQJIM010000027.1, forward strand.
TGGCGTGGCGACTGGGCTGGGCCGTCGACGGCATCAGCCTCACCAGACGCTGAACGACTGCCGAAACGGCAGCACCGTTCCCTGCCGGACCGGCAGTCCCAGCCGCATTCCGCCCGGCTGGGCCTGCCGCCCCCGGCACCCCGCACCAGCACCCCGCGCACACCACCAGTGGGAGCGTTCATGAACCACCCAGACACCACCAGCCCGGAACCGGGCCTACCCCGCCTCCGGGCAGTCCCCCCACCGGGTACAGCCGACCCGTACCCGCCTACCGCCGCACCAGGCGGCAACGGCAGCGGAGGCGTTCACGGCACCGTTCCTGAACCCGGGTTCGCGGCAAGGCTGACCAGCACGGCAGGCAGCGGCAGACCGGCAGCCCGGACCGCACTGGAAACCTTCACCGCCCAGGCCGGTGAACAGCTCACCCGGGTCCGGGCCTGGCTGCCGCCGGCAGAGCCCGCCGTCTTTGACTGCTACCTCGGCACCCTCGCTGCCCAGCTCGACCCCAACACCGAAGCCGACCCGGTAGGGGTCATGGCCTCCCTGCTCGGTGTGGTCGGGGTCCACCTGGGTCCAGGTCCGCACTTGCAGATCGGCTACGAACGCCACCGGCTGCTGATCTGGCCGATGCTCATCGGCGCGACCGGGGTCGGCAAGAAAGGCACCGCCCACAACGCCGCCAAAGCCCTACTCACCCACGCCGACAACGAGTTCGTGGCCATGAACGTCCACTCTGGACTCTCCAGCGGTGAGGGCCTGTCCTCGGTGTTCGCCGTCGACTCCGAGGACGGCACCGGCAAGGCGGGACGTAAGGCCCGGCTGCTGCCCGAGGGTGACTGCCGCCTGGTGGCCTACGAACCGGAGTGGGCTTCGGTCATGGCCCGCATGCGCCGGGAGGGCAACACCCTCTCCGCCGTTCTGCGCGCGGCGTGGGAGGGCGGGAACCTCTCCACCCTCAACGTAGATGCCCGGGTGGCCCGGCAGTCCCACGTCGGCATCCTGGCCCACATCACCCCGAAGGAGTTCCGGGCCAAGGTCACCGCGGCTGACATGGCGGGCGGGACCTACAACCGGTTCCTGCCGATCGCGGTCGCCCAGTCCAAGTTTCTGCCCAACCCGGCCGCCGCAGACCCGGCCCTGCTGCTCGACCTGGGGGCCGGGCTTGCGCACCGGTTGCAGCAGGCCGCCGAGTTCGGCCCGGTCGGGTTCACCGACGCCGGAGCCCTTGCCTGGCAAGGACTCTACGTCGAATTCGGCAGCCACCACGGCGACGACTCCCCCGTAGAGGAGTTCGTCTCCCGGGCCGCCCCGCACTGCCTGCGCATCGCCGCGATCTACGCCGCACTCGAAGGCACCGACCAGATCAGCCCAGCCCACCTGGACGCCGCAGCCGCACTTGTCCGCTACTCCATCGCCTCCGCCCAAGCGGTCCTCACACCCGACGACACCTTGCGCCGGTTGGCCGCCTTCATCACCGAAGCCGGACCGGACGGGCGAACCAAGACTGAGATCACGACAAAGCTGTTCACCAACGCCCGCCGCAAGGGCGAAGACCCGGGCGCGCTGCTGGACCAGCTCGTCACCGCCGGACGCATCGTCCGCTCCGCCCGCCGCTCCGCCAGCGGCAAGGGGCGACCCACCGAGGTCTACGTCAGCACGGCCTGACGAACTTGACGAAATAACAGAGAAACTCGCTGACCTGCGGAAACGTCCGCGCATTATTTCGTCATGACGAAATAAGTCCTCAGCAAAACCGCAGGTCAGCCCATTCTTTCGTTCTTCCGTCAACTTCGTCGGCCCACCGGGAAGGAACCCGATCCCCATGCTCGCCATCACCGACCGAACCGCCCTGCTGGACCAGGTGCAGGCCGCCAGCGCCGACGCACACCGCGTGCTGCACCACGCCGCCCGCGAGAAGTCCATGACCCTGACCCGCTCGACCCCGTCGGCGTGGCTGGCCGAGCAGTTCACCACCCTGGTGTGCGCCATCGTCACCGGCACCGTGAAGACATGCCGGCACTTGGGCGCCGCTCCCCAGGTCGCCATGGCCGCGGTCTGGGCACCCGGACACCTGGTCTGCCCGACCTGCTTCCCCCAGCTCGCCCCCAGCCCGGCCGAGGACAGCACCTGCGACCGGTGCCGCAAACCCGCCACCACGCTGCACAGCACCATCACCGCCGCCGGACCGATCCTGCTCAGCTACGGACTCTGCCCCACCTGCCACACCACCACCGCCAAGGAGTCCCGATGACAGCCCAACTCGACACCGCACCGCGGATTCTGCTCACCGTCGAACAAGCCGCCGCGCAGCTGTCCATCGGCCGCACCCGCATGTTCGCCCTCCTCAAGAACGGAGCCGTCGACTCCGTGCGGATCGGGCGAAGCCGCCGCGTCCCCCTGGACGCCCTCCGCACCTACACCGACCAGCTACGCACCACCAGCCGCGCTCACGCCGCGTAACCGAAAGGACGGCCTCCGGCCGACTCAACTCCTAGCGGCCAGGGCCGCTAGACCTAGCACCTCCGCTAGCAGACCGACCCAGCCACCGGCCAGGGACCCACTCAGGGACCCATCAGGGAGGGAGGGAGTTCTCCCTCACCGGGTCCCTGGCCAGCCTCCCTCACATCACCAGCGACAACACCCACGAGGGACCCCAGGGACCCACCACCGGCGACCAGCCAAAACACCCCGAAACCCGCCCATTCGAACACCCAGCGCGGGTCCCTCCCCACCCGCCTAGCACCTAGCGGCGCCACCACCGAAACCCCGGAAAACCCGCCAGCAGCCGGTTCCAACCCTCCGGCCGCGCGACCCCACACGCCCCCACCTAGTCACTACCAGTAACGGAGATCAGGCATGCCGCGCAAGAAGCGACCGGAAGGCACCCGCGCCCCCAACGGCGCGTCCAGCATCTACTTCAGCGAGTACGACCAGCTCTGGCACGGCCGCGTCACCATGGGCACGCTCGACAACGGCGACCCCGACCGACGACACGTCAAACGCAAGGAAGAAAAGGACGTGATCGCGGCGGTCCGCGAGCTTGAACGGCAACGTGAGAGTGGAAAGGTCACGAAGCCGGGGCGAGCATGGACGGTCGAGAAGTGGCTGACCCACTGGGTCGAAAAGGTCGCTGCCCCATCAGTGAGGTACAAGACGATTGAGGGCTATCGGAACGCGGTCTATAAGCACCTTATTCCTGGTATCGGCGCACATAAGCTGGTCAGGTTGCGAGCAGAACACCTCGAAAGTCTCTATGCGAAGATGCGCAAGGCTGGGCACGCGCCCGGCAATATCCACCAGGTACATCGGACGGTAAAGACTGCACTGAATGAGGCCGTTGATCGGGACCGTTTAGTCAAGAACCCTGCCAAGGTGGCGAAAGCTCCGAAGCTGGAGGAGAAGGAGATCGAGCCGTTCACCGGGGAGGAGGCTCAGCTACTACTCAAGGCGTCGGCACAACGGCGGAACGGAGTGCGTTTCGCGCTCGCACTCGCGCTGGGGATGCGCAAGGGTGAGTGCCTTGGCCTAAAGTGGTCTCGGGTCGCGATTTCCGTCGAACACGGATGCGACCAGCCATGTGGAGAAGAAAGTCCCGAGGACTGCCCTCGTGCACAGTGGTCGGGTTCACTTCGGACACCGCGTCAACTTCAGCGGCGCGAGTGGCAGCACGGATGCGACAACCCACACGAGTGCGGCCGTGAACGCCACAAGCGGAAGCCGTGTCCGAAGAACTGCACAAAGCACAAGAAGTGCCCAAGTGTCTGTCCCTCCGACTGTGAAGAGCACGCGGCTCGCTGTCCTCAGCGACACGGGGGCGGGCTGCACTGGGTAGAGGTGAAGTCCCGAGCGGGGAAGCGGACCGTGCCTATCCCGGGGCCGCTCGTCCGTGCGCTTGTCGGCCACCGGAAGGTGCAGGACAGCGAACGGGCAGCGGCGGGTGACTTGTGGTGTGACGAGGGCTGGCTCTTCACTCAGCCGAACGGCCGACCGATCGACCCCCGGACCGATCACGACGAGTGGAAGGCGCTGCTCGCCGAAGCCGGGGTGCGGGACGCCAGGTTGCACGATTCGCGGCACACGGCGGCCACCATGCTGATGGTGCTCAAGGTCCCGCACCGCGTGATCATGGACATCATGGGGTGGTCCTCGATCTCGATGCTGACCCGCTACGTGCACGTGTCGGACGACCTGCGGTCCGGGGTGGCGGATCTCGTCGGGGACCTGTTGTGGAAGGACAACTGAGACCCAGACTGAGACCCTGCGGGCACCAACAGCGACGGGGCGGTTCCGGTGATGTCCGGAACCGCCCCGTTTTCGCTGGTCACACTGCGGAAGCGGAGGGATTTGAACCCCCGGACCCGCTAAGGTCTCCCGCTTTCAAGGCGGGTGCATTCGGCCGCTCTGCCACGCTTCCGAGAGGAGAGATTAGTCGGTCCGGAGTGATCGCGTGTTATCGACCGTGCAGGTGGGACTGGACCTTCTCGAAGACCCGGGCCAGGGTGGCCTGTTCGGTGGGGGTGAGCAGGTCGATCAGGTGGTCGCGGACGCCGTCGACGTGGGTGGGGGCCGCGGTGCGCAGGCGGTCCATGCCGGATTCGGTGAGCTGGGCGAACACGCCGCGGCCGTCGCTGGGGCATTCCGTCCTGGTCACCAGGCCTGCCCGGTCCAGGCGGGTGATCTGGTGGGAGAGGCGGCTTTTGGAGCTGGCCACGTCGCCGGCGAGCTGGCTCATCCGCATCCGGTGTTCGGGCTGTTCGGAGAGGCGGACCAGGATCTCGTAGTCGGCCAGGGTCAGGCCGTGCTTGTCCTGGAGTTCGCGGTTGAGCTGGTAGGCCAGCAGCTGGCTGCCGATGATGTAGGTGCGCCAGGCCCGCATCTCCGGTGCGCTCAGCCACCTGGTTTCGGCGTGCGGCTCGGGGGTCACCGGTCCAGGCTATTGGTTTCCCGGCCGCGCGCTGTTCATCACGACGCGACCACACCACTGGTGTACGGCCCTTGACACGAGGCAGACTCCTCGGCCGGGCTTCGCACCGCGCGGCCGCCCGGAGGAGGGACAGCGACACATGAGCACTCGAACCCGGCTGCCGCGCCGGGCGGGGATCCTGGCCGGGGCCGTGCTGGCCGTGGCCGGGCTCACCGCGGGCACCGCGGCGGCGACGCCGGCGAACTGGGGCGGCACGGACGTCCGGTTGATCGCCTTCAACGACTTCCACGGCAACCTGGAACCACCCGCCGGGTCATCAGGGCGGATCACGCTGTCCGACGGCAAGCAGGTGGAGGCCGGTGGCGCGGCCTACTTCGCCAGCCACCTCAAGGCGTTGCGCGCCCAGACCCGCAACTCGGTGCTGCTCTCCGCCGGGGACAACGTGGGCGCCTCGCCCACCACCTCGGCGCTCTTCCACGACGAGCCGACCATCGAGTTCATGAACAACATCGGGGTGGCCGCCAGCGCGGTGGGCAACCACGAGCTGGACGAGGGCTACGCCGAGCTGCAGCGCATGCAGCGCGGTGGCTGCCACCCCACCGACGGCTGCCAGTTCCGCGATCGCTTCCGCGGCGCCCGGTTCCCGATCCTGGCCGCGAACATGACCTTCGAGAAGGACAACCGGCCTGCCGCGCTGCCGTTCACCATCACCTGGGCCGGCGGGATGCCGGTCGGGGTGATCGGGGTGCCGCTGGAGGACCTGCCGAGCGTGGTCTCCGCCGAGGCGATCAAGGGCCTGAAGTTCGGCGGTGAGGTCGAGGCGGTCAACCGGACCGCGAACACGCTGGACCGTTTCGGGGTCAAGGCGATCGTGGTGCTGCTGCACCAGGGCGACAACACCGAGGGCGGTGGCCCCAACGACTGCCGCACCACCCCTGGCCCGGCGCGGGAGATCGCGCAGAAGGCCTCGGCCAAGGTGGACGCGATCTTCACCGGGCACAGCCACCAGCAGTACGTCTGCTCGATCAACGACCCGGCTGGCAACCCGCGGCCGGTGCTGCAGGGTGCTTCCTTCGGGCGGATTCTCTCCGCGGTGGACGCCCGGATCGACTGGCGCACCAGGGACATCGTGCGGTCCTCGGTCAAGGCGTTCAACACCGTGGTGACCCGCGACGTGCCAGAGGACGCCAAGACCAAGGCGCTGGTGGATGAGGCCAAGGCCAAGGCCGCGCCGATCGCGAACCGGCCGATCGGCTCGGTCACCGCCGACGTCACCCGGGTCGGGGTGGCCTCCGGCGAGTCCCAGCTGGGCAACCTGATCGCGGACTCCCAGCTGGAAGCCTCGAAGGTGGCCGGGGCGCAGCTCGCGCTGATGAACCCTGGCGGGGTGCGCACCGATCTGACCTTCACCTCCTCCGCGGCCGGTGAGGGCAACGGGGTGGTCACCTACGGCGAGGCCTACGCGGTGCAGCCCTTCGGCAACATCCTGCAGACCATCTCGCTGACCGGCGCGCAGCTCAAGGCGGTGCTGGAACAGCAGTGGCAGCAGGGCCCGGCCGGGATCGTGACCAGGGTGCTCCAGCCTTCGAGCACGCTGAAGTACTCCTGGTCGGCCGGGGCGCCGCTGGGCGGCAAGGTCTCCGGCATCACGGTGGCCGGGCAGCCGGTGGACCCGGCGGCCAAGTACCGGGTGACGGTGAACAACTTCCTCGGCGGCGGTGGCGACGGCTTCACCGAGCTGACCAAGGGCACCGAACTCGTCGGCGGCGCGATCGACCTGGACGCCTTCACCGGCTACCTGGGCGCGCACCCGAATCTGGCGCCGCCTGCCACCGACCGGATCACCGCCAAGCCCTGATCACTGTTGCGGCGCGCGGCCTTCCAGCGACAGGAGGGCCTTGCGCAGCAACGCCGCGAGCTGCTGCTGCTCCTTGGCGGAGAGCCCGGACAGCAGTTCCCGCTCGGTCTCCAGGTGCGGCACCAGGACCTCCTCGGCCAGGGTCACCCCGGCCTCGGTGAGCCGCACCAGCACGCCCCGCCGGTCGGCCGGATCGGGCTCGCGGGTCAGCAGTCCGCGCGCGGCCATCCGGTCGATCCGGTTGGTCATCGCCCCTGAGCTGATCATCATCGAGGCCATCAGCTGGCCAACGGTGAGCCGGTAGGGCGCACCGGCCCGGCGCAGCGAGGCGAGCACGTCGTACTCCCAGTGGGCCAGCCCGAAGCGGGCGAAGTTGCGGCCGATCCCCTTGTCCAGCAAGGCGTGTAGCCGCGCGGTGCGACCGACGATCCCGACCGGGCTGACGTCGAAGCCCGGTTTCTCCCTGGCCCACTGCTCGATGATCACGTCCACCGCATCCCGCATCTCCGGGATTCTATCTTGACGTCGAGACACCTGCTGCCGTACAAATCTCGATGTCGAGATACTTGATGTCGAGATACCTGGGGTCCGCATGTCCGCACTGCTGGCCAGGACCGCGATCGCGCCGGTGCTGTGGGGCACCACCTTCCTGGTGGCCGCTGAACTGCTGCCCGCGACGCCACTGTGGAACGCGCTGTTCCGCGCGCTGCCCGCCGGGCTGGTGCTGCTCGCGTTGCGGCCGGGCCTGCCGCGCGGGGACTGGTGGTGGCGGGCGCTGGTGCTGGGCGCGCTGCACATCGGGGTGTTCTTCACGCTGCTGTTCGTCGCGGCGCAGCGGCTGCCCGGCGGGGTGGCAGGCACGCTCGGCTCGGTGCAGACGGTGCTGGTCATCGGCCTGGCCGCGGTGGTGCTGGCCGAGCCGGTGCGGGCGGTGCAGCTGCTGGCCGCGCTGACCGGGATCGGCGGGGTGGCGCTGCTGGTGCTCAACGGCGAGGCCGCGCTGGATCTGGCCGGCGTGCTGGCCGGACTCGGCGGCGCGGTGTCGGTGTCCTGCGGGATCGTGCTGAGCCGCCGGTGGGGCCTGCCGCCCGGGGTCAGCGGACTGACCTTGACCGCGTGGCAACTGCTCGGCGGCGCGGTCATCCTGCTGCCGGTGGCGCTGCTGGTCGAGGGCGCCCCGCCCGCGCTGGACGGCGCGGCGCTCGGTGGGCTGCTGTGGTTGTCGCTGGTGGCCACCGCGCTCGCGCACTCGCTCTACTTCGCCGGGCTGCGCCGGATCCCGGCCGGTGCGGTGGCGCTGATCAGCCTGCTGACCCCACTGACCGCGACCCTGCTCGGCTGGGCCGTGCTGGACCAGCGCCTCACCGGGTGGCAACTGCTGGGCGCGGCGCTGGTCCTTGGCTCGGTGCTGCTGGGTCAGGCCAGCAGGTCGACCCAGACCAGGTGGTGGTCGGAGGTGTCGTTCAGGCGGGCCAGCGGCGAGCGCGAGGTCGGCCAGAAAACACCGGCGGCCACCGGGAACAGCGGCCGGGACGGCAGCACGTAGTCGATCCGCAGGTTGCCGGGGGCCTTGTCGTTGAAGTCCCCGCTGTCCAGCCAGGACGGGCCGCGTTGGCCGACGTTCGCGCCGCCCTGGTCCCGCGCCGCCTCGATCGCGCCCAGGCTGCCCGGCTTCGGGTCGATCACCTTGGGCGCGTTGAGGATCTGCCGGATCGCGTGCTGATAGCTGTCGCCGTCGACCGGGTCCGCGTTCTGGTCGCCCGCGATCACGAACCGCTCCCCCGGCTTGAGCCCGCCGCGCTTGCCCGCGTCGTCGTAGAGGTAGCCGCCCTTGCCCGGGGTGACGTAGTCGGCCCACAGCCGGATCTCGTCGTGGTTGCGGCGGCCGTTGCGGTCCTCGGGACCGTCGAAGGTGGGCGGGGTCGGGTGCGAGACCAGGAAGTGCGTGGTCCGGCGGCCGATCCGGATCGGCAGGTCCCAGTGCGATTTGGAGGAGAGCCGGAACACGCCCAGCTCCTCCGGCGAGTACCAGCCTTCGGGCAGCACCGCGCCCGGCATGTCCTGCCAGCGGAAGTTCTGGAAGGTGCGCACCGCGGCGGTGTCGATCGGGTACTTCGAGAGCACCACCATGCCGTACTGGCCGGGGAAGAGCCCGAAGCCGAAGGCGTCGTCCCCGCCGCCGACCTTGCCGTCGTTGTTCAGGTCGAACCCGGACGGGACGCCGGTGTTGACCGGCGCGGTGTAGGCGTGCGGGTAGTCGATCGGACGTGCGCCCTGCTGGCCCACCGCGAGGTAGTTGCGGCGGAACAGGTCAACCGCGCGGTTGCCGCGGACGTAGTCGAACTCGTTGATCAGCAGCACGTCCGGCCGGACCCGCTGGATCACCTCGGCGGCCTTGCGGGCCTGCGGGTTGTCCGGGGTGGCCAGGTGTGCGAGCAGCTCGCCGTCGGCGTTGCGGTTGAGCGAGGCGTTGAACGTGGCGAAGCGGACAGCGCCGGGGATATGGGCGCGGTCCTCGGCGGCCTGCGCGGTTGGCGCGAGCACACCGGTCGCCACGGCCAGCGTTGCCGCCAGCCCCAGCAGTCGACGCATCCGGATCACGGACACCTCCCTTTCCGGTTGGGCACCCTTCCACTCGCGGACGACCGGTGGTTGAGCGCAGGATGAACACCAGCTGGCCTATCTTCGGCGACGAGCGGGAGTTGTGGTGCGTTTCAACGAGGACGCCGAACTTGATGTGTCCCAGGTCGAGGACCTCGGCGGGTCCGGTGGAGGTGGCATCGGCGGCCGGGTGGCGATCGGCGGTGGCGGTCTCGGTGTGGTCGGTCTGCTGATCTGGTTCCTGTTGTCCCAGTTCGGCGGGGGTGTGCTGCCCGCGGCGCCGGGTGGCGCGGCGGACCGGGACAGCGTGCCGCGCGGCGGGATGATCAACAACACCAAGCTCGCGGAGAAGTGCAAGACCGGTGCGGACGCCAACCGCAACCAGGACTGCGCGGCCATCGCCTCGATCAACTCGATCCAGGGCTACTGGACCGACGTGTTCGCCCGCTCCGGCCGGACCTACCGCAAGGCCACCACGAACTTCTTCAACGGCGCGGTGAGCACCCGCTGCGGCAACGCGGACTCCTCGGTCGGCCCGTTCTACTGCCCCGGCGACAGCGAGGTCTACATCGACCTGAGCTTCTTCACCGAGCTGCGGGACCGCTTCGGCGCGGCGGGCGGCACCTTCGTCGAGGCCTACGTGCTCGCGCACGAGTACGGCCACCACGTGCAGCACCTGCTGGGCACCTCGGCCCAGGTGCGCGGCAACGCCACCGGGCCCACCTCGGGTTCGGTGCGGCTGGAGCTGCAGGCTGACTGCTACGCCGGGGCCTGGGCCAACCACGCCACCACGGTGGCCACCGCCTCGGGCAGGCCGCTGATCGCCGAGATCACCGACGACGACGTCAAGCGGGCACTGGACGCGGCCGCGCGGATCGGCGACGACTTCATCCAGTCCCAGCTCAACGGGCGCAAACCGGATCCGAGCCAGTTCAGCCACGGCAGCTCGAAGCAGCGGCAGAAGTGGTTCACCACCGGCCTGCAGACCGGCAACCCGACCTCCTGCAACACCTTCGACCGCAACGTGGACCTGGGCTAGGCGCCGAGCAGCTCCCGACACGCCTCCAGGCCGTCAACCTGGAGTTCCCAATCCGGTCGGACGAACTCGCCTGCGGGCAGCCGCAGGCCGATCTCGGTGGCCTGCTGACCGCGCCGGGCCACCAGCTTGCTGCCGTTCTCCTGGTAGCCGAGCCGACGGCTGACCGCGCGCGAGGCGGCGTTGTCCGCGAAGGCCTCCGAGCGGGCCTGCACCGCACCCAGGTGATCGAAGGCGAAGGCCAGCACGGCCGCGCGCATCTCGGTGCCCAGGCCCTTGCCCTGGTGCGCCTGGCCGAGCCAAGAGCCGGTGCGCACCTCGCGGGTGATCGCGAACTCCTCGCCGGTCAGGCCCTGGGTGCCGATCACCTCGCCCTGGTGCCGGACCAGGAAGCTGATCGTCCACTTGGCCGGGCCCAGCTCGGCGCGCTGCCGCCAGTTGTACTGGACCACGCCCAGTTCCAGCTCGCCCGGCGCCCGGTCGGTGAACGGAGCGATGAACGGCATCTCCTCCGGCGGGTGGATGCCGCGACCGGCCAGCTCGGCCAGTTCCAGCAGGCCGGCGTCGTCATCGGGCCGCAGTTCCAGGCGCGGGGTGCGCAGCACGAGTTGCCGCAGTGGCCACGGGTCCATGTCAGGCTCCCAACAGTTCTCGGCAGGCCTCCAGGCCCTCGACCTGGAGTGCCCAGTCCGGGCGGAGGAATTCGGCCGGGGTCAGGCGCTGGTCGATCTGGAAGGTGGCCTTGTCCCGTTGCAGCACCCGCCGGGTGCCATTGTCTTGGTAGCCGAGCTTGCGGCTGACCGCGCGGGATCCGGCGTTGTTCACGAAGGCCGTGGCGTGCGCGTGGGTGGCGCCCAGGTGGTCGAAGGCGAAGGCCAGCACCGCGGCCCACGCCTCACTGCCGAAGCCCTGACCTTGGTGTTCCAGGCCATACCAGCAGCCACAGCTCACCTCGCGCAACTCGGCGAAGTCCTGCGCCACCAGGCTCTGGGTGCCGATCACCTTGCCCCGGTGCCGGACCAGGAAGCCGAGGTCCCAGCTCGCCGCGGTGTGTGCGGCCCGCGACCGCCACCGCTGCTGGAGCGCACCCAGGGCCATCCGCTCGTGCGGCCAGTCCGTCCACGGCAGGGAGAAGGGCATCTCTTCCGGCGGATGCACGCCCTTGCGGGCCACCTCGATCAGTTCCAGCAGGCCGGCGTCGTCATCCGGGCGCAGTTCCAGGCGCGGGGTGCGCAGTACCAGGTGGCGGAACGGCCAGGGGTCCATGCCCGGATCGTCCGGGATGGCGGACTGCCCCGCCACCGAATTGGGTCTAGCTTTCAGGGCATGTACGCGATCAGTATCCGCGAGCCCGGTGGTCCAGAGGTGTTGCGCTGGGCGCCGAGGCCCGATCCGGAGCCGGCTCAGGGCGAGGTCGTGATCGACATCGTCGCGGCCGCGGTGAACCGGGCCGACCTGTTGCAGCGTCAGGGCTTCTACCCGCCGCCGCCCGGGGTGACCACGGTGCCTGGGCTGGAGTGCTCGGGCCGGATCGTCAAGGTCGGCAAGGGTGTGACGCAGTGGCAGGCCGGCGATGAGGTGTGCGCGCTGCTGGCCGGTGGCGGTTACGCCGAGCGCGTAGCGGTGCCCGCGGTGCAGGTGCTGCCCGCGCCCAAGGGCGTGGACCTGGTGACCGCGGCCGGACTGCCCGAGGTGACCTGCACGGTCTGGTCCAACGTGGTGATGCTGGCCGGGCTCTCGGCCGGGGACACCTTCCTCGCGCACGGCGGCGCCGGTGGCATCGGGACCTGCGCGATCCAGATCGGCAAGGCGCTGGGCGCGACGGTCGCGGTGACCGCCGGGACGCCCGAGGGTCTGGCCGAATGCGCCCGCCTTGGCGCGGACATCACGGTGAACTACCGCGAGCAGGACTTCGTCGAGGTGGTCAAGGAGGCCACCGGCGGCAAGGGCGCGGACGTGGTGCTGGACAACATGGGCGCCTCCTACCTGGCGCGCAACATCGACGTGCTGGCGGCGGGCGGTCGGCTCGTCGTGATCGGCATGCAGGGCGGCCGCAAGGCCGAGCTGGACCTGAGCAAGCTGCTGGCCAAGCGGGCCAGCGTGGCCGCGACCGGGCTGCGGGGCCGTCCGGTGGACGGGCCGGGCAGCAAGGCCGAGGTGGTCGCGGACGTGCGTGCGCGCCTGTGGCCGCTGGTCGAGGAGGGCAAGGTCGCCGTGGTCGAGCACGCCAGGGTGCCGATGCAGGAGGCGGGCGAGGCGCACCGGCTGCTGGAAGCGGGCGGTGTGGTCGGCAAGATCCTGCTTGTCCGCGGGTGAACGGAAATCGGCCCGGCGGTGCGACGTAACTAACTAGTTGGTTGACAACCGCGGACCGTGGGTGTTCCCTGGTGGCATGAACAAAATCTGGCTTGTCACCGGCAGCTCCCGCGGTCTCGGGCGGGAGATCACCAGGGCCGCGCTGGCCCGTGGAGACCGGGTGGTCGCCACCGCGCGACGGCCCGGGGACCTGGCCGAATTCACCGAGACCTACGGCGATGCCGTGCGCGCGACCGCGCTGGATGTCACCGACCCCGCCGCCGCGCAGGCAGCGGTCAAGCTGGCCGTGCGGGAGTTCGGCGGCCTGGACGTGGTGGTCAACAACGCCGGTTACGCCAACAGCGCGGCCTTCGAGGAGACCGTGGAGGAAGACTTCCGGGCCCAGGTGGAGACCAACCTGTTCGGCGTGATCAACGTGACCAGGGCCGCGTTGCCGGTGCTGCGCGGACAGCGCTCCGGGCACATCGTGCAGATCTCCTCGGTCGGCGGCCGGGTCGGCGGCTCACCTGGGCTTTCGGCCTACCAGACGGCCAAGTTCGGCGTGGCAGGCTTCTCCGAGGTGCTGATCAACGAGCTGGCGCCGCTGGGGATCAAGGTGACCGTGGTCGAGCCGGGTGGTTTCCGCACCGACTGGGCAGGACCGTCGATGCGGATCGCCGCGCCCGGACCGGACTACGCGGAGACGCTGCGGATGATGACCGACTACCGCGAGCAGCGGGCGGGCCGGGAGCCGGGCGATCCGGCCAGAGCGGGTCAGGTGATCGCGGACCTGATCGAGCACCCGGATCCGCCGCGGCGGCTGCTGCTGGGTTCGGACGCGCTGCAGGTGACGGTGGCGGCGAACGAGCGGCAGATGGCCGAGGCCCAGGCGTGGGCGCAGGTCAGCCGGTCCACCGATTTCCCGGCCTAGCCGGGTTCCAGCACGCCGATGGCCAGCCGGGAGCCGGTCGGGTCGGCGCGGAAGCGCAGCCCGAACTGCTCCTGCCAGCGGGTGAGCACGGTCAGCTCGCCGGGCCGGTCGACGTCGTCGAGCAGGATGGTCACGCCCGGCGCGAGGGCCCAGCGCAGCACCGGCAGCGCCGGGTAGCGGGCCAGGTCCTTGCCCGGCTCGAACGCGGGCGGGCCGTCCACCAGCAGCAGGTCCACCAGGCCGAAGCGGTCGACGTAGGCCATCACCTCGTCGTGCACCAGCTGCGGGGTGTACCAGTGCAGCGCGCCGACCGCGGCCGGGTGACCACTGAGCGGGGTGTGCACCACCCTGGCGATCTGGTGCAGGCCCTCCCTGCGGAGCTGGGTGTTGACGAAGGCAGCCCAGCGTTCGTCGTGTTCCAGGGAGAGCAGGTGGCCGAAGCCGCGGCGGGCCAGCATCCGGGCCACCACCACCGAGGAGGAGCCACTGCCACATTCCAGCAGCACGGTCCGGTTGCCGATCATGGCCTCGTCCAGCACGGCGGTCAGTCCGGACGGGCGCAGTGAGGCATCGCCGAAGGGCAGGTACTCGGTGAGCAGCGGCGCGAGCTTGTGCCAGGCGGCCAGGTCACCCATGGCTCGCGCGAGCGAGTCGTTCAACCAGCCTCCATGCGGCCCGGCTCAGCGCAGTTCGGCGACCGCGCGCACCAACTGATCAACCTCGGCCGCGTTGGTGTAGTGGGCCAGACCGACCCGGATCGCGCCACCGACCTCGCCGACCCCGAGTGCGGCGAAGACGCCATTGTGCCCGGAGTCGTGGAAGGCGCACACCCCGCGTTCGGCCAGATGTTCCACCGCCTCCCAGGCTTTGGCGCCGGTGATGGTGAAGGCGAGGGAGGGCACCCGGCGCATGGCGTCGCCGATGACCATGACGTGCCGCATCGCGCGCAGCTCGTTGATCAGGTTGGCCAGCAGGCCCGCCTGGTAGGCCTTGACCGAGCCGAGTGAGGTGAGCAGGCGTTCCCGGCGCGGGCCGATGGCGGCGTCGTCGAGTCCGGCCAGGTAGTCCACGGAGGAGACGAGTCCGGCCAGCAGCGGGTAGGCGTGCGGGCCGAGTTCGAGGCGTTCCGGGCCGCGGGCGCCGTGTTCCAGGGCCGCCGACGGCAGCCGGTCGAGCAGGGCGGCGTCGCGGAAGGCGAGTGCGCCCACCGGCGGGCCGCCCCAGGCGGAGGCGGACACGGCGACCACGTCCGCGCCCATGGACAGCACATCGAGGGGCACGAACGGGGCGGCGGAGGAGGCGTCGACCACGACCAGGGCGCCGTGTTTGCGGGCCGCGTCGGCCACGTGCCGGACGTCCGGGCGGGTGCCGACGGCGCCGGAGGCGGCGGTGATGGCCACCGCCTTGGTGCTGCCGGTGATCAGCCCGTCGTACTGCCAGGCGGGCAGTTCGCAGGTCTCGATGTCGATCTCGCCCCAGCGCACGCTGCCGCCCGCGCGCTGTGCGGCGCGTACCCAGGGTGAGACGTTGCCGGGGTGGTCGAGCCGGGAGACGACCACTTCGTCGCCGAGCATCCAGGCTTCGCCGAGGACATCGGCGAGGCGTTGCAGCAGGACGGCGGAACTGGGTCCGAGGACCACGCCGGCCGGGTCGCAGCCGACCAGGTCGGCTACGGAGCGACGGGCCGCGTCCACGATCGCCTCTGCCCGCTGTGAGGCCGGGAAGATTCCACCCGGCCCGGACACCGGGGCGCGCAACGCGGTCGAGACCGCGGTCGCCACCTGTTCGGGTACCTGCATACCCGCTGGTGAATCGAGGTGGACCCACCCGTCGCCCAGCGCGGGGAACAAGCCCCGTACCCGAGCGACGTCGTACGCCATGAAAGACACCGTACGGAGGACGCCAAATCGCGCGAACCCCGGGGTTACCTGGTGACCGCGGGTAGGCGACGGTTCGGGGTATCCGGGTCGCATTCGGCCACCAAGGCGAGCGAGGATGTGCACATGAACCAGCCCAACGACAGCGAGCAGCAGGTCGTGGTGATCGGACCGGATGGCACGCCCATCGGCACTGCGCTCCCGTTCGGCGCCTCGGTCACCGACGGTGATGGGGAGCAGCCGGGGAACGATGTGAGTGACATGGTCGAGCAGCCGGCCAAGGTCATGCGGATCGGCACCATGATCAAGCAGCTGCTCGAGGAGGTGCGCGCCGCGCCGCTGGACGAGGCGAGCCGCAACCGCCTGCGCGAGATCCACAAGTCCTCGATCACCGAGCTGGAACAGGGCCTGGCGCCCGAACTGCGGGACGAGCTGGAGCGGCTGTCGCTGCCGTTCAACGACGACGTGACGCCATCGGACGCGGAGCTGCGGATCGCCCAGGCCCAGCTGGTCGGCTGGCTGGAGGGGCTCTTCCACGGCATCCAGACCGCGTTGTTCGCCCAGCAGATGGCCGCGCGGGTGCAGCTGGAGCAGATGCGCCGGGGCGCGCTGCCGCCGGGCAAGGGCGGCGAGGCCGAGGGCGGGCACCTGGGGGGCGGCGGCGGGCAGTATCTCTGATCCATTGGCAAGCTAATTGAAAATGGTTATCGTCTCCTCCTGAAGTGACCCTTCAGGAGGTAGGACGACATGCTGAAAACCCTCACCGCGGTGGCGGCGGCGTTAGCCATGGCCACGTCAGCCGCACCCGCGGTCGCCGCCCCGTCCGGGGCCCGGGTGCTGGTGGCCGACCAGCGCGCGGCCACCGTGCACGTGCTCGACCCGGCCACCGGCCGGGTGACCGGCTCACTGCCCGATCGGGTGGTCAACGACCACGCGGGCGTGGTGACGCTGCCGGACGGGCGCGCGATCTTCGTCGACGACCGCAACCACGTCCTGGTGGTGCTGCAGCTGAGCGGAACGCCGAAGGTGCTGGGCACCGCGCCGGTGGACGGCGAGGTCGCGCACCTGACCGTGGACCCGGCAGGCGGTTACGCGGTGGTCAGCAGCGCCGCCCACCACGAGCACGAGGAACCGGCCACCGCGCACGCGGAGGGCGCCCACCTCACCCTGGTGGACCTGCGGACCTGGCAGACCAAGGAGGTCCCGGTGGCCGCCGGTGAGCCGGGGGTGCTCATCGACGCCGCCACCGATTCGGTGCTGCTGCGCAACGACGAACCCGCCGCGGTCCAGGCCTTCCCGCGCCTTGACCTGCTGGCCCACACCGGCGAGGCGCCGCTGGCCCCCGCCCGCTCGGCCGAGATCGGCGCGCACGGCCACGGCGAGGCGTTCTCCGCCCGGCACCGGGTGATCGCCGCCGCCACCGAACGCGGCCTGGACCTGCTGCCCACCAACCCCGACGGCACCTTCGCCCAAGCCCGCACCGTGCCCTGGAACATCTCCGGCCGCACCGGCGGCCGCGCGTTCTACCTCCGCCTCGCCGACGACAGCCGCACCGTGGCCAGCTACGTCCGCGACGACCGCGCCACCGACTGGACCCAGTGGACCGAGGACGCCTACCTGGCCAACGCCACCACCGGCGAAGCCCACCGAATCCCCCTGGGCACCGGCTACCTGTACCGCTTCGGCCTGTCCGACACCCTGGCCGGCTACCTGGTGCAGGGTGGCCGCACGGACGAACTGGTCCTGGTGGATCTGGGCACAGCGAAGGTGACCGGCCGGGTCGATCTGGGGACGCTGCCGGGTGGGCCGCAGGGCGGCACAGACCCGTTTAGCGCGCAGGGACGGCGGGTGGCGCTGACCGATGACGGCGGGCGGGCGTTCGTGACCGCCGGTGGTCAGGGGCGGGTGGATGTGGTGAACACCGCGACCAAGCGGGTGTGCGCTGAGTTGAAGCTGCCGACCGCGTTGAGCGGCGGCGGGTCGGTTGCGGTGTGGGAGCCCGGGGTCCGGCACGCGGACCTGGTTGGCCGCTGAACCGGTTTCGTTTTGTTCGTTTTGGGGCTAGACTGAGGCCATGACAGCGACCATGCGTGAACGAACTCTGTTGCCTCCGGCGCAACCGGAGCGACTGTCGCGCATGATTCCGTTGCTGAGCCCGGCACTGGTGGATCCGGACGGGACCCACCTGGAGTTGCCACCAGAGGTCTTCGAGGTGTTGCGGGACGTCGTGCAAGCCATGTCCCAGGGCCTGGCGATCACGATCGTCCCGCATCACACGGTGCTGACCACGTCCGGAGCCGCCCAGTTGCTCGGCGTCTCGCGTCCCACCCTGGTGCGCCTGCTCGAAGCGGGCGAGATCCCCTATGAGCAGCCGAACCGCCATCGGCGGATCATGCTGGCCGATGTGCTCGCCTACCAGGATCGCGCCCGCCGGGCCCGAGCGGCAGGGCTGGATGAGATGGTTCGCGCCGGCGAGGACGACGGCTTGTACGACCTGCCACTGGACACGCCGTTCGAACGGCGGCCGGTGGAGGACGAGCAGAGCTGATCGGACGGTCCGTGCTCCCGGTCTTTCTGGACACCTGCGTGCTGCTCAAGCCCTATCTGTGCGACACGTTGCTGAGCATCGCCGAATGCGGGCTCTACCGGCCGCTGTGGTCGGCGGGTGTGCTGGACGAGCTTGATCGGAACCTGCGCAGACGAGGAGCGACCGAGGTCCAGGTCGGCCATCGCATCACGCAGATGACCAGCCACTTTCCCGATGCCGAGGTCAGCGGCTACGAGGACCTGATCACCGCGATGACCAATGACCGCAAGGATCGGCACGTGCTCGCGGCGGCGGTCCGCGGCGGAGCCGAAACCCTGGTCACGGAGAACCTGCGGGACTTCCCCACGGCTGCGCTGGCGCCCTACGACCTGACCGCGTCTCATCAGGACGAGTTCCTGCTCGATCAACTCGACCTGTCACCAGTCGCGGTGCTGGCAGCGCTACGCCGCCAGGTGACGCGGCATCGCCGACATCCGCGGACCGTAGCTGATCTACTGGAAATCCTCGGCAGCGAAGGACATGGTTGCCCGCGCTTCGCAGCCGCCTGCCACGAGCGGCTCTGACGATCACGGCCCCACGGCCAGCGCGTGCAATACGCGCTGGCCGTCATGCCAAGCCCGGATCCAGCACCCCACCGGCCGGACCGACAATCCCGCGGCGGTGGCCAGCAACCAGGCCCGGTGCACAGCCATGCCCGCTCGCACGAAGTCCAACGGCTCCGGCTCGCCGGTGGCCAGGAGCAGGAGTTCGGCGTTGGCGAGTTCGGGTTGGCCGCAGGAGCGCAGGGCCAGGTCCTCGGTGGGCCGGATGGCGGTGAGTCCGTGGCCAGGCAGGGTGATCGGGCCGCGGGTGGGCCAGGGGGCGGTGCGGCGGGCCAGCAGGGTTTCCGGGGTGACGTCCGGCGGTTGCCAGGGCAAGGGAGTGGCTGGGTGGGTGCTCAGTTCGGTGAGCGCGTCCTCGATCAGGGGCAAGGCAGGAGGATCCGGGAGGGGAACCGGGGTTGGCGTGTCTAATTTGTCCTTTGTGGACAGTCCCAGGTGGATGGTGGCGAGTGGGTATTCGCCGTGCCGCGGTGGTTGTGGGGTGAGGGCGGCATTCGCGGGGATGCCGAGGGTGCGGGCGGCGGTGAGGATGGCGGCCAGGGCGTGGCCGAGGTCGAGCAGGAGGACGGGGAGGGAGCGGGGGCCGTAGCGCCAGGTGGTGCGTTGTGGTTGCAGGGCAAGGGTGATGGTGTTGCCTGGCTGGCCGTGCAGGGTGTGTGTGATGGGGTCGTAGTAGGCGGAGCCGAGGTAGGCGTTGACGGGGTAGCGGCCACCTGCGGAGGGGACCCGGCGGAGGCGGACGCCGCCGACCTTGCGCGCCGGGTCGCCCGCCAGGGACAGATCGAGCAGTGGGCCGGGGCCTGGCGCCGGATGGCGCGGGAGTTCCTGGGCCGGGCCGGGTGCGAAGCGGCGGCGGCTGGGCGGCCAGTTCGCCAGGATGGTGGGGCCTGGATCGGCGCCGGTCCAGGCGGCGGTCAGGGCCTGTTCGATCGCGGTCACAGGAAGGGGGGCGGGTCCAGGACCAGGCCCTCCGGTCCGGTCAGCGGATTGGCCGCCGGGGCCCAGTCCCTGGCTCGCTGTGCCTCGCGCCAGCGGGGCAGGCCGAGGTAGCGGAAGGCGGCCGGCGCGTTGGGGATCAGGCCGGTGGCGGCGACGCGGAGTACCCGCCACGGGGTTTCCGCGACATCCGGGGTGGTCAGGTCGACGGTGGCTACCCGGCAGCCTTGGGCGCGGAGGCTGGCTTGGAGATCGGGGAAGGTGCCGGTGGGGAGGTCTGCCGCGGTGATGTGGGTGGTGGGGCTGGTGAAGCGGTGCAGCAGGGATTCCTGGGTCCTGGGATCCAGCCAGATCTGGGGCTGGGCGCCCAGGTCCCGGACCCGGGCGAAGTGGGGGCCCGCGTTGTCCCGGTAGTGGCGGTCTGGGCGGTGGTCCAGGTACAGGCCCTTGGCCAGGATTCCGGCCTTGATCGTGTCGAAGACCCAGCCGTCGGGTTCGAGCAGGCCCAGGGTGAAGACCCAGGTGTGGATGGCTTCCATGGCGGCCTTGGCGCAGGCTTCGGCCGGGTCGAAGCGGGCTGCTCCGCCGCCGGCGACGATGCCGGTTTCCTCGTCGATGGCGACCGCGGCGACGCAGGCGACCGGGTGTTCGGTGGGGAGTTCGACCAGGTGGATCTTGAGGCGGGTGCCGGCGAGGTCGGCGCGCAGGCCGGGGACCGAGTCCAGGGCGATGCCTCTGCTGGGGGCGCCCAGGTGCCACCAGAGTTCCAGGGCGTCGCGTTCCAGGAGTTCGAGCAGGCCGCGGCGGTGGGCGTCGGGGGCGTCGGCGCCGGTGGCGATGCCGGCGTAGTTGAGGTGGTGCAGGCGGGGTTCACGCCTGCGTTCGCCGGTGAAGTAGTTGAGGTAGACCCAGGAGGCGGGGAGCCAGCAGGGGTCGCCGTCCTCCTCGCCGCGGGTCCACAGCAGCTCGGTGTCCGGGGTGAATTCCTGGTACGGGAAGCCGGGTTCGCGGTGTTGCCAGGGCGCGAAGAACGGCAGGTCGGCAGGGCCGAAGTGGCGGTGGCCCTCGGCGGCCAGGGTGGCGGCGGTGGTGCGACGGAGACGCGGGTCCTCAAGTGGTGGCAGGCGGTTGCCGCAGTAGCGTTCGACGGCCTCGCCGAGGGCGGCGACCCTGGCGCCTTCGACGTCGCCGAAGGTGGTGCCCAGGCTGACCCGGTCGGCTGGCCAGGCGCCCAGGCGGCGGGCGTCGGAGACCTCGGCGGTGACGCCGCGGTAGCGGTGCGGCAGTCCGGGCACCGGCGCGACGTCGACGAACCGGCGCACGATGCCGGTGAGCGGGTCGACCATGGTCTCCGGCGGCAGGCTCACCGGACCACCTCCTCGATCAGGTTCGCCGCGGCCACCGCGTCGGTGGCGGTGGCCCAGGGCAGGGTGAACTCGGCTGCCAGCACCTCGCGGCGGCTGGCGCGCAGCTCGATCGCGTCGACCGGGTCCACGCCGGTGTGCGGGTTGCGGGCGTGCCGGGGCCAGTGGTGGCCGGCGATTTCCAGGCGCAGCCGGGTTCCGGCGGGTAGCTCGACGCCGAGGGGGCCCAGCTCGGCGGTGCGCTCGACCGGGTGGCCGGGTGGGGCGGTGTCGCGGAAGATCGTGTGCGCGAGCTGGCGATTGTCGTCCACTGTGGACAGTCGGAGTAGCCAGTCGTTGTCCGGGGTGTCCGCGCGCAGCCGCAGCCGGACGCCGATGCGGCCGCGCAGCACGCCGCCGGGCAGTGGGGCGGAGTGCAGCAGGGCGCGGTCCGGGCGGTTGGCGTCGATGCTCAGGTCGGCGGCGGGGGCGCGGGAGGGGAAGGGGCTCGCGGGGTCGGCGGTGAACACGCCTCGGACCACGGACAGGTGATGGGTGGGGCCGGTGCTGGTGGGCCAGTGGGACCAGTGGTCGCCGGTGGCGATCCAGGCGCCGTCGCCGGTCAGGCCGTTGAGGGCGGCGTGCGCGAAGGCCAGGTAGAGCGAGCCGATGCGTTTGCCCGCCAGGGCGGCGCCGGGGGCCTGGCTGTCCAGGAGGTGGCCCCAGGGGCCCAGGACCAGGCGGGCCGGGCCGCCCCAGGTCGCGGCCAGTTCGGCGGTGTCGGCGGCGAAGGGGTCGTGCACGCCGCCGATGGCGAGCAGGGGCGCCGAGCAGTGCTGGAGTTCGGACCAGAGCGGGCCGCGGCGGGGGGCGGACCAGAGTTCGGGCCAGCCGGGCTGGTCGATCAGGTCGCGGACGGGCAGCTGGGTGAGGTCGAGATCGGCCGGTGGGCGGGGCTGAGCGGTGCCGCCGTGTTCGGACCACCAGCCTGCGCGGCAGGCCAGCCGGGCGGCGCCACCGGGTTCGCGGGCGGTCTCACCGGGACCCATGGCCGGGACGGCGGCGATCACCCCGGCTACCGGCGCGGTGCGCGCGGCGGCGGTGACCAGGGCGCAGTAGGCGCCGTAGGAGGCGCCGGCGAGCAGCACCCGGCCGTCGCAGAAGTCCTGGGCGTGCACCCAGTCGAGCAGCGTGGCCCCGTCGGAGCGTTCGTGCACGTAAGGGAGAAAGGTCCCGCCGGAGGCGAATCTTCCCCGGGTATCCGCCGTTACGCAGGTAAAACCCCGGCTCGCCCAACTTCTTCCCTCGGCGTGGTTTAGCCGCTGATCGTAGGGGGAACGAAGAAGTACCACCGGAGATCGCTCGCGCTCGGGAGAGCGAAACACGGTGGTAGCGAGGGGCACCTCGTCCGCGGCGGGGACGAGGTGCCCCTCTACTTCTAGTGCCATGGGGCTTTTCAAGAGGCACAGTCCGGGACCCGGAGTACCGGGTGGTCGGTGATCGCGCTGGTGTCCAGGTCGAGCACGCGCAGGCGCCGGTTGGCGGGGAGTTCGCTGGTCACCAGGGATCCAGCGGTGCGGGTGAGCTGCTCGGTCGCCCAGACGCGGAGATCCAGTGCGGCGGCGGAGAGCACCAGGTTCAAGTCGGCGGGGTCGAACTGCTCCGCGCCGGTGAGCACATCCCGCTGGGCCCAGTACGCGGTCAGGTGCTCATGCCCGGAACCGGCGGCGGCCAGGCGGCGCAGGCGGACGTCGCGGTGCCGGACGTCCGTCGAGGTGGCGGCGACCGGTTCCAGCAGCGCGTGCCTGCCCTCGCGACTGAGCCGCTGCCAGGCGATACCGCGGTCGGGCAGTTCGTCCAGTTCGGTCCACCACTCGGGGGCGGGGCCGTCGTGCAGGGCGCAGACCGCGGCCAGGCCGTCGAAGGAGTCGGCGCTGGTCAGCAGGCGGGGTTGGGCACCGTGGCCGCGCAGCAGGTCGGCGTAGGACTCGGCGAGGTCGTCAGCGGCCAGGATGCCGACGGCCGCGCGGTCGGCCAGCCAGCTCCGGCGGCGACCCAGGTATCCGGCCGCGGCGAAGGCGGCCAGCTCCGGCGGGGCCTGCCCCGCGCCGGACAGGGTGGCCCGCACGGCGGCGAGAACCTCCGGCGGCAGCGCGATGTCGAGCACCTCGCCCTCGGGCGAGCGCAGCGCGGTCCGGTCCGCGGGCAGGCCGAAGAGCACGGCACCCGGCGTCAGCTTGCTCATACGCACCTCCACCACCGCGGTGGCCCGCCGCACCCCGGGGTACGACGGGCCACCTTGAGGTCAGACCGGAATCAGTCCTGGTCGGCGAACGGGTTCTCGACCAGGGCGTTGCTGTGGCTAGCCGAGTTGTGCGGCAGCTCGCGCTCGGCCTCGACGCGCACGAAGACCTTGTCCATCTCGTACCTCCTCCAGATCGCGGTTGACCTTCAACCTCCTCATGCCTATCACAAATGAAAGTCATTACCAATAGTGTTAGTGTGCTCGGGTGACGAACGTCGTAGCCCTCCGGCGGGACCCGGACTTCCGCCGGTACCTGGCCGCCAGGGTGGTGTCCGTGGCCGGTTCGCTGGTCACCGTGGTCGCGCTGCCGATCCTGGTGTACCGATTGACCGGTTCCGCGGCCTGGACCGCGGCCGTGGCCGCCGCGGAAGCCTTGCCCTACCTGCTCTTCGGCCTGCTCGCGGGCGCGCTGGCTGACCGGCTGGACCGGCGCGCGCTGATGGTGGCGGTGGACCTGCTCAACGCGTTGCTGCTGGCCAGCGTGCCGATCGCGTGGGCGCTGGACGGGCTGAGCGCGGTGCACGTGGTGGCGGTCGGGTTCCTGTCCCAGACCCTGTTCGTGGTCTTCGACTCGGCCAACTTCGGCGCGCTGCCCACGCTGGTCGGCAAGGACCGGACCACCTCGGCCTACTCCACCGTGTTCGGCGTGACCACGGTGGTGGAGATGGTGGTGCCGCCGCTGGCCACGCTGGCCGTCACGCTCTTCTCCCCCGCGCCGATGCTGGCCCTGGACGCGCTCAGCTACGGCATCTCCGCGCTGCTGATCCGGGCCATCGTGCGCCCGCTGTCCGCGCCGGACCGGGCCGGGCGGCCGCGGTCGATGGCCGACATCAAGGCCGATGTCCGGGCCGGGCTGGGCTTCCTGTGGCGGCAGCCGACCGTGCGCACGCTGACCCTGGTCGGCGCGACCCACTCGGCCGCTGGCGGGGCCTGGGTGGCGATGGTGGTGCCGTGGGCGGACCGCTCGCTCGGCGTGCCGCCCAGCGGCGATGCCCGGCTGGCGGTGCTGATGAGCTGCTGGGGCGTTGGCGGGCTGATCGCGGCCAAGCTGGTGCCGGTGCTGAGCCGTCGGCTGGGACCGGCGCGGCTGGCGTTGCGGGCGCTGCCCGCCTCACTGCTGTCCGGATTGGCGGTGGTGTTCAGCTCGCACTGGCTGCTGGGTGCGCTGGCCGCGATCGCCTGGGGCACCGCCTACACCACGGTGGTGATCAACGCGATCACCTTCCGGCAGCAGGTCACCCCGGTTGAGCTGCAAGGACGGGTCAACACCACGGCTCGGATGCTGTCCTGGGGAGTGGGTCAGCCGCTGGGCGCGACGCTGGCGGGCGCGGTGGCGGTGGCGGCGAGCCCGAGCGCTGGACTCGCCGCCGTGGTCGGTGTGCTCGCGGTCGGCGTGGTGCTGGCCTGGTGCTCGCCGCTGCGCACCGAGGCCAGGCCGGAACCGGTCTACAGCACCGTGTCGTAGGAGCAGGCGGGGCGACCGGTGTGCTCGTCCCGCCAGACCCGGCCGCGCACGCCGAAGACCCCGGCGAGCAGATCCGCGTCGACCACCTCGGCGGCCGGGCCGTCCGCGTGCACCACGCCATCCCGCAGCGCGAGCACCCGGTCGGCGAACCGGGCGGCCTGGGCCAGGTCGTGCAGCACGGTCACCACGGTCAGCCCGCGTTCGGCCCGCAGCCGGGCGACCAGCTCCAGGACTTCCAGCTGATGCCGGACGTCCAGGTAGGTGGTGGGTTCGTCGAGCAGCAGCACCGGGGCGTCCTGGGCCAGTGCGAGGGCCAGCCGGACCCGCTGGCGTTCGCCGCCGGAGAGCCGGTCCACCGCGGCGTCGGCGTACTCGGCCACCCCGGTCTCGGCCAGCGCCCGGCGCACCGGTTCGTCGTCACCGGCCCGCAGCATGCCCAGCGGGCCGCGCACGGCGTAGCGGCCCTGCCGGACCAGCTGGCGCACGGTGAGTCCGGGCACCGCGGGCATGGCCTGCGGCAGCACCGCGATCCGGCGGGCGATCTCCCTGCGGGACAACGAGTTCAGCTCGTCCGCGCCGAGGGTCACGGTGCCCGCATCCGGCGGGTGCAACCCGGCCAGCACGCGCAGCAGGGTGCTCTTGCCGCAGCCGTTGCGGCCCACCAAGGCGAGCCACTCCCCCGCCGCCACCCGGATGTCCACAGTGGACAGCACCGTGCGCTGGCCGAACCGGACGGTGATGCCGGTGCCACTGATCATGACTGATCCCTCCCCGCCAGCGCGCTGGAGAACCGGCGCGCGACCACGATCAACACCACCGCGCCGGCCAGCGCGGTCACCGCGCCCACCGGCACGCCAAGCCGCTGGCTGCCCGAGGCCGGGACCAGCAGCGTCACCGCCTGCGCGAGGAAATCCGCACCGCACACACTGGCCGCACCCGCGATCCCGGCCGCGGGCAACAACAACCGGTGCTCGGCCCCGGCCAGCAGCCGGGCGGCGTGCGGGGCGAGCAGCCCGACGAAGGCCACCGCACCCACCGCGGCGACCGCGGCCGCGGTGGCCAGCACCGCGCCGAGCAGGGCCAGGCTCCGCCACGGGGTGACCGCCAGGCCGACGCCGCGGGCGTGGTCGTCGTCCACCGCGAGCAGGTCCAGCGCCGGCGCGACCAGGGCCAGCACCAGCACCACCGCGAGCAACCAGGGCCACAGCGCGTGCCAGTGCTCCCAGGTCCGCCCGTTGAGTGAGCCGACCAGCCAGCGGGCGGCCGCCCCGGCCAGCTGCGGGCGAGCGGTGAGCAGCACCAGGGACAGCCCGGCCAGCACCGCGGACACCAGCACGCCGAGCACCACCAGCCGCAGTGGATCCGCGCCCGCCCTGGAGGCGATCAGCCACAGCGCGGCGCCGCCGAGCACCCCGCCAAGGACCGCCGCCGCGGTGAGTCCGCTCGCGGTCCCGGCCAGGCCGAACACGGTGGCGGTCACCGCGCCGAGCACCGCGCCGGAGCCGACCCCGGTGACCTCCGGCGAGGCCAGCGGGTTGCGCAGCACGGCCTGCAGCACCACGCCGCCCAGACCGAGGCAGGCGCCGGTGCCCAGGGCGACCAGCATCCGCGGCAACCGCAGTTCGCCGACGATGGTCAGTTCCAGTTCGGTCCCGCTGCCGAACAGCGCGCCCAGCGTGTTCAGCGGGCCGACCGAGCTGCCGACGGAGAGCTGGGCGAGCGCGGCCACCGCCAGCAGCACCGCCAGCACGGGCAGGGCGAGTGCGCGGGTCATCCCAGTGCCTCCCGGTCCGCGCGGCGACGGAACATCAGCAGCGCGCCCAGCACCACCGCGACCACCGCGGTCAGCCCGCCCACCGGCAGTTCGACCGGGTAGAGCACGGTGCGGGCGAGCAGATCGGCCACCACCACCAGCAGCGCGCCGAACAGCGCCGACCAGGCCAGCCAGCCCCTGGCCTCGGCCGAGGGACGCAGCCGCCGGGCGAGTTGCGGGCCGAGGAAACCGACCCAGGCGATCGGCCCTGCCGGTCCGACCGCGACCGCGACCAGCGCACAGGCCAGCACCAGCACCGCCAGCCGGGCCCGGTCGGCGCGCAGGCCCAGGGCCGAGGCGGTGTCATCGCCCAGTCGCAGCAGGCCCAGCGCCGGCACCGCGAGCAGGGCCAGCGGCAACGCGGCGAGCAGGCCGGGCGCGGCGAAGGCGACCGTGTCCCAGGTGGTGCCGGTCAGCGAGCCCAGCAGGTAGCGGAAGAGCACGCCCTGCTCCCGGGAGTCCGACAGCGACAGCCCGGTGAACATGATCGCCTGCAACCCGGCGCTGACCGCGGCCCCGATCAGCAGCACCGCGGCCGGTCCGACCGCCTTCCGCGCGGCGAGCAGGGTCAGCAGCCCGCCGAGCACCGCGCCCAGCAACGCAGGCACCAGCGGCGCGCCCGGCACCGGCAGCGCCCACACCACGGTGATGGCCACCGCGGCCGAGGCGCCGCTGGAGACGCCGAGCAGCTCCGGCACGGCCAGCGGATTCCGTAGCGACTCCTGCAACAGGAGTCCAGCCGCGCCCAGTGCCGCGCCCGCGCACAGCCCGAGCAGCAGCCGGGGCGTGCGCAGCAGCACCACCACGGCGTGCTCGAGGTCGGTCTCGGCGGCGAAGGCGGCAGGCAGCCGGTTGATCCCGACCAGCGGGGTGCCCAGGCAGAGCGTGGCCGTGCCGACCACCAGTAACGCCAGCACGGCCAGCAACGGTGCGCGGAACCGTCTCACGCCGCGGGCGCCGCGGACACCTTGGCGATCGCCTCGTCGATGATCGCGCCGAGGCTGCGGGTGCCCCGGCCGGAGCCCCAGAGCTTGGGCACGACCTCGTGCACCTGACCGGACTGCACGGCCTTCACCTGCTTCCACACCGGGTTCGCGGCGAGCTGTTCGGACAGCTTCTTGTCGGTGGCCGCGAAGATCAAGGAGTAGACGAAGACCACGGTCGGCTGCTTGGCCAGGATCTCCTCGACGCTGTAGGTGTTCGCGGTCTCGGCGTTGGTGCCCTTGGCCGGGAACGGATAGCCGAAGAGCTGGCCCAGCAGCTTGCCGTTAATCGAGTCGGCGGTGTCCACGCCGATCGAGTCGGCGCTGCCGAACATCAGCAGCACGGTCTGCTTGTGCAGGCCCTTCTGCTTGCTGGTGGCGATGGCCTGGGCCAGTTTCGTCCGGAATTTGGTCTCCGCGGCCACGGCCTGCTCGGTGCGACCGGTGAGCGCGCCGAGGTTACGCAGGTAACCGACGGACTGCTCCCAGCTGTTCGGGTTGACCGTCCACAGTGGAGCGTTGAACTTGGTCACCGCGGGCCGGAGTCCGTCGTGCACACCGGAAAGTCCGATCACCAGGTCCGGTTTGAGCGCGCCGATCGCCTCCACGTCCTCCTGGCCGAAGCTGCCGGGGACCACCGGCACCGACTTGCCGGCCTCGCCGGCGAGCTGCGGCAGGGTCAGCAGCACCGCGTTGGAGCTGCCCGCCGGTTTCAGTCCGAGTTCGGTGAGCGCGTCGTCACACAATCCGGTGAGGCAGACGATCCGCTCCGGGATCTTGGGCAGGGTCAGGTTCTGCCCGTTCGGGTCGGTCACGCTGAGCGAGGGCGTCAACGGCGCGGCACTGACCGGAACGTCGGCTCCGGCGCTGCCCGCGGTGTTGGTGGGAGCGGTTGCGGGTGGTGCCGCGGTGCACGCGGAAACCAGGACTGTCGACACTGTGACCAGGCTGAGCAGGCCGATCTTGGCGTGCGGCGGACGCACCAGGCACCTCCAGGGGGGAACGGGACCAAGCAAGACGATAACGGTTTTCATCTTGCCTTGGTTTTGTCACCCGGAAGTCGTGGGGACCGTCACGATCCCCTAACGCCACGCTTGGTGAAATCCACTGTTCGAGCGGCCGGTCATCGCGCACCGCGACCGCGCTATGACCCACCGGTGGCCAAGTACGGATTGTCGCGCCGGTACCCTCACTTTCGTGTCCAGCAGCACTCTTGAAAATCCAGCGGTGAACACTGCCCGCGCGTACCGCAGCTGGGGCCGGGCCTTCGCAGACCTGCGCGCCGGATGGAACCAGCGCTCGCTCTGGGGCCACCTCGGTTGGCAGGACATCAAGCAGGGCTACCGGCGCTCCGTGCTCGGTCCACTGTGGATCACCATCAGCACCGGCGTCATGGCGCTGGCGATGGGCATCCTGTTCTCGGCGATCCAGAACGCGCCCATCGAGTTCTTCCTGCCATACGTGACCGTCGGTCTCGTCTGCTGGACGTTCATCTCGAACTGCGTGAACGAGGGCGCGAACGTCTTCATCGCCAACGAGGGCCTGATCAAACAGCTCCCCTCGCCGCTGACCACCCACGTCTTCCGGCTGGTGTGGCGGCAGGTGCTGCTGTTCGCGCACAACTTCCTGATCTACTTCATCATGCTGGCGATCTTCCCGCAGGACCTGAAGTGGACCGTGGTGTACGCGATCCCGGCGTTCGTGCTGATCGTGCTCAACGGCGGCTGGGTCGCGCTGCTCACCGGCATCATCAGCACCCGCTTCCGGGACATCCCGCCGATCATCGGCAGCGTCGTGCTGCTGCTCTTCTACATGACCCCGATCGTGTGGGACTTCAACATCCTGGCCAACCACTCGAACCCGGTCGTCCGGGACCGCGCGTGGCTCGCCGAGTTCAACCCGTTCCTGCACTTCATCGAGATCATCCGGCGGCCGCTGCTGGGCCAGGACCAGCTGTTCCACCACTGGCTGATCGTCGGCATCATCACCGTGGTCGGCTGGGTGGCCGCCCTGGTGCTCCTGCGCAACTACCGTGCCCGCGTGTCCTACTGGGTGTAAGGGGGCTGAATTCCCATGGTCAGCATCGACGTACAGAACGCCTGGGTCGAGTTCCCCATCTTCGACGCCAAGACCCGGTCGCTGAAGAAGGCCGTGCTCGGCAAGGCAGGCGGCAAGATCGGCACCGACAACAAGGTGCCGGTGATCGAGGCGCTGCGGGATGTCTCCATCTCGCTGCAGCACGGTGACCGGGTCGCGCTGGTCGGGCACAACGGCGCGGGCAAGTCCACCCTGCTGCGCCTGCTCTCCGGCATCTACGAGCCGACCCGCGGCAGCTCGCGGATCATCGGCAAGGTCGCGCCCGTCTTCGACCTCGGCGTCGGCATGGACCCGGAGATCTCCGGGTACGACAACATCATCATCCGCGGGCTGTTCCTGGGCATGACCCGCAAGCAGATGGAAGCCCGCATCGACGACATCGCCGAGTTCAGCGAACTGGGCAACTACCTGTCGATGCCGCTGCGGACCTACTCCACCGGTATGCGGGTGCGCCTCGCGCTCGGTGTGGTGACCTCGATCGACCCCGAGATCCTGCTGCTGGACGAGGGCATCGGCGCGGTTGACGCGGCCTTCCTGGACAAGGCGCGGGACCGGCTCAACGACCTGGTCAAGCGGTCCGGCATGCTGGTGTTCGCCTCGCACTCCGACGAGTTCCTGAAGAGCCTGTGCAGCACCGCGATCTGGGTGGACCACGGGCAGGTCCGGGAGCATGGTCCGCTGCGCGAGGTGCTCACCCACTACAAGGGCAGGGACCCGTTCGCCAATGACGACGAACACGCTTCCGTGGGAGCTGGTGGCACACCATGACTGATCGGGCTGGGTCGAAGTCGCCGGAGGGCAAGGTCATCGCGGTGGTGGTCACCTGCCGCCGGCGTGAACTGCTCGCCGATTCACTGAAGGTGATCGCGGCCCAGACCCGTCAGCCAGACCACCTCATCGTGGTCGACAACGGGCCGGACCAGCCTGCGCGCGAGGTCGTGGAGGCCACCCCGATCCCGACCACCTACCTGCTGTCCCAGCGCAACCTCGGCGGCGCGGGCGGTTTCGCCCTGGGCATGCTGCACGCGCTGGCCATGGGCGCGGACTGGGTCTGGCTGGGCGACGATGACGGCCGCCCCGCCGACGACACCGTGCTGGAGGTGCTGCTGGATGAGGCCAAACGCCGCAACCTGGCCGCGGTCAGCCCGGTCGTGGTCAACATCGAGCACCCGGACACGCTGGCCTTCCCACTGCGCCGCGGCCTGACCTGGAAGCGCCGCCGCGAGGAGCTGTCCAGCCCGGACAGCCCCGACTTCCTGCCCGGCATCGCCTCGTTCTTCAACGGCGCCCTGTTCCGCGCCTCCACCCTGGACGTGGTGGGCGTGCCGGACTACCGGCTGTTCTTCCGCGGCGACGAGGTCGAGATCCACCGCCGGGTGGTCCGCAGCGGCCTGCGCTTCGGCACCACGCTGAAGGTGGCCTACGCCCACCCGGACGGCTCCGACGAGTTCAAGCCGATGCTCGGCGGCCGCTTCCACGCCCAGGACCCCGGCGACCCGGTGAAGCGCTACTACACCTACCGCAACCGCGGTTACCTGCTGTCCCAGCCGGGCATGCGCAAGCTGGGCCTGCTGGAGGCGGTCCGGTTCGGGCTGTACTTCCTGGGTCAGAAGAAGGACCCGAAGGCCTTTGCCGAGTGGGTGAAGCTCGTGCTGCAGGGGCGCAGGGAGAAGTTCTTCCGCAAGTGAGTCGTTGATCGCCAAGTTCGCCCGTAGCGGATCCGCTACGGGCGAACTTGCGTTGTGCCCCAAGGGTTTCCATGGTCACCTTGCCCCCATGGCACAGAAACAGGCACTCATCCTGCACATCGCCGGGGTTGGCGAGCCGGTGCGGATCGCACTGACCGACGAGGCCGCGGCGGACCTCGGCCCCCGGCTGCGCAGGCACCTGGAGACCGCGAGCACCCAGGCGGTGCCGACCGAGGACGGCGGGGAGATCGTGGTCAATTTCGCGCAGGTGGCCACGGCGCATATCGGCCCGGTGAACGCGCCGGGTGGGCTGTACGGAAAGGCACCGGTGGCGGCCAGCCGGGAGACCGCGCTGACACCCTGATGACGGCTGGGCTGACGAATACATGGGGAAGCCCCAGGCGCTTGAATCAGAGGCGACACTGGGGCGTTCGTCTGTGACGGTAGCATCGGTGCATGTCGTCTGTCGAGGCTGATGTTTCTGTGGTGTGGAGCATGCTGTCCGAGCCTCGGATGGCCCCATACCTCAAACAGGCCCGCAACGACAAAGGTGAGGCTCTTTCACTGTACGAGTGGAGTGCGCGAACATCAGCGGCGGCTTTCGAGGCTGTCGGGCATCTTGAAGTGCTGCTCCGCAACGCACTGGATCGTTGCCTCCGTCAACATTTCCACGAGGACCGGTGTGGAATTCCGTGGTTTCTGCTGCCAACGCCCGGCGGGGACCATGTCGCCGTTGCGGTGGCCGCCGTCCGAGAGCGCCTTCGGCCGCAGCGGAAGGAGACCCGGCACCAGATCATCGCCGGACTGAGCTTCGGGTTCTGGTCAGGGCTGCTCGGCCCCAGGTACGAGGAACTGTGGCGCGACTGCCTGCACCGGGCCTTCCCAAACTCCTCCGGCAAGCGCAAGCAGATCGCCGTGGCCGTCGAGCGGGTCCGGAAGTTCCGCAACCGTCTCGCCCACCACGATTCAACGATCAACGTCGACATTCCCTTTGAGGTCAGGCAGATCTTCGAACTGGCCGCCTACATCGACCCGGCTGCGGCGAAGTGGCTCGAACGGCGCAGCACCGTGATGTCCGTGTACGCCCAGCGGCCGGTCACCGAAAATGACACCGTTGTAATTCCGGCCAGGCAGGCCTGGCCGCTCTATGAAAATTGCCACGCCTATGTGTGTCAATCAGGGCGCGCCTTCCGGCCGGTCGAACGGGTCGCGTTCTACGCCGATCGGGAGATCAAGCCGGAAATTCCGGCGGTGCTGCATCGGCGAGACAACGTGGAGTGGTCCGCGGAGGAAATAAGCCGGCTGCGCAGGTCGGAAAACCGGTTCGATCGGAAGATCGCCACGGTCATCGAGGTATCCCGGCCGGACTGGGCGGACGGGCGGTACCAGGTCTTCCTGTTGACCGGTCCAGGGCATCCCGAACACCGTCGGCTGGGCGCACCGCTGCCGCACGCCGGCACCGGGCTGGGCTCCGCCTTCGTGCGGCGGCAGCGGTACGTGTCGCTGCACGCGCTGGAGACCGCCACGAGCACCGTGGACCTTGATCGGTATCGCCCGGTTGGGTCGGCTGCGTAACCACTCCGGCGCGGAGTGTAATCTCCGCCCCGATGTCCGTTCGCCGCTCGTCAAGCCTCTCCCTACCCGCCCTGCTGGGCCGGGTGGCGGCATCGCTTGCGCCGAAGGTCACCGAGGCGTTGCTCCGAGTGGAGCTGCCGGCGGCCTCCGCGGCGCAGCGGGCGGCCGCGGTGGCGCATGTGCGCGGGGCGGTGCTGGGGATGCCGGATCTGCTGCGGTGTGGGGTGGCGGTGGCGGCGGTGGGGTACCTGGTGGCGCGGCGGGTGCTGGGGCCGGGGGTGGCCCGGGTGAACCTGCCGGTGGTGGCCGAGTTCGTGCGGCTCACCCGGGGGCTGGGGCTGGCCGGGGCGTTTGAGCGGGAACACCGGTGAGCCGGGTGTGGGACGCGCTGGTCATCGGGACCGGGCCGGGGGGTGCGGTCACCGCGCGGGCGCTGGCCGAGGCCGGATTGCGGGTGCTGGCGGTCGAGGAGGGGGACTGGACCGAGCCTGGTTCGGTCGAGCCGTTCTCGCTGGAGCAGATGCGGCGGCAGTACCGGGGTGGCGGGCTGACCGCGGCGCTGGGGCGGCCGTCGGTGGCCTACACCGAGGGGCGTGGGGTCGGTGGCGGGTCGGAGGTCAATTCCGGGCTGTACCACCGGCCGTCGGCTGAACTGCTCGACGGCTGGTCGCGGGACTGGCGGATTGACGGGCTGGGCGTGCCCGAGCTGTCCGCGCACAGCGATCTGATCGAGAAGGAACTGTCCGTCTCGACCCTGCCGTGGGCCATGCCGGCCTCTTCGCAGGTGCTGGCCCGGGGCGCGGATGCGTTGGGGTGGCGGGGTTTTGAGGTTCCCCGGTGGGCGATCTGCGATGAGCGCGGGGTGCGCAGGCAGACCATGTCGGTCACCTACTGGCCGCGGGCGATCGCGGCCGGAGTGGAGCTGCGGCAGCGGACCCGGGCGCTGCGGCTGGAGCTGAGCGGGCCGCGGGCGGTGGCCGCGGTGCTGCGGGATGTGGGCACCGGGCGGACCGAGCGGGTGCGCTTCGAGCACGTGTTCGTCTGCGCGGGTGCGATCCAGACGCCGGCGTTGCTGCAGCGGTCCGGGTTGCGGCGCAATATCGGCGGCAACCTGTCGGTGCATCCGACGGTGAAGGTGACCGCCGAGTTCGACCAGCCGGTCAACGATCCCGCTGCTGACGTGCCGGTGTACCAGGTCAAGGAGTTCGGCCCGGCGTTGTCCTTCGGCGGTTCGGCCTCCCGGCCCTCGTTGCTGGCGCTGGCGCTGAGTGAGAACTGGCCCGCGTTCGGACCCGCGATGCGGCGCTGGCAGAAGCTGTTCGTCTACTACGCGGCGATCCAGAGCGTTGGCCGTGGGCGGGTGCTGGCGCTGCCAGGGTTCGCCGATCCGCTGGTCAGCTACCGGCTCACCCGCGGTGATCACGAGTTGCTGCGCAGCGGGCTGGCCCGGCTGGCGCACCTGCTGCTGGCCGCCGGGGCCAGCGTGCTCTACCCGTCCTTCCGCGGTGCTCCGGTGGTGGCCAACCCCGCCGGGATCGCCGCCGCGGCCGCGGCCATGACCCCGGCCCGGTCCAGCCTGATGACCGTGCACCTGTGCGGGACGGTGCCGATGGGCGAGGACCTCGCCCGCTGCGGCGCCGACTCTTACGGCCGGGTGCACGGCACGGTGAACGTGCACGTCAACGACGCCTCGCTGCTGCCGTCAGCACCCGGCGTCAACCCCCAGGGCACCATCATGGCGGTCGCCGCGAGGAACGCGCAGCGCTTCCTCACCGGCCGCCTCGACTGAGCAGAAGGTCTTCATGTCCGACCTGGTTCCACCGGCTGAGCTGACCGTCCTGACCGGGGCGAGTGGCTGGTTCGGCCGCGCCTACCTGGCCCACCTCAAGGACACCGCCGAGGGCCGGATCCGGGTGCTGGTCCCGGCCGCCGCCGAGGTGCCCGCCGTGCTCGCCGCGCATCCCGGGGTCGCGGTGCACGTCGGGGACATCGCCGATCCGGAGGTGACCCGGCGGTTGCTGGCCGGGGCCGGGGGCGCGAGCGTGGTGCACGCGGCCGGGGTGATCCACCCGCGCCGCACCGAGGAGTTCACCAGGGTCAACGTGCTGGGCACCAAGGCGTTGCTGGCCGCGGCGCGGGCCGCGGGGGTGCGGCGGCTGACGCACATCTCCTCGAACTCGCCGTTCGGGGTGAATCCGGGTCCAGCGGAGGTGTTCCGGCACAGCGAGCCCTACCGGCCCTACCTGGGCTACGGCGAGTCCAAGATGCATGCCGAGATCGCGGTGCTGGCCACCAACGGCGACGGCCTGGAGACCACCGTGGTCCGGCCGCCGTGGTTCTACGGCGAATGGCAGCCCGCGCGGCAGACCACCTTCTTCAGCCTGTGCAGGCACGGCCGGTTCCCGTTGCTGGGCGACGGGTCGATGCGGCGCTCGATGACCTACGTCGGCAACCTGATCCAGGGCGTGGAGCTGGCCGCCCGGCACGTCAAGGCGCCCGGCAACGGCTACTGGGTGGCCGATGAGCGGCCGTATCCGATGCGGGAGGTCGTGGCCACCGTGCGGCAGGTGCTGCGCGAGGAGGGCTACGCGATCTCCCGGCGCCAGCTGCGGCTGCCGCAGGCACTGGGCGCGCTGGCCGAGCGCGCGGACCGGTTGGTGCAGGCCACCGGCCGGTACAGCCAGGAGCTGCACGTGCTCGGCGAGCTGGACAAGACCATCGCCTGCGACGTCGCCACCACCACCGCGGACCTGGGCTACCGGCCCACCGTCGCGCTGGCCGAGGGCATGCGGCGCAGCATCCGCTGGTGCCGGTCCCGCGGCATCGATCTCTAGGAGAACTTCCGTGGCACAGACCGCCCTGGTGACCGGCGGGTCGGGGTACTTCGGCTCGCTGCTGGTGCGCAGGCTGCGCGAACGCGGTGACGCGGTGCGGGTGCTCGACCTCAACGACGCCGCCGATCGACCGTCCGATGTGGACTTCGTGCGCGGGGACATCCGCGACGCCAACGCGGTGGAGCATGCCTGCGAGGACGTCGAGGTGGTCTACCACAACGTCGCGCAGGTCCCACTGGCCCGCGATGCCGCACTGTTCGAGTCGGTCAACGTCGGCGGCACCGAGACCCTGTTGCGCGGCTGCGCCGACGCCGGGGTGCGCAAGGTCGTCTACACCTCCTCCTCCGCGGTTTTCGGTGTGCCGCAGGAGAATCCGGTGTTCCCGGACACCCCGCCGCGCCCGGCCGAGGAGTACGGGCGGGCCAAGCACGCCGGTGAGCTGCTGTGCCGGGCCGCGGTGAGCCGGGGCCTGGACGTCTCGATCGTGCGGCCGCGCACCATCCTCGGGCACGGGCGGCTGGGCATCTTCGGCATCCTCTTCGACTGGATCGCCGACGGCGCGGACGTGTTCGTCTTCGGCAGTGGCGACAACGTGTACCAGTTCGTGCACGCCAACGACCTGGCCGAAGCCTGTGCGCTGGCCGGGAAACGGGCCGGTCCGGCGACCTACAACATCGGCGCGCGGGAGTTCGGCACCATGCGCGCGGCGCTGGAGAACCTGTGCGCGCACGCGGGCACCGGGTCCAGGGTGCGCTCGCTGCCGGTCGGGCCTGCCGCGCTGGGCATGCGGGCCTCGGCCCGGCTCGGGCTGACCCCGTTCGGGCCGTACCACTGGATCATGTACTCGAAGTCGCTGTGGTTCGACACCTCCGCCGCCGAGCGGGATCTGGGCTGGCGGGCCGAGTACTCCACGGACGCGATGTTCGCCGACTCCTATGACTGGTTCCTGGCCAACCGGGATTCGCTGGCCGGTGCGAACGCCTCGCACCACCGGTCCCCGGCGAAGCAGGGCGCGCTGACCCTGCTCAAGAAGATCATGCGGTGATGGCCCGGCGCTGGCCGTTGCTGCTCGCGCTGTTCGCGGTGCTGACCGGGCTGGTGCTGCCGCTGCTGCCGGTGCGGGTGGCCGATCCGGTGGTGAGCTGGCCGAAGCCGGGCGGGCCAGCGGAGTCCACGGTGGCGTTGTTCGTGCCGTACCGGCCGCTGCGGGTGGAGCTGACCGTGTCCTGCGCGGTGCTGCGGGAACCACGCCAAGTCACCGTGTTCTCCACCTTCCGGCCGGATGACGCGGACGGGCGGCTCGCCGGACTGTATGTGTCCACTGTGGACGGTCGGGTGCAGGTGGCGGCCAACGGGCGCGAGGTGTTCGGCGGTCCGGTCGGCGGTGGCGCCTGCCAGTACCTGGTGACCGCAGGGGACGGGCGGATCTCGGTGCGCCGGGACGGGGTGGAACTCGCCGCGGTGGACGGGCTGGTGCCGCAGGTGGCCGCGTTCGTCACCGAGCTGCCCCCGGCCCTGGCCACCGGGCGGATCTCGCTGACCGCGCACGCCGACGCCCGGTTCCAGGCCAGTCCGACGCTGGTGAAGTACCTGCTGCTCGCGCTGTCCGGCCTGCTGGCACTGGCCTGCGCGGGCGTGCTGCTGGTGCGTTTCCGCCGGAAACAGCGGCGGGGACTGCCGCGGCCGGGCGTGGTCGACCTGGTGGTGCCGGGGGTGCTCGCGGGCTGGGCGCTGATCGGGCCGATGACCACCGACGACGGCTTCTACGTGTGGATGGCGCGCAACGTGGCCAACGTGGGCTACGTCGGCAACTACTACCACTGGTTCAACGTGCCCGAGGCGCCGTTCGGCACGCTGCAACGCTTCTACGCCGAGTGGGCTGCGATCTCGCTGCACCCGCTGTGGTTGCGGTTGCCCGCGGTGCTGGCCGGGGTGCTCGCCTTCTGGCTGCTGCGCGGGGTGCTGCGCCGGATCCAGGCCGTGCGGCCGTCGGTGCACGCGCCGGGCTGGCTGCTCGCCGCGGCCTTCCTGTGCTGGTGGCTGCCGCTGGACCTGGGGGTGCGACCGGAACCGCAGATCGCGCTGGCCACCGCGCTCACCGCCTACGCCGCGGCGCGCGCCCGGCTCGACGCGGAACCGGCCTGGCTGGCACTGGCCGCGCTGGTCGCCGGGGTCGCGGTGACCATCACGCCCAGCGGGCTGCTCGCGCTGGTGCCGCCGCTGCTGGTGCTGCCCTCGGTGCTGCGTGCCCTGCCCGCGCGCGACCAGCGGATCACGTTGTGCGCGCTGCTGATCGGGGCAGGCTCGATCGCGTTGCCGCTGGTGTTCGCCGAGGTCGGCTTGGGCGCCCTGCTGGAGGCGACCGCGGTGCACGGCTGGTACGGCGCGCATTCGCCCTGGTACCTGGAAATCCAGCGGTACCAGTCGCTGCTGGGCGGGCTCGGCGAACAGGGCAACGTGCTGCGCCGGGTGCCGGTGCTGCTCGGCGCCGGCGCGCTGCTGCTGGTGGCCGTGCTGCGCACCCGGCATCGCGGTGGCGCGCTGGCCGGGGCCGGGTGCTGGCCCTATGCCTGGCTGGCGCTGGGTTTCGGGGTGCTCGCGCTGACCCCGTCGAAGTGGACCCAGCACTTCGGCGCGCTCGCGGTCTTCGGTGCGCTGGCGCTGGCCTGCGCGTTCGGCAGTCTGCCGCGGATCTTCGCCGAGGCCCGCGCGGGCTGGCTGCTGCGGCTGGGTTCGCTGCTGCTGGTGGTGCTGCTGCTCGGGGTGGCCTGGCACGGGCCGAACTGGTGGTGGTCCCATTCCGACCGCGGGATGCCGTTCCGGCAGCAGGAGCTGTTCGGCGGGGTGCTGGGCAATCCGCTGGTGCTGCTGGCGATCGGGTTGCTGGCCGGGTTGCTGATGACCCGGCGGCGACCGCTCAACGACGAGCGCGGCCGGTGGATCGCGGTGTTCGGCTGGGCCGCCGCCGGACTGGCCAGGGTGTCCATGGTGTTCGCGGTGCTGCTGCTGATCGGGTTGTTCGGGTTCACCGCGGTGCGCGAGCCCTGGTCGCTGCGCGGCTCCTGCGGGATCGGCGATGCCATCCGGGTGCGCACCGACCGGGAGCCGATGCGTCCCGCGGAACCCGCTGCGGTGCAGGGATTTCTGCCCGGCCGCGGGTACACCGGCGAGTTCCCGCCACCGCCACGGACCGGGCCGGTGTGGGGCAGTTTCGCTGATCTGGATCGCGGCACCGGTGCGCTGAACACCGGCTGGCACACCGCGACCGTCGCCCCGGGTGACGTGCTGGTGGTCTCGGCGGCCGGGCTGACCGGCAAGGCCAACGCACTGCGGGCCGAGGTCGAACTGCCCGGCGCGGCCCCGGTGTCCCGGTCCCTGGACGACGAGCTGGACAGCCCGGAGTGGCGGGACTTCGTCCTCGGCACCGCCACCGAATCCGGGACGGCGAAGGTGCGGATCTCGGCCGTGGACAACAGCATTGGCCGCGGTGGCTGGCTCGCGGTGTCCACACCCGGCCGGGAGCACACCCACCCGCTGGCCGCCGACACCGGACCCGGGGACGGACCGACCCTGGTGGACTGGCCGATCTCCTTCGCGCTGCCCTGCGCCCGGCCGCCGGTGCTGGCCGCCGGACTGGCCGAGCCACCGGCCCGGATCCTGTTGACCGACGAGGACTACACCGAGATGGCCGCGATCACCCGCGATCCGCTCTGGGGCGGGGCGTACGCGAACCTGCTCGCCGTGGCGAAGTACCGCGGCGTGTCCACCCACCTGCCAGGGCGGCCGTGGGGGCGGTTCGTGGACGTGGCCTACGACTACCGGCTCGACGGCCACGCGGTGCGCGTCGAGTACGTGACCAGGCCCGGCTGGTGGCGCGGGCCCAGCATCGCGAACAAGGACTATTCCGGCCGCACCACACCGACTAAGGCGCCCCGATGAACTCGCGTGCCGCGCTCGCGCTCGCCCTCAGCACTGTCCTGTGTGGACTACTCCTGCCGTTCGCCCCGGTGCTGGTCAACGATCCGGTGCTGAGCTGGCCCAAGGATCCGGCCCGGCCGGAGTCCAGTCTGGCGCTGCTGGTGCCCTACCGGCCGCTGAGCCTGGATGTGCGGCTGCCCTGCGCCACGCTGCGACCGGCCAAGGCCGACACCGTGGTCTTCGCCAGCCACCGCCCGGACGACGCGCACGGGGCCGCCCGCGGCCTGACCGTGCTCGCCGGGGCCGGCAACGTGCGGATCACCTCCGATGGCGCCGCTCTCTACCAGGGTGGCGCGCCGGGCGGCGACTGCGTGCTGCGGATCAGGGCGAACACCACCGAGACCGTGGTGGAACTCGACGGCGACCGGCTGACCGCGGCACACCGGGACCCACCACAGGTCAGCGCGTTCGCCACCACGCTGGAACCGGCCGCGGCCAGTGGCCTGAGCGCGGTCGCGCACACCGACGCCCGGTTCGAGAGCAGCCCGGCGCTGCTGAAGATGCTGCTGCTGGCCACCCAGGTGCTGCTGCTCGGCGGCTGCCTGTTCCTGTTGTGGCGCGGTGATTCCCGGCGCAGACGGCGCTGGCTGCCGCGGCGGCCGGGCTGGCTGGACGGGGTCATGCTGATCGTGCTCGGCGCCTGGGCGGTGGCCGGGCCGATGACCGACGACGACGGCTTCTACGCGGCGATGGCGCGGGCCGCGGCGGACACCGGGTACGTGGGCAACTACTACCACTGGTTCAACGTCACCGAGGCCCCGTTCAGCCTGCTGCAACAGCTGCTCACGCCGTGGGTGCAGCTCAGCCAGGCCCCGCTGTGGCTGCGGCTGCCTTCGCTGGTGGCCGCGTTCGGCACCTGGCTGGTGCTCAGCCGAGGGGTGTTGCCCCGGCTGACCGAGCGCCAGCCGCGGATCCTGACCGCGGCGGTGCTGCTGTGCTGGCTGCTGCCGTATGGCATCGGGGTGCGGCCGGAGCCGTGGGTGGCGCTGGGCTCGGCCTCGGTGCTCGCGCTGGTGCTGCGCGCGCTGGCGCACGGCCGGGCCTTTCCGCTCGGCGTGGCC
Source organism: Crossiella sp. CA198 (assembly GCF_052078295.1). NCBI lineage: Bacteria > Bacillati > Actinomycetota > Actinomycetes > Pseudonocardiales > Pseudonocardiaceae > Crossiella > Crossiella sp. CA198. Next base: position 68,599 of record NZ_JBQJIM010000027.1, read on the forward strand.
GCGGCGCTGGCCGGGCTGTGCGCGGCCATCACCCCCAGCGGACTGGTCGCGTTCACCCCGTTCCTGGGGCTGGCCCGGCCGCTGAGCCGGTTGCTGAAGGCGCGGCGGGGCGGGCTGCTGGTGCTGGCCTGCGCGTCCACCGGGCTGCTCGCGGTGTTCGCCGACACCAGCCTGGGCGCGGCGCTGGAGGCGACCAGGGTGCACGGCGAGATCGGCCCGGCGCTGGCCTGGCACGAGGAGATCGTCCGGTACTTCTTCCTGCTGGACGAGGGCAGCATGGGCTCCTTCGCCCGGCGGTTCCCGGTGCTGCTGGCGCTGGGCCTGCTCCTGCTGCTGCCGGTGCTGCGGCTGCGGATCCGCAACCGGGTCAGCGACACGCTGCCGCCACTGGCCGCGGCGGCCGGTCCGGGAATCGCGCTGGCCGCCGGACTGGGCCTGCTGTGGCTGGCGCCGTCGAAGTGGACGCACCACTTCGGCTCACTGACCGCGCTGGCCACCGTGGTCACCGCGCTGGTGCTGGCCGAACTCCCGGCCGCACTGCGGCTGGCAGGCTACACCTGGCGCGGCGGGCTGGCGCTGACCGCGGGCAGCGCGGCACTGGTCGCGCTGGCCATGGCCGGACCGAACACCTGGTACGGCTACTCCCAGTTCGGGGTGGACCCGAAACTGCCCTCGATCCTGGCGAACCCGTTGCTGTGGCTGGGCATCGGCCTGGTGCTGGCCTGGTGCTGGCGGGACCTGCTGCCCGCGCCGCGGCTGATCCTGGTGCTGGGCCTGGTGACCAGCCTGCTGCTGACCGTGGGCACCTTCGCACTGGCCACCTGGCGGCTGCGCGACTCCTGGTCGATGGCCAAGGAGAACTTCCGGCACGTGGCCGGTCAGAGCTGCGGGATGGCCGATGAGGTCAGCACCCTGACCTACCAGCGGCTGACCCCGCAGCACAGCGTCCCCTCCCCCGGTGGCGCGCCCAGTCCGCCGCCGGAGGAGCAGCCGGTGTGGGGCACCTTCGGCAGGCTGGGCGGTCCCGGCCACGAGTGGTTCACCGGTGAGGTGCTGACCCCCTGGCACGCCCTGCCCGCGCTCGGGCCGGGTCAGGACATCTCGGTGCAGCTGGCCGGGAAACTCAACGGCGGCAACACCGCCGCCGTCCACTTCGGACACCAGGGCCGGGTGCTGTCCGAGCAGACCGTCACCGACGTGCAGGACTCCCCCGACTGGCGGGAGACCGGCCTGCGCCCACCGCCTGGGGCCACCCAGGTCCGGGTCAAACTGCGTGACGGCACGGTCGGCGCCGGTGGCTGGCTGGCCACCACCGCACCCCGCCTGCGCTCGGCCCACCCGCTGCTGGCCCTGCTCGGCCCGGACCGCCCGGTGATGATCGACTGGCAGCTCTCACTGGCCTTCCCCTGCCTGCGTGCCGCCCGGGTCAGCCACGGCCTGACCGAGGCCCCCGAGTACGTGCTGGTCCCGCGCATCCGCGACCGCTGCAAACGCTACGGCGCCGCCTGCCTGCCCTTCGGCGTGCCGGGCATCGCCCGCGAGGAGCCCCAGGGCGGCTCGTTCCTGCCCGCCCACCAGGCCGCCGCGGCCCGCCCGGAACTGCCGACCCGGTTCGCCGGGCTGCCGGAGCGGAGCAGGCGGATGGGCGATGACTGGGGTGCGCTGATCCGGTACGACTACCCGTTTGACGGGCACGGGTACCGGCTGGAGCTGCGGGAACGGGTGATGGCCGGGTGGGAGTGGGGGTGGCGGCAGCCGATCGTGCCATCGCTGGAGAAGCAGCGGGAGCGGTACGCGAACAACTAGGCCCAGATGCTGCTGATGGGGGCGGCGGTGATGCGGTCGCCCATCGGGAAGACGTGCGGGCCGGTGTGCAGGACGATGCCGTGCACGAACTTGTCGCCGAGCTGATCGCGCAGCCACTCCAGGTGCTTGGCCGAGTCCTGGCCCGGCGCGGCGCTCGCCTTGATCTCGATGCCGATCACCCGGTGCCCACCCAGCTCGATGACCAGGTCCACCTCATGCCTGCCGCCCTGGTCCCGCAGGTGGTAGATCCTCGGGGCGTGCTCGCTGAGCGGCAACTCGGCGCGGAGCTGGGCGAAGACGAAGGTGTCCAGGAAGCGGCCGAGTAGATCGCCGTCCCGGAGCAGACCGTCCTCGTCCAGGCCCAGCGCGGCGGCGAGCAGGCCAGTGTCGAGCACGTACCGCTTGGGACCGCGGACCAGCCGCTTCAACCGGTTGGAGTGCCAGGCGGGCACGGTCCCCACCACGAACAGGTTGGTCAGCAACCGCTCGTAGGCCTCGCCGGTCTTCCGGTTCACCCCCGCGGTGTCCAGCAGGGTCTGCTCGGTGGGCAGTCCGGCGGTGTTCAGGGCGTACGCCTCGAAGTACCGGTGCAGCCGGGCCGGATCGCGCAGCACGTCGACCTGGGCCAGGTCCCTGGTGAAGAGCTGGTCCAGGTAGCTGTGCGCCCAGCGACGGCGGCCGCGTTCGCTCAGGTGCAGCGCGGCTTCCGGGAATCCGCCCTGTAGCGCCAGCCGCAGGTAGGCACGCAGGTCGGCCCGATAGGGCGGGGCGCGGAGCCCGGCCCTGCCCTCGGCGAGGACGCGGTCGACGAACGGGGGTCTGCTCAGGTCGGCGCCGATCAGCTCCCCGACGGTGAGGCCGGACATGTCCACCCGCAGCAGGCGGCCGGTACCCGGCCAGGTTGGCTCTTCCAGGTCGGCGTGCACCGAGCCGGTGATGATGAACCGGCCGGGTCTGCGTTCGGTGTCCACCGCCCGTTTGACCGCGCTCAGCACGGACGGCACCAGCTGCCACTCGTCCAGCAGCACCGGCTCGGGCAGGCCGCGCAACACCACATCCGGATCAGCCGCCAGCGCGGTCGCCTCGGCAGGTTGATCCAGCCGGATGATCGTCTTCGCATGCTCGGCGGCACTGGTCGTCTTGCCGACGCCACGAGGACCGAGCACCAGGAGGGCGGGGAACTCGGCGACCAGCTCAGCGATCAGCGGGTCACAGAGGCGCGGCAGGTACCCTTCCACAACAGCACAGTACCACTTTCATGCATTGATTAATACCCATTTGATGCACTTGCCGGTACCGGTCTCACACGCCTCTGAGTACTACTTTCGTCCGCGGTCAGCTCAGGTAGACCGCGACCGAGAGGGTGGCCAGCCAGCACAGGCCGAGGGCCTGCAGGGGGCGGTCGGAGAGGATCAGGTGTTCGGGGGCGCCGGCGTTGGCGCTGTCCACGTCCACGGCGTAGCGCAGGACCGCCATCACGAACGGGATCATGGACAGCACGGCCCAGACCGAGTGCGAGCGTTCGCGGATCTCGAAGGCCCACAGGCCGTAGGTCATGATCAGGACGGTGGCCGAGCTGCCCCAGACGAAGCGCAGGTAGGACGAGGAGTAGCGGTCCAGGCTGCGGCGGATGCGGGCGCCGGTGCGTTCGGCGTAGCGCAGTTCGGCATAGCGCTTGCCCGCCACCATGAACAGCGAGCCGAAGGCCGCGGCCAGCAGGAACCACTGGGACAGCAGGATGCCCGCGGCGGCGCCACCGGCGATGGCGCGCAGCAGGAAGCCGGAGGCCACGATGCACAGGTCGATCACCGGCTGGTGTTTGAGCGCCAGGCAGTAGCCGACCTGCACGGCCAGGTAGACCGCGACCACCGCGGTGAGGTCCAGCGCGGCGACCGTGGCGGTGGCCAGGGCGGCGGTCAGCAGCACCGCGGCCAGGGCCAGGGCCAGCCGGGGCGGCACGATGCCTGCGGCGATCGGGCGGCGGCACTTCACCGGGTGCGCGCGGTCGGCCTCGACGTCCTGGACGTCGTTGACCAGGTAGATGGCCGAGCCTGCCAGGCAGAAGGCGGCGAAGGCGATGCCGGCGGCGGCCAGCACCCTGGGGTCGCCGACCGTGCCGCTGGCGAACGGGGCAGCCAGGACCAGCACGTTCTTCACCCACTGGCGCGGCCGCAGCGCGCGGGCCAGACCGCGGAGCTGGACGCCGAAACCCAGGCTGGGGGCCGGGGCGATCGCCGAGGCGGTCACCGGAGCAGGCCCATGGCCGAGCGCACGCCCGCGCCGACCGCGGCGCCCAGGGCGGCCCCGGCCAGCACGTCGCTGGGGTAGTGCACGCCGAGCACCAGCCGGCTCAGCGCCATCGGCGGCACCACCGCGGAGAGCAGCACCGGTGTGGCGTGCCTGCCTGCCAGGCCGCCGAGCAGCACTGCGGCGGCGGTGCTGCTGGTGGCGTGCGCGGACGGGAAGCTGAGCTTGCTGGGGGTGCCGGTGCGGACCTCGATCTCCGGGTGGTCCGGGCGCGGCCTGCGCACCGCCCGCTTCACCGCGATCGAGGCCGCGTGCGCCAGCGCCACGCCCGCGGTGGCCGCGATCCACTGGGGACGGCGGCGGCGGTCCAGGGCCGCGCCGGCCGCGCCAAGGGCCAGCCAGCCGGCGGCGTGCTCGCCGAACCCGGAGAGCAGCTTGGCCGCGGTGATCGCCCGCTGATCCGACAGTGCGCGCTGGATGCCTTGCACGGCAAGGCGTTCCAGCTTCATCGGTCGCCACCGAAGGCCCGTTGCCACGCCTCGTGCGCGGTCAGGTCGGGCAGTGCGCGGCGGAAGTCCTTGCGGCTGCGCGGGAACTCGCGCAGCAGCCGCAGGTGGTTGCCCAGCGCGCGGCCGAGCAGTCGCCAGAAGACCCGCGGATCGCGCTTGCGGAAGGCCACCCCGCGCCCGTCCGCGGTGGCCACGGTCGCGCCGTCCAGCCTGGCCAGCAGGAACCAGCGGGCGTCCTGGGCCGGGATGTTGAGCTGCGGGCGCAGCAGGTGCTTGGTGTTGGTGGGCAGCACGTTGCGCACGATCGCGGACAGCACGGTGCGGGCGATGGTGAGCGGGGTGCCCGGCGGGCGCAGGAACCGTTCGGCCTTCACCGCGTCCATCGAGGGCAGCGGCAGCCGCCGGGCCGAGGGCAGCACCCGCCCGTCGTCGTACTCGCCGCGCTGCTCGCGGATCTCGCCGAGCGCGGTGGGCAGCTTGCGGAACAACGACTTCGGCCCGTCCAGGAAGTCCCGGATGGCCATGTCCTGCAAGGCCACCGTGGAGTACTCCAGGGACAGCAGGTGCTTGAGCGTGCTGCGCAGGCTGTGCCGGACCAGCTCGCCGCCACGCGGGTGCGGGCTGTACAGCGCGGCCGCCACCAGCCGGTTGCGCAGGTGGAAGTAGGCCTGCCAGTCGGTGGAGTCATCCTTGTCCGACCACGGCATGTGCCAGATCGCCACCCCGGGCAGGGTCGCGGTCGGGTAGCCGGCGCGACCGGCGCGCAGCCCGAACTCCGCGTCGTCCCACTTGATGAACAGCGGCAGCGGCAGCCCGATCTTCTCCACCACCTGCCGCGGGATCAGGCACATCCACCAGCCGTTGTAGTCCACGTCGATGCGCCGGTGCAGCAGCGGCGCCTCGCGCAGGGACTCCCTGGCGAAGTCGTGGTCGTAGCGCACGTTCGGCGCGGCCCGCCACATGAACTTGCGCCGGTCCACCACCTCGCCCATGGAGTGCAGGTGCGAGCGGGCCTGCAGGTTGAGCATCTGCCCGCCGACCAGGGTGGGGTGCTCGGCGTAGCGGGCGAAGGCCAGCGCGCGCAGGATCGAGTCCGGCTCGATCACGATGTCGTCGTCCATCAACAGGATCTGCTCGCAGTCGGTGCCGCGCACCGCCTCGTGCATGACCCTGGCGAACCCGCCGGAGCCGCCCAGGTTCGGCTGGTCGTGCACCCGCAGCCGCTCGCCGAGCCGGGCCGCGGCGACCTCGAAACCGTTGGCGTCGCTGACCTTCTTGTTGCCCTGGTCGGCCACGATGACCGCCTGCACGGCGGCCAGCACCAGTGGGTCGGCGCCGATCGCGGCCAGTGCGCCCACGCAGTCATCCGGCCGGTTGAAGGTGCAGATGCCGATGGCCACCGAGGACGCCCGCAGCGGCTCGATCCCGGCGTGCCAGCCCGCGGCGAGCAGGGTGACCTCGTGCTCCTCCTCGGTGGTGATGTCGAACCAGTACCAGCCGCCGTCCTCGAACGGGGCCAGGTCCAGCACGAACTTCAGGTCCGAACGCGAGCCGCCCGCACGCACCTCGCCGCCGACGTGGATCTGGGTGCCGTCGGCCTTGGAGCGGTACAGGTCGATCCGGCAGTCCCCGTCCACGCTCAGGTGCAGCTCGACCTGTTCGAGGGTGGTCCAGCGCCGCCAGTAGCTGGCCGGGAAGGCGTTGAAGTAGGTGGCGAAGGAGATCTCGGACTGTTCCGGGATGCGCAACGCGGTGCGGGACAACGGTTTCGCCCGCCGCTTGTTGGTCAGGTCCTCGTCCAGGTAGAGCGCGCGCACGTCCAGTGGATCGCCGGGCCGGGGCAGGATGATCCGCTGCAACAACGTGCCGGGCGGCGCGGCGGGCTGCTGGGGCAGGCTCACGGACTGCGCCGTGGTCGAGCTGGACATCGTGGGGACCTCGTCTGGGAGCGGGGGCGTGGGTGCAGATCACACGCGACACAGAAAAACCCAAGAGGGGGCGGCCAATTCGCCGCCCCCTCTTGGGCATCGGTCCACTTCAGACAAACCTCAAGGCTTACAAGATCAGCCCATCGGGTGGTTCTGGCCTAATCAGGTCTAACCGTGAAACGTCTGCTTCCAGGCGTCCCGGCTGGTCAGCTCGGGCAGCGCCTTGCGGTAGGCGCGCTTGAGCCGCGGCCACTCCTGGACCAGGCGGCGGTGGTTGGCCGCCGCGCGGGCCATCAGCTGGCGGAACACCTTCGGGTCCCGCCGCCGGAAGGCGACGCCGCTGCCGTCGGCGTTGGACACGGTGGCGCTGTCCAGCGCGCCGAGCAGGAACCACCGCGCGCCCTGGGCCGGCACGTTGATCTGCGGGCGGTCCAGCGCTTCCTGGCTGGGCTCCTGCAGGTGGTGGGCCAGTGAGAGCGCCGCACGAGCCGCGATCACGACCGGGTTCACCGGCGGCTTGAGCAGCCGCTCGGCCTTGACCGGGTCGAAGGTCGGGGCGGGGAACTCACCGGCCGACGGCAGGATCTGCGCGTCGGTGTAGCCCTTGCGCAGCTCCCGCACCTCACCCAGCGCGGTGGGCAGGTTCGCGAACAGCTTGTCCGGCCCGGCCAGGAAGTCCTCGATGGCCTTCTGGTGCAGCATCACCGTGGAGTACTCCATGGAGAACAGGTGCCGCAGCGAGGACTTGAGGCCCTGCTTGAGCAGTGTTCCGCGCACGTCGTACGGGGAGTGCAGCGCGGCCATGATCAGCCGGTTGCGCACGTGGAAGTACGCCGTCCAGTCGGTGGCGTCGTCCTTGTCCGTCCACGGCATGTGCCAGATCGCCGAGCCGGGCAGGCTGACCGTCGGGTAGCCGTGCTCCAGCGCGCGCAGCGAGTACTCGGCGTCGTCCCACTTGATGAACAGCGGGAGCGGCAGGCCGATCTCCTCCACGATCTGCCGCGGGAAGGAGCACATCCACCAGCCGTTGTAGGTGCCGTGGATGCGGGCGTGCAGTTCCTTGGTCTCGCGCAGCGAGTCGGTGCCGAAGTCGTGATCGGTCATCGCGCCGGGCGCGGCCCGCCAGAAGCACTCCTTGAGGTCGACGACCTCGCCCATGCTGTGCAGCCGGGTACGGGCCTGCAGGTTCATCATGTGCGAGCCGACGACCACCGGGTTGATCAGCGCGCGGGTGAACGCGTTGGCGCGCAGCACGCTGTCCGGCTCAAGGCGCACGTCGTCGTCGAGCAGCATGACCTGCTCGCAGTTGGTGTTCTCCAGGAACTCGTAGAACACCCGCGCGAAGCCGCCGGAGCCGCCCAGGTTGGCCTGCTCGATGACCTCGAGCTTGTCGCCGAGCACCTTGGCGGCCTTGTCGAAGCCAGGGGTGTCCTTGACCTTCTGGTTCGGGCCCTGGTCGACCACGAGGATCTTGCCGACCACGTCCAGCACGGCCGGGTCCTCACCAAGGGCCTGCAGGGCGATCACCGCGTCCGCCGGGCGGATGGTGGTGATACCGACCGCGGTGCGCTGGGTGGGCAGCTCCTGCTCGGTGGTCCAGGCCGCGTCCCGGATCTCCAGCGCGGTGTCGTCGGTGAAGACGTCGAACCAGATCCAGCCGCCGTCCTCGAACGGCTGCAGGGAGACCCGGAACTCCAGCGTGGTCGCGGCCTTGGTGCTGCGCACCGGCCTGCCCTGCAGGTGCACGATGTCGCCGTTGGCCTTGGAGCGGTAGACGTCGATCCGCCCGGCGCCCTTGACCGTCATGCGCAGCACAGTCTCGTTGACCGTGGTCCACCGCTTCCAGTAGGAGGCGGGCAGCGCGTTGAAGTAGGTGGAGAAGGACACCTTCGCCGAGGCCGGCACGGTCACCGACCGGCGCGAGGTGACGAGGCAGCGGTTGGCGGCCGTTTCCGGCTCGTCCAGGTAGAGCGGCCGAACGTCCAGCGGGTCGTCCTCCCGGGGGAGGATGATCCGCCACAGGATCTGACTGGCGGGCACCTCGTCGTTCTTGGGCGCCACACGCTGCGAGGTCACATCGCTGAGCTTGCTGTCCTGGGCGTGTTCTGCGACGGCTGGGGTGCCGCCAACCTGCTGCTCCGTCACGTTCTCAGTCCTCCAGGGAGCCGTCGAAAGCGCGACCCTCGGTGAAGTAAGGGGCGATCTTGTTGTCGAACGCCGACAACGCCGACCCGATGGCCATGTGCATGTCGAGGTACTTGTAGGTGCCGAGGCGACCGCCGAAGATCACCTTGCGCTCCTTCGCCTCGGCCTTCGCCAGCTCGCGGTAGCGCTCGAGCTTCTGGCGGTCCTCGGCGGTGTTGATCGGGTAGTACGGCTCGTCTTCCTTCTCCGCGGCGCGGGAGTACTCGCGGACGATGACCGTCTTGTCCGTCGGGTAGTCGCGCTCCGGGTGGAAGTGCCGGAACTCGTGGATGCGGGTGTAGGGAACGTCCGCGTCGTTGTAGTTCATCACCGGCGTGCCCTGGAAGTCGCCAATCGGCAGCACCTCCGGCACGAGGTCGACGGTACGCCAGCCCAGCCAGCCCTCGGAGTAGTCGAAGTACCGGTCCAGCGCCCCGGTGTAGACGATCGGGGTGCCCTCGGGGATCTCGTGCTTGATGTCGAAGAAGTCCGTGCTCAGCCGAACCTCGATGTTCGGGTGCGCGGCCATCTTCTCCAGCCACGCGGTGTAGCCCTCGACCGGCAGACCCTCGTAGGTGTCGTTGAAGTACCGGTTGTTGAAGTTGTAGCGGACCGGCAGCCTGCTGATGATCGCGGCGGACAGCTCGGTGGGGTCGGTCTGCCACTGCTTCGCGGTGTAGTCCCGCACGAACGCCTCGTAGAGGGGGCGCCCGATCAGCGAGATCGCCTTCTCCTCCAGGTTCTTGGCGTCCTTGGAGTCGATCTCGGCGGCCTGCTCGGCCACCCACGCCTTCGCTTCCTCCGGCGTCAGGTACTTGCCGACGAACTGGGAGATCAGGCCCAGCCCCATGGGGAACTGGAAGGCCTGCCCGTCGTGCATGGCGAAGACGCGGTGCTGGTAGTCGGTGAACTCAGTGAACTGGTTCACGTACTCCCAGACGCGCTTGTTGGAGGTGTGGAAGAGGTGCGCACCGTACTTGTGCACCTCAATACCCGTTTCGGGCTCGGCCTCCGAGTAGGCGTTGCCGCCGATGTGGTCGCGTCGATCGATCACCAGCACGCGCTTGTTCAGCTTGCTGGCGGTCTGTTCAGCGACAGTAAGGCCATAGAATCCGGAACCGACGACAATCAGGTCGTAACCCGCGAAGCTCACGGCAAGCCAGGGTACCGACGTCATCTGAAACCTCCGAATCGGCCGTCGCCCGCGGTACGCCGGCGACTACGGAACTGCACGACACACAGGGCCAGCGCGGCCAGCAGACCGGCCAGCGCCGAACCAATCCCGATCTTGAAACCGGGTGGGTCCCAGTGCAGGCGCAGCTCACCGGAGCGCACTCCGGCCGGCAGCTCCACCACCACCGTGCCTGCCGGGCCATTACGCACCGCAACCGGTTGGTCGTTCACGGTCGCGCTGTACCCCGGCCAGTTCAGCCGGGCGAACGTCAGCTCCGCTTTGCTTTCCAGCGGCCCTGATCTGCTGAAACGCACCAGCTCAGTGCGTTGTCCCGCCAGCTTGTCGGCCTCGATCCGGACTCCGGCGCCAACCTGGCTCAACCGGCCCTCGGACCACTCCAACGGCTGGATGCGCCGGAGCACTGTGACCGCATCGTTACTTTCCTCGACCCGCCAACCGGGGTAGACGACGGGTGGATATGCCGGTTCGGGCAGGCCGGCCAGCGGGTCGGGTTCGATCTTCGCACCCGGGATCGGGGGTGCTTTGACCTCCGGCGTGGTGAACAAGCTGCGCTGGACCACGATGGTCTCGACCCGCAGCAGGTCTGCGAGTGACCTGCCCGACTCGGTGGGCTGGAACAGCGCCGGATAGGCCTTGCGGCAGCTGCCGCCGTAGAAGGTCAGGCACAGCGCCTTGTGCAGCGGCTTGAAGCCCATGCCGGTGTAGGCGGTCAGCGTGGGCACCCCGGCAGCGGCGTACATGTTGCCGAAGAGCAGGTCCCGGTTCTCCCCGTTCGGGCCCGGCAGGCCGCGGTCGGCGATCTGCACGGTGGTGCCCCGGTAGCGCTTGGCGAACTGCTCGTGCAACTGGTCGGTGGACCGCGGGAACTTGTACCCGGCCACGTCGGCGTTGTACGGCTGCCAGGTGGTCTGCAGCAGCAGCACGACCGCGGTGCCGCCGCAGAGCACGGCCGCGCTCAGCCGCCCGGTCCAACGCCCGCCGCGACGGGCGGCCAGCACCACCAGCGCGGTCAGCCCGGCGAGCAGGGCAAGCGAGAACAGGTGCCGCAGCGAGATCTTGGGCCAGGCGGCGAAGGCCAGGTAGCCGCTGAGCAGCAGGATGCCGCCGGTGGCCAGCACGCGTAGCCGCAGCCGGTCGGTGCGCAGGCCGGCGCTGAGCAGCACCGCGGTGAGCACGGCCAGGGCCAGGAACAGCGATTCCACGTGCCGCAGCGGCCAGCGGAACATCCACAGGTTGGACGGGCCGAGGCTGAGCAGCAGGTAACCGCCCGCCACTACGAAGGCGGCGGTCAGCTCCCGCCAGCGGCGCTTGAGCACACCGAAGTCCAGCCAGGCCAGCAGCGGCAGCACGAACCAGGCGAAGTAGGTGGCAGGCACGGTCATCCGGAACGCGTTGGGGTTGAAGGTCCGGATGCTGGGCAGGTGGCTGGGCATGCTCAGGTTGAGCAGGTCGGTGAAAGCTGGCACCAGCTGGCCGAGGTTGAACAGCTCCTTGCCGGTGCGCAGGCCGACCGTGGCGGCGCCCAGCAGCGGCAGGAACACCAGCGGCACCACCGCGGCCACGCAGCCGCCGACCAGCAGCACCCGGTACACCGCGCGCCGGTCCTTGCGCAGCCAGAACTCCAGCAGCAGGCCGAGCAGCACCGCGCACACGCCGAGCACGCCGTAGGGGTTGCCGTTGGTCACGCACAGCGCGCCGAAGACGAACGGCCACACCGCGTAGAGCTGCCCGCGCGCGGTGCGCCGGGCCGACCACCAGACGTAGGGCACCCAGGCGAAGGCCATCAGCCCGGCCACCCAGGTGCTGGCCTGGAAGTAGAGGGTGAAGCCGCCGAAGGGCAGCGCGACCGCGAGCGCGGCACTGGCCCAGCGGGCCGCGCCGTACTCCCGGCAGAGCAGGTAGACGCCGAGCGCGAGCAGCACCAGGAACTCGGTCTTGACCACGGTGGCGGCCAGCGCGAGGTCGTCCAGCCCGGCCACCAGGACGTAGTTGGCCAGGTTGACCGGGTTCCACACGCCGAAGAGCGCCTCGGCGGCCAGGTTGCCGCCCATCCAGGCGTCGTTGTCCAGCAGCGGCGGCCAGTTCCCGGCCAGCAGCTGCTCGCCCAGCCGGTGCCACATGGGCAGGAACTGGGCGGCGCTGTCGTCGGTGAAGTAGAAGGTCGGGTTGTGCAGCAACGGAACCTGGGCCAGCAGCGCGACGAACACGCACAGGCCGAGGGGAACGCTCGCGCGGTTGAGCCAGATCTTCACCGGGCAGCTGCCTTTTCCTTACCCACCAGCACGAGCTGGGACACGACGAAGGTGACCGGGATCGCGAGCACCGCGACCAGCAGCGGCGCGATGGTGGAGTTCAGCCCGCCCAGGTCGACCAGCAGGTAGAGCCCGAGCGAGGTGATGACGAAGTTGGCCGCGTTGGACAGCGGGAAGAGCAGGAACTTCTTCAGCGTCGGCTTGGTGCGGAAGGTGAAGTGGCAGTTGAGGAAGTACGAGCCGACCATGGCCAGGCAGAAGGCCAGCACGTGCGCGGCCAGGTACGGCAGCACCTGGTGCAGGGCCAGGTAGAGCCCGTAGTAGACCCCGGTGTTGACCGCGCCGACCAGCGCGAAACGCAGGATGCGGCCAGGGATCACCGGCCGACCGCCCAGGGCGCGGTGGCACGCTGGTGCAGCTCCTCGGAATGCTCGACGGCCTTGGGGCCCAGCACGGTGAGCGCGGGCGGCTGCGGCTCGCTGGCCTCCTTGACCAGGAAGTGCGGGCGGCGTTTGGTCTCGTAGTAGATCCGGCCCAGGTACTCCCCGATCACGCCGAGGAAGAGCAGCTGGATGCCGCCGAGCCCGGCGATGCCGACCATCAGCGTGGCGTACCCAGGCGCGTCCACCCCGGTGAAGATCACGTCCAGGGCCACGTACCCGGCGTAGAGGAAGGCCAGCGCGGTGACCATGACGCCGAGGTAGATGGCGATCCGCAGTGGCCGGTTGTTGAACGAGACCACGCCGTCGATGCCGTAGTTGAGCAGCGCGCCGAAGCTCCACTTGGAACTGCCGTGCTGCCGCTGCACGTTGTCGTAGTCCACGATCGCGGTGTCGAAGCCGATCCAGGAGAACAGGCCCTTGGAGAAGCGGTTGTACTCACCGAGGGAGAGCAGCGCGCGCACCGCTCGGTGGCTGAGCACCCGGAAGTCGCCGACCCCGTCCTCGAGGTCCACCTCGACCATCTTGTTGATCAGCCGGTAGTACAGCCGGGAGACCAGCGTGCGAGCCCGGCCGTCGCCGTCCCTGGTGCGCCGGGCCACCACCTGGTCGTGGCCCTCGTCCAGCCTGGCCAGCATCGCGCCGAGCAGTTGCGGCGGGTGCTGGAGATCGGCGTCCATGATCGCCACCGCGTGTCCGGAGGCTTCGCTGAGCCCGGCCAGCATGGCGGCTTCCTTGCCGAAGTTGCGGCTCAGCGCGATGTAGCGGAACCGGGGGCTGAGCGCGCTGATCCGGCGCATCTCGGCCAGGGTGCCGTCGCTGCTGCCGTCGTCGACGAGCAACACCTCGAAGTCATCGGCCACCGCCGGTAACACCTCAAGGAGGGTGGCGTGCAGTTGGGCAAGCCCCTGCTCCTCGTTGAAGCAGGGCACCACGACGGACAGGCGCCGACTTCTGGTCTGTGTCACGCTCGGGGGACGCTTCAGGCTGGCTTCAGGTTGCACCGATATGGGGAACTCGTCCAACAAATGGCTACGTTCGGTGTCATGCGCCGCGATTCGTTCCCCCATTGGGGAAGCCTGCTGCTCGCCGGAGTGCTGAGCGTAGCCCTGATCGCCTGCAGCAATCCCGAGCCGAAGCCCGCTGCGCGACCGGAATCGGACACAGCGCGGTTCATGCAGGTCATCGCGCACGCCGATGACGACCTCATCTTCATGAACCCGGACCTGACGGCCGGGATCCGGGCAAAGAAGCCAACCGTCGCGGTGTACCTGACCGCGGGCGAAACGGACAAGCCCGATGCCAATGGCTACGCAGCGCAACGGCAGGCTGGCACCCGGTCCGCATACGCGCGAATGGCCGGGGTGCCGGACCGGTAGCGCGCGGAACTTCTGCACAGTGATCCTGATCACGGCGTCGAGCTGTACACATTGGATGGCAGGCCCGAGGTCCAGCTGGTGTTCGTGAACCTGCCAGAGGACAACGATCCGCGGGCCAACGGCGGCAAGCACGCGCTGACCCGGCTCTGGCAGGACCACCGCGGAGGCGCTCAAGCTGCACACGCTCACGCCCGCAGGCGGTCAGGTGCCGCGCAGCTACGAGTACACCCGCGGCGAGGTGATCGACCTGCTGGTGGAGCTGTTCCGCCGGTTCCGGCCGACCGTGGTGCGCACCCAGGACCCCAGCCCGGACCCGAGGTACCAGCGGAACTGGGCCCGGTTCAACGACCACCCCGACCACGTGATGGCGGCCCGGCTGACCGGCGAGGCGGTACGCGCCTACCAGCGCTCCGGCCGCAGCGCGGTGGAGCTGAACTACCGCAACTACAACGTGGCCGAGGCCCCGGTGAACCTGGCGCCCGGCCAGCAGCGGGACAAGGTGGAGACCTTCGGCGCCTACGTGCCGCACGATCCCGAGGTGAGCCTGGGCGAGCCCTACGACGGCTGGCTGCGCCGCCAGTACCAGCGCTGGCCTGCCGGCACGAGCTGGGCCGGGACCGACGCGGACGGCTCGTGGTACGCCTTCGCGGTGCGCTCCGGCGAGCTGACCTACTGGCGCCGCACCGGTGCCACCTGGTCCGGACCGACCGCGGTCGGCGGGGCCGTGCTCAACCCCGGGGTCAGCGTGGCCGCGGACGCGCGGGGCAGGCTGCACGTCTTCGCCCGCAGCCGCGATTCCGAGGATGTGGTGACCACCAGCCCCGGCTCCTGGACCTGGACCAAACTGGGCAGCCCGAACGAGCGGGTCCTGCCCGGCAGGCGCGGCGCGGTGGGCACCCCGGTGGCGGCCAAGGACCCGGGTGGCGCGCTGGTGGTCTTCGTCAAGAACGGCGGCGGCGGGGTGAGCGCGCTGCGCCAGTCCACTTCGGACGGCTGGCCGACGGCGTGGCTGGACCTCGGCGGCGCCGACGTGCAGGACGGCCTGTCAGTCGGCCCCGGCCTGACCGTCGCGGCGAGCACCCGCACCGAGGTGCTGCGCTGGAAACAGCAGGGCGAGGGCTTCACCGCCGAACCGCCGGTCCGCGCGCCCCGCCCAGCCGGGCCACCGGTGACCGGCGGCGGACTGCTGGCCTACCCGGTCGAGGGCACCGGCGCGCTGGCCATCGCCGCCGGGTCGGATCCCGTTGTGCGGCAAGGCACCGAGGGCCTGACCGACCTGGGCCTGGCGATGTCCGGCGAGATCGTCACGCTCTACGGCAGGCGAGTCGACGGCTCGCTCACCGTGGGCGTCGGCCGGGGCGCGAACCTGACCTGGTCGGAGCTACCCGGCCCGGTGCTCACCCAGCCCGCCGCGGTGGCCGGGCCGGACGGCGTGACGCTGACCGCGATCGGCGAGGACGGCAGGCTGCTGGTCAGCACCGCCCCGCCGGGCGGCTCGTTCCCGGCCTGGACCGCGGTCGGCTGACCGCGGCCCTCGGCACTCAGCGGTCCAGCGCGCCGGGCTTGATCCGGTACAGCCGGTCGGACGGGCTGTCGTCCACCAGTTCCAGCGACTTCACCAGGTCCAGGTTGCGCAGGCCGTTGGCCCGGCGGTTGGTCTCCCGGATCATGCCGAAGCTGACGTAGACATACTCGATCTTGAGGTCCTTGGCGGCCTTGCGCACGTCCGCGCTGGTGTCGAGCTGGTTGAACTTCTCCAGCAACAACTTCCGCGGCTTGTCCAGCGCCTGGTAGCTCTCCGGCGCGACCACGTGCCCGAACACCGGGGTCAGCCCGGCCAGCGCGCGCATCCAGGCAGAGCCGTCGAACGGGTCGTTCATCACCACGTGACCAGGTCCGACGATCGGCTTGATCCGCTGCAGCGCCTGCCACTCGCCGGGGGTCACGGTGACGCCGATGTGCCAGCCCCAGCCCATCCGGTTGGCGTTGCGGGTGACGTAGAAGCCGCGGCTGGCCACGCCGACCACGCTGAGCAGCACCAGCAGCAGCACCATCGGCCGGGCCAGCACCCGCAGCCGGGCCAGCCTGTCCCTGGTGCGCAGCTGGTGCAGCAGCCAGTCCCGGCTGACCAGCACGCCGCTCGCGGTGATCACGATCATGCCGATGGTGGCGATCGCGGCCAGCCGGTACCGGTCGTCCCACCAGGGCCGGGTCAGGATCGAGACGATCGGGTGGTCGTAGGAGTAGGCCAGCATGGTCAGCACGCCGAAGAACCCGCAGCCCAGCAGGAACCAGGTGTACCGGCGCAGCCGCTTGATGGTCAGCAGGCCGATCAGCGCGAACGGGGTCAGGAACCACTGCGGGAACGGCGAACCGTGGTTGAGCGTGATCAGCTCGGCCACCGCGGCAGGCGGCGAGCCGACCGAACCCCAGTTCACCGGCTCGTCCGCACCGGCCGTGGACAGCGCGCCGAGCAGGTGCGGCAGGCCGATCAGCACGGCCAGCGCGCCCACGCCGAGCAGCGCGGTCACCCCGGGCAGGATCTCCGCGCGGTGCCGGTACCAGTGCTGACCGATCTGGAAGACGGCGAAGCCGAGCGCGATGAAGGCCGCGCTGGGGTGCAGCGAGACCAGGCCGACCGCGGCGATCGCGGTGAGCAGCACCAGGCAGATCCGCCGGGTGGCCAGCACCTGGCCGAGCAGCACCAGGAACGCGGGCACCAGCACCAGGCCGGTGGTGTAGGGCAGCAGCGGGCCGCGCCAGAGCACGTCCCAGGGCACCGAGGAGAAGGAGGCGCTCAGCACCGCGGTCACGCCGACCAGCAGCGCGGGCGCGCGCATCGTGCGCAGCACCGCGACCAGGCCGGTGACCAGGAACAGCGGCACCAGGATGAGCTGGGCGTTGAGCACCTGCGGGATCGGCATCCCGGTGAGGTCGTAGGCCACCGCGGCGATCAGGTGGTACCCGTTGGGGTAGAAGAAGCTGTCCAGGTTGTAGTTGTTGATCGCCTTGAGCGCGGCCGGGGTGCCGTCGCCGGTGTCGGCGATGAACCGGACCACCGCGCCGTGGAAGATCGCGTCCCAGTCCTGGTGGATGGCATCCAGCGAACGCAGCCCGAGCAGCACCACGAACGCGCCGACCAGGGTGGCGAAGGCGACCGCGCCGATAACCCCCCACTGCGCGCGCCTGGTCCAGGCGGGCAGCGGCTCCTGCTGCGCCTTGGCCGGGCGGCGGCCGCGCAGCCAGGCGGTGACCAGGTAGATCAGCAGCATCAGCACGAACAGCGCCAGCGCCGAGCCGAGCAGCGTCACCGGCCCCCAGGACAATCCGAACTGCTTGGCCACCGGGCCGACCGCGCCGCCGATGCCGTAGGTGAGCACCGGAGCCACCGCGACCAGCCGCCACCCCCGCAGGCCGGCCGCGGCCGCGATGGCCAGGCCGGGCAGGAACAGCAACAGCGCGTAGCTAAGCACCAGCGCGACATCCGCGCCTGTCAGTGAGAACACCTTTGTCCTTGCTCTCCGGTCGTCCCCCCGGCCACAAGTCGTGCCAAGCCTACGGATCCGCCTGTTCGGCCCGCGCACCAGGCCCGTTTGCCGCCGTACGGTGTCCGCTATGGCACATATCGCGGTGGTCGGCGGTGGCATCCTCGGACTCGCCGTGGCACATGAACTGGCCACGCGCGGTAAGCAGATCACCTTGCTGGAGAAGGAGAACGACTACGCGCGGCACCAGACCGGGCACAACAGCGGGGTGGTGCACGCCGGGCTCTACTACGCGCCGGGCAGCTTCAAGGCGCGGATGTGCGTGGCAGGCAACGCCTCGATGACCGCTTTCGCCAAGGAGCACGGGGTGGCGATGGAGGTGTGCGGCAAGCTGGTGCTGGCCACCGAGCCGGACGAGTTGCCCCGGCTGCACACACTGCGGAAGCGGGCGCTGGCCAACGGGGTGCCCGCGCGGCTACTGAGCCAGGCCGAGGCCAGGGAGTTCGAGCCCGAGGCGCGCTGCGTTGCCGGGTTGCGGGTGGAGTCCACCGGGATCATCGACTACCGGGGCGTGTGCGCGGCGCTGGTGCGGCTGCTCGGCGAGTACGGCGCGGACCTGCGCACCGGGGCCGAAGTGCGCGCGGTGCACGCGCGGCCGGAGGGGGTGGTGCTGGTGACGCCCGGCGGCGAGGTGCGGGCGGACGCGGTGGTCAACTGCGCCGGGCTGCACAGCGACCGGATCGCCCGGCTGGCCGGACTGCGCCCGTCGGCCCGGATCGTGCCCTTCCGCGGCGAGTACCACGAGCTGCGGCCGGAGGCCCGCAAGCTGGTCCGCGGACTGATCTACCCGGTGCCGGACCCTCGGTTCCCGTTCCTGGGCGTGCACCTGACCCGGATGCTCGACGGCGGCGTGCACGCGGGCCCGAACGCGGTGCTCGCACTGCGCCGCGAGGGCTACCGGTGGCGGGACATCTCAGCCAGGGACCTGGCGGGCACGCTGGGCTTCCCCGGGTTCTGGCGGCTGGCCCGCAAGCACACCCGCACCGGCGCGCAGGAGCTGCTGCGGTCCTTCTCCACGGCCCGGTTCGCGGCCAGCCTGGCCCGGCTGGTGCCCGCGGTGACCGCCGCCGACCTGGTGCGGGCCGAGGCCGGGGTGCGCGCGCAGGCGCTACGCCCGGACGGCACGCTGGTCGATGACTTCCTGATCGAACGCGCACCGCGCCAGGTGCACGTGCTGAACGCGCCGTCCCCGGCGGCGACCAGCGCACTGGAGATCGGCCGCCACGTCGCGGACGAGGTGACGGCCGTGCTCCGGTGAGTCAGGCGGTGACGACCTTCGCCTCCGCGGACGCGGCGGGCGTCTCCGCGGCGGCTGCCTCGGTCTCGGCGACCGTCGGCTCGGTGTCGGCGGGCTCGTGCACCGGCTGCGGCGCGACGGCCGCGGTGAACACGTTCAGCCCGCGCTCCCGGTTGACCAGCTCGGCCTCGCGGATCGCGATGGCGCGGGCCAGGTCGGTGAAGCGCTGGTCGATCCCGCGGAAGCGCAGGTAGGTGTTGAACGCCAGGAAGATGAACGCGACCGCCAGCAGGTAGAGCAGCAGGTCGGCGCCACGACCGACCCCCACCAGCTTGGACACCACGGTGAGGTCGTCCGGGCGGGCCACCGCGTACACGCAGAAGGCGATGAAGCCGAAGAACGCGATCCGCTTGCCTGCCTGCATCCGCACGCTGTGCCTGCGCCGGGTGAAGAAGAACAGCAGGATGACCACGGACAATAGGAGGACGAGCTGGATGATGAGCATTGCCTAGTTCCCCCGCTGCTTGACCGAGAGGTCGAACAGGATGTTGACCCCGTTGACCAGGGACTGTCCCTTGGACATGGAGTACTCGGTGTAGAGGATCGTCACCGGCACCTCCTTGACCCGGACATTGGCCACGGAGAGGAACGAGACGATCTCCGAGGCGTGCGCCATGCCGTTCATCGAGATGCGCAGGCGTTCGACCACCGGACGGCTGAAGACCCGGAGGCCGTTGTGCGCGTCGGTGAGTTGCAGCTTGCGCGCCTTCGGGCTCAGCGCGACAACGGTGCGCAGCACCACGCGCTTGATCCACGGAACGGTGACCGCCTTGTTGAGGAACCGGGAACCGAGCGCGACATCGCAGCTCCCCGACTTCACCTCGGCGATCATGGCCAGCGCGTCCTCCACGCGGTGCTGGCCATCGGCGTCGAAGGTGATGAAGTACTTCGCCCCCGGCCTGCCGAGCGCGTAGGACAGCCCCGTTTGCAGTGCGGCGCCCTGCCCCAGGTTCACCGGGTGGCGGACGAGGTGCGCGCCCGTGCGGGCGATCTCCTCGGCCGACCGGTCGGCGCTCCCGTCGTCCACACAGACGATGTTGGGGAAGGTCTTCCTGGTGTTCTCGACTACCTCGGCGATGACCTTGTCTTCGTTGTAGACGGGTACGACCACCCAGACGTCGTCGTGGTCAGACATGCCGGAAGGCTCCAAATCAGCGGACAACACGACCGGGCTATGGTAGGCCAACCAGCTTGACACCGGTGCACAAGGGGCGTTCATGCGAGTTCTGGTCACGGGCGGAGCCGGGTTCATCGGCTCCCATCTGAGCGATCGGCTGCTTGCCGAGGGTCACCAGGTGACCGTGCTCGACGACCTGTCCAACGGCCGGGTGGCCAACCTGGACGGGGCCGTGACCAGCGAACGGTTCCGCTTCGTCGAACTCGACGTGACCGGCCCGGAGCTGGCCGCCACAGTGGCCGAGGCGCAGCCCGAGGTGATCTTCCACCTGGCCGCGCAGGTCGACGTGCGGGCCA
The DNA here is from genome assembly GCF_052078295.1 of Crossiella sp. CA198. NCBI lineage: Bacteria > Bacillati > Actinomycetota > Actinomycetes > Pseudonocardiales > Pseudonocardiaceae > Crossiella > Crossiella sp. CA198. Next base: position 88,854 of record NZ_JBQJIM010000027.1, read on the forward strand.
GCGTGGCCGATCCGCTGCACGACGCCAGGGTCAACGTGCTGGGCACCATCGCGGTGCTGGAGGCCGCCCGCGCGGCAGGCACCCGCAAGGTGCTCTTCGCCTCCTCGGTGGCCATCTACGGCCCCACCACGGACCTGCCGGTGGCCGAGACCGCGCCGGCCAACCCGCTCTCGCCGTATGCCAGCAGCAAGCTCACCGGCGAGACCTACCTGCGCCAGTACCGGCAGCTGCACGGGCTCGACTTCACCGCGCTGGCCTTCGGCAACGTCTACGGCCCGCGCCAGGACCCGCACGGCGAGGCAGGCGTGGTGGCGATCTTCGCCGGCGCGCTGACCAGCGGCGGACCCACCAAGGTCTTCGGCGAGGGCGGCAACACCCGGGACTACATCTACGTCGGCGACATCGTGGACGCGCTGGTCAAGGCCAGTGCCGAAGCCGGCGGCGGGCAGCGGTTCAACCTGGGCACCGGGGTGGAGACCTCCGACCTGGAACTGCACCGGATCGTGGCCAAGGCCGCCGGGGTGGACCAGGAGCCGGAGTTCGCCCCCGCGCGACCGGGCGACCTGGCCGCGATGGTGCTGGACTCCGCCGCCGCGCACACCGAACTGGGCTGGCGCCCCGCGACCGACCTGGCCGAGGGCGTGGCCGATGTGGTGGCCTGGGCCCGGCAGCGGGCTTCGGTCAGCTGACCCGCACCGGCGCGCGGTGACCGATCGCGCGCCACAGCCCGGCCGCGGTCACCAGCACCACCAGCAGCGGCCCGACCAGCTGCGCCACCACCGCGGCCGGGATCGGCTCCATCGGCAACAGCACCAGCAGGCCGACCAGCACCGCGGTGCCGATCACCCAGCCCACCGAGACCACCCGGTGCCGCCCGAAGGCCACCAGCGCGGGCTGAAGCACCTGGGCGATCATCAGCAGCACGGTGGAGAGTCCCAGCAGGCCCATGTCCAGCGCGCCCGGCGCCACCTCCGTGTTGAAGAAGGTCACCACCAACCAGGGTCCGGCCAGCGCGGACAGCAATGCGCCTGGCAGGCCTACCCCGGCCACCGCGAGCAGGATGAGCCCAATCCGGCGACGCGCCTCGGCCAGATCACCGCGCACCGCGGCCGCGGTCAGCGCGGGCAGCATCATCGCCTGCACCGGCCCGAACAGCAGCAGCGGCACCCGGGTGAGCACAAAGGCCATGCCGAAGGCGAAGGCCACCTTGGGCGCGTCCTGCATCCGGCCGCTGACCACCAGTGGGGCCAGATTGGCCACCAGCTGGGCGAGCAGGGTGGCCAGGCCGAGCAGGACCAGTCCGTGCGCGATGGTCCGGGTGCTGTGCCCGGCCAGCACCGCGGCCGCGTTGACCGGGTCCGCGGGTTCGGCGGTGACCTTGGTCGCGGCCAGCACCCGGCGCAGCCAGGGCAACGCGACCAGCAACGCGAACCCGCCGCCCAGGGCGAAGACCAGTCCGTAACCGTCGACCGCGGCGTAACCGAGCCAGGCCAGCAGCACACAGGGCAGCAACCGGCTCAGGCCCTCGGTGGCCAGGCTGGCGGCGTAGCCGGTGAGCTGATGTCCGGCCGCCAGCAGCCCGCGGGCGAAGAAGATCGCGGCCGAGGCCAGCGTGCCCACCACGATCCACACCAGCAGCGAGGGATGCCCGCCCAGGTTGTTCTCCACCAGGATCGGCGAGAGGGCCAGCACCACCAGCACGGTCACCCCGGCCAGCCCGGCGCCGAGCAGCGCGGCCCGCCGGATCCCCGGCCGCGGGTCCACCCCGGCCGCGGTCCCACTGCTGAGCACCCGGTTGGTCTCCTGCTCCAGCGCCACGAACAGGCCGGGGCCGAGGATGTTGATGATCATGTACAGGCCGAGTACCCCGACCTTGTCGGCCGGGGTCAGGGCGTAGCCGATCAAGCCGAGGAAACCGAACCCGGACGCGCCGAGCACCGCGAGCCCGAGTCCCATGAGCACCGCAGAGCGCGCGGAGGAGTTGGCCATGCGCCAACCCTAGGGTCAGCGCAGCGCGTGCCCGAGCAGGGTCCGCACTGCCGCGCCCTGACCGGAAACCACCGCACCGGGGAGCTGGGTCAGCGCGTTCAGCCGGGAGAACAACCGGCGGCGGGCGGCCTTGGCGGCCTGGTGCCAGCCGCGCTCGCGCAGTTCGGCCTCGATCTGGGTGAAGTAGTCCCGCTCCTGCTCGAACCGCTGCCCGGTCTTGGCCGCGGAGCTGGAGTGCCCGGCCCGGTGCCGCCGGTACTGGAACGCGGGCTCCTCGCCGACCACCAGCGAACCGCCCTGCAACAGCACGTCCACCACCAGCCCGAGGTCGTGCACCGCGTCGGTGCCCTCGCGGAACGGCAGGTGCGCGGTGGAATCGCGGCGGTAGGTGATGGCCGGGGTGTAGAGCCAGTTGCCGCGCAGCAGACTGACCGCGGCCGCCTCGCCGAGCAGCTCGGTCTCCTTCTTGCCCGGCCCGGCCAGCGCCTTGACCCGGTCCGGCAGCGGCAGGAACGGCTGATCGGTCTCGTCGATCACCCGCACCCCCGGCTGCACCAGCGCGGCGTCCGGGTAGCGCGCCAGCAGCTCGGCGAGCTGACTGCCGTAGTTGGGCAGCAGCAGGTCGTCCGCGCCCATCACCACGAAGTGCTCGCGCTCGGCCAGCTGCACGCAGCGGAAGTGGTTGCCCGCGGTGCCCAGGTTGGACTCGTTGCGGTGGTAGACGATGCGCTCGTCGCCGAGGTCGGCGATCCGCTTCTCCACCGCCGGCCCGTCGGGGTAGCAGTCCTCGACGATGACCAGCCGCCAGTCGGTGTCCACCAGCGCGCGAACGCTGTGCACCGCCCTCATCAGGTAGTCCGGATCGCCGTAGTACGGGATGAGAACGTCCAGCTCCATCACGGAGCCGATGCTAGTGGTTGCCGCGGGTGGCTCAGAACCAGCGTTCCAGCACCGCGGCCACGCCGTCCTCGGCGTTGCTCGCGGTCACCTCGTCGGCCAGCTCGATCAGCTCCGGGTGCGCGTTGGCCATGGCCACCCCGTGCCCGGCCCACTCGATCATCTCCAGGTCGTTGGCCATGTCCCCGAAGGCGATCACATCGGCCTGCGCCACCCCGAGGCGCTGCGCCACCCAGGCCAGGCCGGTGGCCTTGGTGATGCCCGGCGAGGCCAGCTCGATCAGCCCCGCCGAGGTGGAGAAGGTGATGCCGACCGCCCCGGCCAGCACCGCCTCGGCCGCCACCGCCATCGCCTCGCTGTTCATGCCCTCGTGCCGGACCAGCAGCTTGATCGCCGGGTGGCCGAGGATCTCGGCCCGGCTGGCCTCCACCGACTGCGATTCCGGCCAGGCGTGGGTGTACCCGTGCTCGCTGAGGAAGGCGCCGTAGGGCTGGTCGGGCAGGAAGGTCGGCTCGTCCCCGTTGGGCGGCCGCTCCACCGCGAAGGCACAGCCCGGGATCGCCTTGGTCAGCGCCGAGGCCACGTCCCCGAGCAGCACCGGCTCCAGCAACCAGCTGCGCACCACCTGGCGCTGCCCCACGTCGTAGACCAGGGCGCCGTTGGCGGTGACCGCGTACCCGTCCAGCTCCAGCTCATCGCTGACCAGGTGCACCCAGCGCGGCGGCCTGCCGGTGGAGAGCACGAACGGGATGCCCGCCGCCCGCACCGCGCCCACCGCGCGCCGGGTGCGCTCGCTGAGGCGATCCAGCGGGTCGATCAGGGTTCCGTCCACGTCCGAGGCAACCAGCAAAGGTTTACGCACGCCGTTCATCCTGCCCGACTAGGGTCCGCGGACATGCGTTTCGGCATTGTGATCCTGCCCGAGCACCGCTGGCCGGTGGCCGCTGAGAAGTGGAAGACGGCCGAGTCGCTCGGCTTCGACCACCTGTGGACCTACGACCACCTGGCCTGGCGCTCGCTCGCGGACGGGCCGTGGTTCGGCACCGTGCCGACGCTGACCGCCGCGGCCACCGTGACCGGCACCGCCCGCCTTGGCACCTTCGTGGCCTCGCCCAACTTCCGGCACCCGGTCAGCTTCGCCCGCGAACTGCTCTCCCTGGACGACATCTCCGGTGGCCGGTTCACCCTGGGCATCGGCTCCGGCGGGATCGGGCACGACGCGACCGTGCTCGGCGGGCAGGTGCTGCCGCCCGCGGCCCGGTTCCGGCGGTTGCAGGAGTTCGTGGAGCTGCTTGACCTGCTGCTCACCGAGGACCACGTGAACTACGCTGGCGAGTTCTTCACCGCGGTGGACGCGCGCACCCAGCCGGGCTGCCTACAGCCGTCCCGGCTGCCCTTCGTGGTGGCGGCCAACGGGCCCAAGGCGATGCGGCTGGCGATCGAGCACGGGGCGGGCTGGGCGACCGTGGGCACCGGCGGAGAGACCGCGGACGAGTGGTGGCGGAACCTGCGGGTGGTGACCGAGAAGTTCAACGAGGTTCTGGCCGCCGCCGACCGGATCCCGGGCTCGATCCAGCGCTACCTCCAGCTCGACGCCTGCCCGGTGTTCTCGCTGTCCAGCGTCGGCGCCTTCGACGACGCGGTCGGCCGGGCCGCCGAACTGGGCTTCACCGATGTGGTCACGCACTGGCCGCGGCCGGATGACTGGTACGCGGGCAAGGAGTCGACCTTGTTCGAGGCGGCCGCGAAACACCTCACGCCGCGGGCCTGACACCCGGCCCCGGCACGACGACTGGCCCGGACCTGGGATGGTCCGGGCCAGTTCGGTCGATGCCTAGTGGTGGCCGGGGGTGGCGTCCGCGGACGCGCCCTTGAGCATGAACCAGGCGCTCACCGCGGCCACGCCGATCACCACGGCCGAGGCGACGCTGGCCCAGTGCATGCCGTCCACGAAGGCGTGCTTGGCCACGTCCACCAGTTGCCGCCCCACCTCGCCGAGATCCTTGGCGACGTCGGTGGCGCCGCCAAGGGAGTCCTTGGCGATGGCCACCTTGTCCGCGGGCACGCCCAGCGGCGGGATCACGTTGGCCCGGTAGACCGCGGTCATGATCGAGCCGATCAGCGCGATACCGAGAGCTGTGCCCAGCTCGTAGGCGGTCTCGGCGACCGCGGCCGCGGCGCCTGCCTTCTCCTTGGGCACCGCGGAGAGCACCACGCTGGCCGAGATGGTGAACGAGGCGCCGCAACCAAAACCGACCAGCAGCAGGATGATGCCGAACGGCAGGTACGGGCTGTCGCCCTGGATGAACACGATCGCACCCAGCGAGAGCGCGGTCAGGCCAAGACCGCTGGCGCACACCACCCGCGCCGAGTGCCGGGCGGCGAAGGCACCTGCCAGCAGACCGGAGATCACCGAGCCGACGGTCACCGGCAGTTCCCGGATGCCCGCGTCGAAGGGCTGGTAGCCCTGCACCAGCTGGAGGAACTGGGCGCCGAAGAAGACCACGCCGGAGAGCGCGAGCACCGCGAGCAGGTCGGCGAAGACCGCGCCGCTGAACTTGCCGGTGCGGAACAGTCGCACGTCCACCAACGGCACCGGCAGCTTGAGCTGACGGCGGGCGAACCAGGCCAGCACCAGCACGCCGATGCCGATGCCGAGCGCGGCGGGCAGGCCGAAGCCGACCGCGGCGATCTCCTTGATGCCGTAGACCAGCGCGATCATGCCGACCAGCGAGGCGACCGCACTGGGCAGGTCCCAGGCGCCCGGATTGGGGTCCTTGGACTCCGGCAGCACCTTCCAGCCGACGATCAGCAGGATGATCATCACCGGCACGTTGATCAGGAAGACCGAGCCCCAGTGGAAGTTCTGCAGCAGCACGCCGCCGACCACCGGGCCGACCGCGGCGCCCGCCGCGGTCATCGCACCCCAGATACCGATCGCCATGACCCGCTCTTGGGGGTCGGTGAACAGGTTCCGGATGATCGACAGGGTGGAGGGCATGATCGTCGCGCCGGCCAGGCCGAGCAGCGCGCGGGCCGCGATCAGCAGCGCCGAACTGGTGGCGAAGGCGGCCAGCACGGAGATCAGGCCGAAGCACACCGCGCCGATGAGCAGCAGTTTCTTCCGGCCGATCCGGTCGCCGAGGGTGCCCATGGTGACCAGCAGGCCTGCCAGCACGAAGGAGTAGATGTCACCGATCCACAGCAGCTCCTGGCTGGTGGGCTTGAGTTCCTCGGTGATCATGGGTAGTGCCAGGTGCAGCACGGTGCCGTCCACCGCGATCAGCAGCACCGCCAGGACCAGCGCGGACAGCGCGATCCAGCGCGCCCGCGGCGATACCGGCGATAACTCGGTGCCGGTATTGGTCGTCTCACTCGTCTCGCTCACTGAGCCCCTCCCCGGAGCATGCCGCCGATGAGCAGCTCAGCCACCGCGCGCGGCGCATCCCTGGGGGCGAGCTTTCCGTCCAGCACCGCGAACCCGGCGCCGGTGAGCAGTGCGACCAGCGCCTCGACCATCCACTCCGCGGTGAGGTCGACCCGGAACTGGCCGGATTCCTGACCGCGCCGGATCAGCGCGGTCAGCCGGCTGTCCAGCAGGTCGTAGCCCGCGTCCAGCTCGGGTTTGGTGATGAGCTGGTGCTCACCGGTGAGGAAGGCGTAGAGGTCCGCGATGGGCATCAGCTCCCGCACCACCCGGCGCACCGCCTCGGCCGCGTCGCCGTCCTCCGGCTTGGCCGCCTCCAGCGCGGCCTCGCCCTCGGACAGCGCCAGCTTGGCCAGTTCGACGACCAGCGCGTCCCGGCTGGGCACCAGCCGGTGCAGCGTCGCCCTGCTGATCCCCGCCGACTGCGCGACCTCGGCCATCGCCGAGTTGGGCCGCCGCACCAGCAGCGCGGCAGCCGCGCGCAGCACTCGTTCTCGGTCTGCCACCATGAGACAACGCTACCACCGGTGAGACACGACTGTCTCATTCCGAGGCTGAACCGAAACTGTTGGTCCTCGGGTTGTTGCCCCTTGGACTACCGGTTGACCGGCTTGAGCGTGTCCTCGCCGCCGAAGAACGGCCGCAACGCCACCGGCAGCCGGACCGAACCGTCCTCCTGCTGGTGGTTCTCCAAGATCGACACGATCCACCTGGTGGTGGCCAGCGTGCCGTTGAGGGTGGCGGCCACCTGCGGCTTGCCGTCGGCGTCCCGGTAGCGGGTGTTCAGGCGGCGGGCCTGGAAGGTGGTGCAGTTGGAGGTCGAGGTGACCTCGCGGTAGGCCTGCTGGGTGGGCAGCCAGGCCTCGCAGTCGAACTTGCGGGCCGCGCTGCTGCCCAGGTCGCCTGCTGCCGTGTCGATCACCCGGTAGGGCAGCTCGACCTTGGCCAGCATCTCCTCTTCCCAGGCGAGCAACCGCTGGTGCTCGGCCTCGGTGTCCGCCGGCTTGCAGTAGGTGAACATCTCCACCTTGTCGAACTGGTGCACCCGGATGATGCCGCGGGTGTCCTTGCCGTAGGAGCCCGCCTCGCGGCGGAAGCAGGTCGACCAGCCCGCGTAGCGCTTGGGACCGTGCGCGAGATCGAGGATCTCCTCCGAGTGGTACCCGGCCATCGGCACCTCGGAGGTGCCCACCAGGTACTGGTCGTCATCGCGCAGCCGGTAGACCTCGCTGGCGTGCGCGCCGAGGAAACCGGTGCCCTCCATGATCTCCGGGCGCACCAGCACCGGCGGGATCATCATGGTGAAGCCTGCCGCGGTGGCCTGCTGCGCGGCCAGGTTGAGCAGCGCGAGCTGCAGCTGCGCGCCGACGCCGGTGAGGAAGTAGAACCGCGAGCCGGAGACCTTGGCCCCGCGCTCCATGTCGATCGCGCCCAGGCCCTCGCCCAGTTCCAGGTGGTCCTTGGGCGTGAAGGTGAACTCGCGCGGCTGGCCGACGTGCTTGAGCACGACGTAGTCGTCCTCGCCGCCGTGCGGGATGCCGTCCACGATGATGTTGGAGAGCCTGCGCTGGGCGGCGATGAACTCCGCGTCCGCCTCGTGCTGCTCGGCCTCGGCCGCCTTGACCTCGGCGGCCAGCTCCTTGCCCTTGGCCAGCAGCGCCGCGCGCTCCTCGCCCTGGGCCCGCCCGACCTGCTTGCCGAAGGTCTTCTGCTCCCCGCGCAGGGTGTCCGCCCTGGAGACCACGGACCGTCGCCGCTCATCCGCACTCAGCAGCGCGTCCACCAGCGCCGGGTCTTCACCGCGGGCACGCTGCGAGGCGCGCACCAGGTCCGGGTTCTCGCGGAGGGTCTTGAGGTCGATCACAGTCCGTCAGCCTAGCGCCTGACCAGGGTGATCAACGCGGCGGGCGGGTCCATTCGGACGCGCCCGCCGCGCCGGGAGGTCAGGAGATGGCGACCGCGACGACCAGACCGAGGCCGAGGTGGGCCGAGGCCACCACCAGGCTGGCCGGGGTGAACTGGTCAGCGCGCAGGATCGCGCCGATGTTGATCCGGGTGGCCCACTCCAGCACCCGCACCGCGAGCACCTGCACGATCACGCCGACCAGACCGAAGATCAGCGCCAGCAACAGCCCCTCGGTGAGCTTGCCGGCGGCGTTGTAGATGGCCACCACCACGATGAAGGCCATGCTCAGCAGACCGGCGGCGGTGATCACCACCGCGTTCGGTGAACCGGCCCGCACCATCTCGTTGAGCTTGCCCGGCGTGGTCAGGTCGATGGCGTAGAAGCCGACGAGCATGAGCAGCAGGCCAACCACCGCGTACAGCGCGATGGCCCCGATGCCCCGGACGACGTTGCCGCCGAAGCCGGGCTCCAGCGCGAGGCTGGACACGGTGATCAGGTCGTACACGAGTGTTCCTCCTTGATACTGACCGTCTGCCTCGGACGGTCCAGTGTGGACTAAGACGACTGCGGAATCCGGTGCGGCACGAACGCCGCGCCGTCGTCGGTCACCAGACCGACCGTTTCCCTGATGCCCAGCCCCGCGGCGTGGTCGCCGACCACCCAGGCGCCGAGCACCGGCCGCATCCCGTCGAACTCCGGCAGCGGCGAGAACAACTGGTAGACGAACCCCTCGGCGCCGTACACGCCGCCGGTCCGCTGTTCCATCCCCGGCGCCACGATGTCGATATTGGCGCCTTCCCTGCCCAGCAACGGCTTCTTCACGTACTCGGTGAGGAAGCCGGGTTCGTTGAGGTAGGCGGGCAACAGGTTCGGGTGCCCCGGGTACATCTCCCACAGCACCGCGAGCAGCGCCTTGTTGGAGAGCAGCATCTTCCACAGCGGCTCGATCCACAGCGTGCCGGGCAGGGTCTCCACCGCGTGCTTGCCGAAGGGATCGTCGACCAGCCACTCCCACGGGTAGAGCTTGGCCACGGTGCCCATCGGGTCCTCGCGCAGGTCGACGAACCGGTGCAGCACCGGATCCCAGCCGATCTCCTCGATGGCCAGGCCCACCGTGTCCAGCCCGGCCTCGGCCGCGGTCTCCTGCAGATAGGCCGCGGTGAGGTGGTCCTCACCGCTGGCATCGGCCCCGGAGAAGGTGAAGTGCACCAGCGGCGAGGGCAGCTGATCGGCCAGCTCGCCCCAGCGCTCCACCAGCTTCTCGTGGATGGAGTTCCACTGGTCGTGGCCCTCGTGGGTGTCGGTGAGCCAGTGCCACTGCACCACCGCGGCCTCCAGCAGGGAGGTCGGGGTGTCCGCGTTGTACTCCAGCAGCTTGGCCGGGCCGGACCCGTCGTAACGCAGATCGAAGCGGCCGTAGAGGTGCGGGTCATGCCGCCGCCAGGACTCGGCGATGGCGGGCCACACCCACTCCGGCAGCCCGAAGTCCTGGTACCGCTCGGTGGTCACCACGTTGTCCACCGCGTCCAGGCACATCGAGTGCAGCAGCTCGACGTCGGCCTCCAGCGAGAGCACCTCGTCCAGCTCGAAGACGTAGTGCACCGACTCGTCCCAGTACGGCCTGCGGCTGCCGTCGGCGTTGGTCGCCGGGCTGCCGTAGACCAGGCCCTGCTCGGCGATCCGCGCTTCCCAGTCCGGGCGCGGGGCCGATCGCTCACGACGCACGGTCAGCTGCCTCCGCTGGAGCCACTGGAGCCGCCGCTTCCACCGCGGATGCCGAAGCCGCCGCGCTGGATGCTCTTGCCGCTGGCGGTGCTGATGTTGGCGTCCTTGGGCCGGATCGAACTGCCACCGGTGATCTTCTGGCCCGTGCTGCCGGTCCCGCCGTAGTTGTAGCTGTACTGGCGGCCGCCGTTGTAGATGAAGATCCCGCCGCCGCCGTGGCTGGTGCCACCGTGCGAGCGCGCGTAGTCGTCATCGCAGTAGTCGTCGTCGACGACCACCCCGTCCTGATCCACGCAGCGCGCGGTGACGTCATCGGGCTGCTGCGCGGCGTACCAGATGGCCACCAGCGCGACCACGCCCACGGTCACCCCGCCGCCGATGAGCAGCCGCTTGCGCAGCTTGGCCTTGCGCTCGGCCTCGGCGATCTCGGCCTGGCGCGCGGCCAGCTCGGCCTCGTCGGCCTCCTGGCGAGCACGCTGCTCGGCCAGGGTCGCCGGACGCGCCCTCGTCCTACTCGGGTCCTGGTGGCTAACCTGTCCTCGCCTGGGAGGCACAGGAGGCTGCGGGTTACCCGGATTCACGTTCTCAGTCATCGACCACTCCCGGCGCGCACCGTACCTATGTCGTCCGTTTGACGGAGCAAGGTGGCTGAATAGCAATACACGTCACCTGGACGGCCGTATGTAATGGGGGCCTCACGGCATCATGGAGAGGATGCCAGGGCCCCAGACGTCGACCGCTGATCGGATTCGCCTCATGAACAACACGGCCAGCACCCGCCGCGTGATGGCAGGGGCGTTCGCCGGTGCGCTGCTGGTCCTGGCGTTGAGCACCGCCCTAGGTTGGCACGTCGGCCCCGAAGTCGCAGGGGAAACCGACGGACCCACCAACGCGGTGCGGGACGCGCCTCCCGGCACCTGTCTGACTTGGACCCGCCCGGACGCCGGGGACGCGCGGCGGGTGAAGTGTGATGATCCGCACCTGTTCGAGATCACCGGTTCGGTCGACCTGGCCGCGGACTTCCCGCCCGGCGCCCCGTTCCCGGACTCGGTGCGCTGGGAGGGCATCGCCGCGGACCGCTGCACCGAGATGTCGGTGCAGTACCTGGACGGCCGGTTCGACCCCAACGGCAAGCTCGGGGTGAACCTGCTGCGCTCCGGTGAGAAGAGCTGGAACTCCGGGGAGCGCAAGGTCTGGTGCGGGATGCAGGACTCGGCCCCGTCCGGGCTGCTCTACCCGACCGTGGGCAGCGCGAAGACCGCCGACCCGTCCAACGTGCACCCGCAGGGCATGTGCCTTGGCATCAGCGGCAAGCAGGTCTACGACCCGGTGGAGTGCGGCAAACCGCACGCCTACGAGGTGGTCGGCGTGGTCAACCTGGGCGCCCGGTTCCCGCAGGAGTTCCCGGCCGAGCCGCGGCAGGACGAGCTGCTCGCCGGCGAGTGCGCGCGCACCGCGGCGGACTACGCGGGCGGGGCGGAGGTGGTCAGCCGCAAGGGCCTGATCGTCTTCTGGGACACCCTCAAGCAGGACAGCTGGCTGGCAGGCGCCCGCCGGGTGGAGTGCAAGGTCGGCGCGAAGCTGAAGGACAACAGCGGACTGGCCCCGGTCTTCGGCAGCGTCAAGAGCGAGATGCGGGTCGGCACCGAGGCCGCGCCGGTGCTGCTGTCCAAGCTGCCGCCGGGCGCCCCTGCCCCGCCGGGCAGCCCCGGCACCGACGTGCAGCGGGACGCGGGCGTGCCCACCGACGCCAACTCCGAGCACCCCGGCGGCACGCCAGGGCCCACCACCACCACCAGCGGCGGCTAGCCGTGCCGGTGGACATGACGCCCGCCCGGTTCGACGAGCTGGTGGGCGAGGCGCTGGACGAGGTGCCGCCGGAACTGGCCAGGGCGATGGACAACGTGGCCGTCTTCGTCGAGCCCCGGCACCCGGTGGAATCCGGGCTGCTGGGGCTGTACGAGGGCATCGCGCTGACCGAGCGCAACTCCGACTACGGCGGGGTGCTGCCGGACCGGATCACCATCTACCGGGACGCCATCCTGGACATCTGCGAGACCGAGGACGATGTGGTCGAGGAGGTGGCGATCACCGTGGTGCACGAGATCGCGCACCACTTCGGCATCGACGACGCCAAGCTGCACGAATTGGGCTGGGGCTAGAACCTCTCGACACCCAGCCACTCGACGAACCGCCAGCCACCCGAGCTGTCCGGATCGGCCTCCAGCAGCACCCGGCCGGTGTTGGGCAGGTACGGGTGCCCGGCCAGCACATCGGTGCTGCCGTCGAGCAGGTGCACCGCCATCAGCCGGATCGCCGCGCCGTGGCTGACCAGCACCACCACTCCGTCGCTGTGCTCGGCGGTGATCCGCCGGACCGCCGCGCCGAACCGCTCGACCACCTCGAACCCGGTCTCACCGCCGGGCGCCGACCCGGACAGGTCGCCGTCCAGCCAGGTGTCCACCACCGCGCGGAAGGCCAGGATCGCCGCGTCGTCGTTGCGGCCCTCCAGCTCCGGGCCCACCTGGGTCTCGTGCACGCCCTCAAGCACCCGCACCGGCAGCCCGTGCCGCAGTGCCACCGGGGCGGCGGTCTGCTGGGCGCGCACCGCGACGCTGGCGTAGACCGCGGTGACCGGCTCGATGGCCAGTTCCTCGGCCAGCTTGTCGGCCTGGCGGCGACCTTCGGCGGTCAGCGGCGGACCGGGCGGGCGGGAGTCCAGCGCGTGCCGCACGTTGGCGGGGGTCTGGCCGTGCCGGACGAGCATCAGGCGTAACGAACTCATGCCTGCCCGCCCGCGCGCACCTGGGCCAGCCACTGCGCGGCCTCGGTGAACTCGGCCGTGCCGGTGCCCGGCGGAGGCGGCGGCGAATCGCCGTCGGCGCGGCCGAAGGAGCCGAGGAAGCGCACGTCAGAGCAGGTGCGGTGCAGCGCGGCGAGCGCCTCGCCGACCCGCGGTTCGGCAATGTGCCCGGCGAAGTCGAGGAAGAACCGGTAGATACCCAGCTTCTCCCTGGTCGGCCGGGACTCGATCCGGCACAGGTCGATCCCGCGCAGGGCCAGCTCGACCAGCACCTCCGACAGCGAACCTGGCCGGTTCTCGGTGACCACCACGATCGAGGTGCGGTCGTTGCCGGTCGGGGCAGGCACCAGGCCGGGCTTGCGGACCAGCAGGAACCGGGTCACCGCATCGGCCACGTCGCCGATGTCGGCGGCCAGCGCGGTCAGCGCGGAGCCCTCGGCCGCGATCGGCGCGGTGATCGCCGCGTCCGCGGTGCCCTCGGCGACCGCGACCGCGGCGGCCGCGGTGGAGGTGGTGGCCAGTTCGGCCGCGCCGGGCAGGTTGGCCGCCAGCCACTCCCGTACCTGGGCCAGCGCGTGCGGGTGGCTGGTCACGGTGCGCACGTCGGCGGGCTTGGTGCCGGGGCGGACCAGCACGGTGAAGCGCACCGGCAGCACCGTCTCGGCCACCGCGACCAGCGGGCTGCCCAGGGCCAGGCCGTCCAGGGTGGGCGGGACCGAGCCCTCCACCGAGTTCTCCACCGGCACCACGGCGGCGTCGACCTTGTCCAGCCGCACCATCTCCAGCGCGGCGGCGACCGTGCTGGCCGGGATCAACTCGTGGGTGGCCGGGTCGACCAGGCGCCGGGTCGCCTGTTCGGTGAAGGTTCGTTCCGGCCCCAAGTAGGCGATGCGCGGCATACCTCAGCCTAACGCCGTAGTGGGAGGTCGCTGTGGCCTTGCTCTCAACCGTGAGAACACCCACACGACTGGTGGAAGACCCGGTGACCGGCCGTGTTGGTTTGCTGCAATGCTTTCCCCGTGACCGGCGATGCTTGGGGCGTGACCGGGAAAGTGCAACCGCAGGCGGCCGTGCCGCGCCTGGTGCTGTGCGCCGTGGCGGGTCCGCTCGGCTGGGAGTGGGAGCGCGCCGCCACCGGCCGCTCCGGGGTGGAAGTGCACCAGGGTTCGGTGCTGGATCTGGACGTGGACGCCGTGGTCAGCCCGGCCAACTCCTACGGCTGGATGCGCGGCGGCATCGACGCGGTCTACGCCACCGCCTTCCCCCAGGTCGAGCAGTACGTGCGCAGCGCGGTGCTGGCCCTGCACGGCGGCGAGCTACCGGTCGGCGAGGCGCTGATCGTGCCCACCGGCGAACCCGCCCCGCAGTGGCTGATCAGCGCCCCCACCATGCGGGTGCCCGGCGAACTGCTGCCCAAGGACACCGTGCACCCCTACCTGGCCGCCCGCGCCGTGTTCCGGCTCTGGCAGCAGGGCAGGCTGGAGGACGGCACCCCGGTGCGGCACGCGGTCCGCTCCATTGCCCTGCCTGGTCTGGGCACCGGCATCGGCGGGGTGGATCCGGCCAGCTGTGGCCGCCAGGTCACCGCGGCCTGGGACGAGGTTTTCGGCGTACGCTGAACGCGAAAGGGGCATTCCCGTGGTGCAAGCACGGGAATGCCCCTTTTGTGTTGGGGTTTTTTTCCGGGTCAGCCTGCCTCGACGGCGGGCACCTCGGTGGCCTCCGCACCGCGGATGGCGATCTTCGCGGGGGCGGCGGGCACCTTCACGACCTCGCGGATGCGGACCTTGAGCAGGCCGCGGTCGTAGTCGGCCTCCACCTGTCCGGCGGTGACGCCTGCGGGCAGGGAGAACTCGCGCCGGAACTCGCCGTGCCGGATCTCCTTGCGGATCAGGCCGCCCTGCTCCGCGCTCTGCTCGTCGTGCCTGCGACCGCTGATGGTGAGGCGGCGCTCGGCCACCTCGACCTCGACGTCCTTGGCCACGTCGACGCCGGGCAGCTCCAGGGTGAGCACGACGTCGGCGCCGTCCTTGCGGACGTCGGCGGCGGGAACAAAGCCCTGGGCCGAGGGCGCTGAACGGGTCAGGCCGTCGAAGACATCACGGTCGAACTGGCGGACCAGCGCGGTGAACGGGTCCCACGTGGAGCGGACTGCAAGAGCCATGTTCTTTCACCCTTTCCAGGTTCCTCACCGGCGGCTTTAGCACTCGCCGGTCATGAGTGCTAACGACCCGGGCGCCGATGTTGTTCCCGCCGCCGTAGCCTGAGTTCATGCCGATCCGGGTCCTGCTGGTAGACGACCACGAGGTGGTCCGGCGCGGGCTGCGCGATCTTCTGTCCACCGAGGACGACATCGAGGTGGTGGCCGAGGCGGGCAGCGTGGCCGAGGCCGAGGTGGTCGCGCTGGCGCACCGGCCCCAGGTCGCGGTGGTGGACATGCGGCTGCCCGACGGCGACGGGGTGGCGCTGTGCCGCACCCTGCGCGCCCAGGGCCCGGACGCGCCGCACTGCCTGGTGCTGACCGCCTTCGACGACGAGGCCGCGCTGGTCGGCGCGATCATGGCCGGGGCCTCGGGCTACCTGCTCAAGCAGGTGCGCGGGCAGGATCTGGTGACCGCGGTGCGCGAGGTCGCGGCCGGGCGCTCGCTGCTGGACCCGGTGACCACCGCCAGGGTGCTGGACCGGCTGCGCCGCGGCGATCCCGAACCGCCGGACGAGCTGGCCGGGCTCACCGAGCAGGAGCGCAAGGTGCTCGGCCTGATCGGCGAGGGCCTGACCAACCGGCAGATCGCGGAACGGCTGTTCCTGGCCGAGAAGACGGTGAAGAACTACGTGACCTCGGTGCTGGCCAAGCTCGGCATGGAGCGCCGCACCCAGCTCGCGGCCTGGGTCGCCCGGCACTCACACGGGACCGACTGACACGCTGCCAGCATGGCGAGCGTGATCGGCAACTGGCTGAACCCGGCACGGCCGGAGGTCGAGGTGATCACCGACCCGGTGCAGCGCCGGGCGGTGTGGATCGAGCTGGCGATCGTGTTCGCCGCGACGCTGGGCCTGTCCGGGCTGCGCAGCCTGCTCTCCATCATCAGCTCGCTGTTGC
Organism: Crossiella sp. CA198; assembly: GCF_052078295.1. Lineage (NCBI taxonomy): Bacteria > Bacillati > Actinomycetota > Actinomycetes > Pseudonocardiales > Pseudonocardiaceae > Crossiella > Crossiella sp. CA198. The sequence continues at coordinate 104,701 of NZ_JBQJIM010000027.1, forward strand.
AGCCCAAGCCGTTGAGCCAGCAGTCGGTGGCGCTCAACGTCTCCCGCTCCACGCTCAGCCTGCTCGACCTGGCCCATCAGCTGCTCGGCGTGCTGCAACTGCTCGCCTGGGGCGGACTGGGCGCCTACCTGCTGTGGAAGGCGGGCAAGAAGCTCGCCGAGATCGGTCTGGACCGGAGCAGGCTGGGCTCGGACGCACTGCGCGGACTGGGCCTGGCCGCGCTGATCGGCCTGCCCGGCATCGCCTTCTACCTGATCACCAGGGCACTCGGGCTCAACCTGACCGTGGTGCCCTCGGCGCTGGATGACACCTGGTGGCGCACGCCGATGCTGATCCTGTCCGCGATCGGCAACTCCTGGGCCGAGGAGGTGCTGGTGGTCGGCTACCTGATCACCAGGCTGCGGATGCTCGGCTGGTCGGAGAACAAGTCGCTGGCCGCCTCCGCGGTGCTGCGCGGCTCGTACCACCTGTACCAGGGCTTCGGCGGGTTCGCGGGCAACATCGTGATGGGGCTGGTCTACGGCCGGGTGTGGCAGCGCACCAACCGGCTGTGGCCGCTGGTGGTCGGGCACGCGGTGATCGACGTGATCGCCTTCGTCGGGTACGCGCTGCTCAAGGGCGCGGTGTCCTGGCTGCCCTGAGCTAGGAAGACGGACGGGATGATCTCCAGGGTGGGGGGCGCGGAGATCATCCCGTCCGTCCGATGCCGGAGGGGGCGGGCAGCTATCCCCTGCGGCTTTGGCGCGGTCTGACCGGGCGGTGTCAGACCGAGAGGTATGGGTCAGTCCGGATATGCCAAGGCAGCGAAAAGCTTCTTCATGTTTTCCGGACGGGGCGGGATCACATTCCCGGCGACTGCCAGGAGCGCCATTTCCGGCAACCCGGCGGCGGCGCGGTCAGTGAGCATGCCCATGGGCGACACGATATGCGGAACGCGGCGGATTCCAACCCCTAGGCAGGCACTTCAGCCCAGGGAGGGAGTGCCGGTCAAACCATGGTCGCACGCTGGATCAGACTATCGTCGGTTCAGGTCGCTCCAACGGACCAGCCGGACTTTGCCGCCCTTATAGATCATGGCGAGTCGAGAACAGCGGGTGGTTCAGGAATTTTATAGCCAGATTTCCCGATGTTCTCTTCGACCGAGCGTTTCCAGCTGCCGTCGGAAACCATCTTGCGCAGCGCGGCGGTGACCTTGTCCCGCCGGGCGTCGCCCTTGCGCAGGCCGATGCCGTAGCGCTCCTGCGAGAACGGCTTGCCGACCAGCTTGAACTTGTCCGGCTGCCCGGCGGCGTAGCCGGCCAGGATCACGTCGTCGGTGGTGACCGCGTCCACCGGGTCGTCCGCGTCCTCCAGCGCCACCAGGCACTCCGGGTAGGACGGGAACTCGCGCAGGGTCACGCTCTTGGCGTAGGACTGCTTGACCTTCTCCGCCGGGGTGGAGCCCTTCACCGAGCACAGCCGCCAGTCGCTCTGGTTCAGCGACTCCGGGCCGGTGATGTCCGAGGTGGTCTTGCGCACCAGCAGGGACTGCCCGGCCACGAAGTACGGCCCGGCGAAGTCGACCTTCTTCTTGCGCGCGTCGCTGATCGAGTAGGTGGCCGCGACCAGGTCGACCTTGCCCTGCTCCAGCAGGGTCTCCCGCTCGGCGCTCTTGGCCTCGAGGAAGGTCACGTTGCCGGGGTGCACACCCAGCTCCCTGGCCACGTACCTGGCCACGTCCACGTCGAAGCCGGCGAAGGTGTTGTCACCGGTCTTCTGGCCGAGGCCGGGCTGGTCGAACTTGATGCCCACGGTCAGCTTCGGACCGTCCGGCGGCGGGGTGTCCGCGCCGTCGGCCGAAGAACCGAAGAACCCACATCCCGCTGGCAGCACGGCTAGCAGGGCCACCGCGGCAACCGCGGTGCCCACGTGCCTCAGCGCACGAACCTGACGCATTCCGTCGTCCCCTCCGGACCCGGTCACTCCGGGGGAGGCTACCCGAACGGGTGAGCGTCACAGCGTGAGCGGGGCAGAACCGAAAGCGACGTTGAACCGGTCACACCAGATGACCACACTGCGCAGGCCGTCCAGCTTGGCCTCAGCCGGGATGGCGTAGTTCTGGTTGCCGTGGGTGGCCTTGAGCTTGCCCAGCTTCACGTACCGGCCGTCGTCGTACTTGCCCCATTCGCCGCCTGCGGACTGGTCGGTGAGCCAGATGTGCAGGTCCGGGCCGTCGCTGCTGGCCAGGCCGGTCAGCCGGAGCACCCGGGAGCCGTCAGCAAGCTTGTGCACGGTGGCCTTGCCCTTGGTCGGGTGCTCCTGGGAGACGAAGTCCCCGGCGGCCAGGGTGCTGGGCTGGGCGGGCGGCGCGCTGGTGGGTGCCGCTGAGCTGGGCACGGGTGTGTCAGTCGAGGTCGGGGCCAGTTCGCTGGTCACCCCGGCGGGCAGCGCCTCGTCCAGGGTGCTGCTAGTGAACAGCTTCCAGGGCTGGAACAGGTACAAACCGACGCTCAAAACCGTTGCGACAATCACAATCGCAACCAAAACGACCGGACGACGCAACAAACCGCGCTTCGACACCGTGTCCTGGTTCACAATCCACCTTCCGAGGTTCGACTCCTTACATCCTGACCCAGATTCACTGATCAGCGCGCTGCCGTGATCTTTCGAGAGCATTACGCTCCGCTGCGTGAGCGCCCACCAGATCGCAAGCGAGACCCCTGCCGAGCCGATCCACCGGGTGGACAGCGAGGTCGGCCCGTTGCGCACGGTGCTGCTGCACCGTCCTGGCGCGGAACTGAAGCGCCTCACCCCGCGTAACAACGATCAACTGTTGTTCGACGGGGTGCCGTGGCTGGGCCGGGCCCAGCTTGAGCACGACGCCTTCGCCGAGACCCTGCGCTCGCGCGGGGTGGAGGTGCTGCTGCTCGCGGAGGTGCTGGTGGAGGCGCTGGCCGATCCGCGGGCCCGCTTCGGCGCGGTGCACTCGGCGGTGGATGAGCGCCAGCTCGGCCTGGACCTGGCCGACGCGCTGCGCTCGCACCTGACCGGGATGAAGGCCAAGGACCTGGCCGGGGTGCTGATGGCGGGCATGACCTTCGAGGAGCTGCCGGCCGCCGAGGGCGCCTCGCTGGTGCGCCGGATGCACCAGCCCGCCGACTTCGCGGTCAATCCGCTGCCCAACCTGCTCTTCACCAGGGACTCCTCGGTGTGGGTGGCGGACAGGGTGGCGATCACCTCGCTCGCGCTGCCCGCGCGCAGCCGGGAGACCGCGCTGACCGACCTGATCTACGCCTACCACCCGCGGTTCAGCCGCACCGGCCGTGCTTACGGCGCGCACTCGGCCCCGCTGGAGGGCGGCGACGTGCTGCTGCTCTCCCCCGGCGTGCTCGCGGTCGGCGTCGGCGAGCGCACCACCCCGGCCGGCGCGGAGTCCTTCGCCCGCTCCGCCTTCGCCGACGGCCTCGCGCACACCGTGCTCGCGGTGCCGATCGAGCAGGAGCGGGCCACCATGCACCTGGACACCGTGTGCACCATGGTCGACCGGGACGCGGTGGTGATGTACCCGGCGGTGCGCGAGACCCTCTCCGCCTACCCGCTGCGGCCGGACGGCTCCGGCGGGGTGATCGTGGACGGCCCGCTGCCGTTCCTGGGCGCGGCCGCCGAGGCGATGGGCATCGAGCGGCTGCGGGTGATCGACACCGGCCTGGACGCGGTGACCGCCGAGCGCGAGCAGTGGGACGACGGCAACAACACGCTGGCCGTGGCGCCGGGCGTGGTGGTGGCCTACGAGCGCAACGTGGAGACCAACGCCCGGCTGGAGGACGCCGGGGTGGAGGTGCTGCGGATCGCGGGCAGCGAGCTGGGCTCCGGTCGTGGTGGCCCTCGGTGCATGTCCTGCCCGATTGCGCGAGACACGCTCGGGTGAATTCGCGGAATTAGGCAAGCGCAATTACGGAATGGAATTGCGCGGGCCGTCTGCCAGCTGGTTCAACAAGGCTTGGCTAAGTTAGGCAAACCTGGCTTTACCTGCGGAAACTCGAATTCCGTTGTATTGTTTCGGCCATGACCACGACTACCAAGTTCCAGCAGCTGCTGCAGACCCAGGTCCGGAATGAGCTCAGCGCGTCGCAGCAGTATCTCGCCGTCGCGGTCTGGTTCGACGCCAAGGACCTCCCCCGCCTGGCTTCGCACTTCTACCGCCAGGCGCTTGAGGAGCGCAACCACGCCATGATGATCGTCCAGTACCTGCTGGACAACGGCCTCCCGGTGGCCATCCCCGGGGTGGACGAGGTGCGCAACGACTTCGCCTCCGTGCGCGAGCCGGTCGAGCTGGCCCTCAACCAGGAGCGGCACGTCACCGAGGAGATCACCGCGCTGGCCAAGTCGGCCAGGGACGAGGGCGACTACCTCGGCGAGCAGTTCATGCAGTGGTTCCTCAAGGAGCAGGTCGAGGAGGTCGCCGCGATGTCGACCCTGCTGACCATCGTGGACCGTGCGGGCGACAACCTGTTCGCCATCGAGGACTTCCTCACCCGCGAGCAGGTCGGCGACGAGGGCTCGGACCCGACCGCCCCGCGCGCGGCAGGCGGCACCCTGTAAGCCAAGTGCTGATTGCTCCCACCACAGGCCGGCGCCCGTGGACCGCGACCCGGTCCACGGGCGCCGCCAGCTGCGTGCTCAGTCCTCGTTGATGTTCTCGAGTTTGCCCCGCAGGGCCGTCATCGCCTTGCTGGCCTGGCTTTTCACCGTGCCCTTGCTGATGCCGAGTGATTCGGCGATCTCGGTCTCGGTGAGTTCGTCGTAGTAGCGGAGCACGATCACCGCGCGCTGCCGCGGCGGCAACTCACGCAGGGCCTGCCACAGCGGCTCATTCTCCAGCCGGTCGGCCTGCTGGTAGCCCTCGCCGTCCTCGGGCAGATCGGCGACCAGGCTCTCCTTGCGCACCCGGCGCCAGAAGCTGACGTGGGTGTTGGCCATGGCCCGCCGCACATACGCCTGCGGGTTGATCTCCTGGCGGAGCAGCGAGCGCCAGCGGGTGCCGACCTTCTCCAGCACTGTCTGCACCAGGTCGGCCGCATCGTGCGGATTGCCGGTCAGCGCGTGCCCGTAGCGCAGCAGCGCCGGCAGCGACATCCGGACGAACTCGCTGAAATCCTCGTCCACCAAGCCCCCATGTCACCTACTCCGGCACAAGGATAGGAGTAGGTGACCGGGCTTACTTGTAACAGTCCTGCTCTTTCAGCTCCAGCCGGATCTCGCTCACCGCGTTGTTCCGCATGATGAACCAGTAGTTGGCCGCCGCGTTGCCAGGAGCCGCCACCACCCGCTCGCCGACCGCGCCGTGCGAGGTGCCGGAATCGGTGTAGACCTTGTCGAAATCGGCCACGGGCGCGCCGACGCCGATGCCCTCCGGGGTCCGCTCATCACCGCGGCCGTGGATGCGCACCACGCCCTTGGTCTTGGAGATCACCACGGTGTAGAAGCCGGCCGGCTTGATCTTTCCCGCGTAGTCATAGCCCAGGCAGCCGGAGTCGGATTCGGCCTTGGCGTTGGGCTTGATCAGCCCGGTGGCCTCGGCCGCTTCCTTGGTCATGCCCAGCTTGAGCGCGCCGTAGCCGGTGGGCCCGATCTGCGCGGTGCCAAAGATTTTCGGCGTGGTGGTCGAGGTCGGCGGCTTGTTCGAGGAGGTGGGCGGGGTGCCCGAGCCACTGCCGACGCCACCGCGGTTGGAGGTGCTGGCCGTGCCGCCCTGGCTCTCCGCCGAGGTGCTGGTCTGCTCGGTCGGACCGGGCGTGCTCGGGAAGGTCAGCGTGGAGGTGTCCGCGGGCTGCACCGTGTTGTTCGCCTCGGGCTGCAGCACGGCGACCGTGCCGGCCACGATGGCCAGCGCGCTCAGCGCCCCGGTGGCCGCGATGGCCACCCGGCGGCGCCGCTGCCTGCGCTTGACCCCGGTGAGCACCGCGTGCTCGGCGTCCGGCAGGGGACGTAGTTCCAGCCGATCGTCGGAGAAGAGCCTGCGCAGCTCGTCGTCGACGTTCATCGTTGATCCCCTCCTCCGACCAGTGAGCCCAGTTTTCCTCGCAGCGTCACCATGGCCTTGCTGGTCTGACTCTTGACCGTGCCGTTGCTCACTCCGAGCGCCTCCGCGATCTCGGCTTCGGAAAGCCCGTCGTAGTACCGCAGCACGATCACCGCGCGCTGCCGCGGCGGCAGGTCCCGCAGGGCCTGCCACAGCGGTTCGTTCTCCAGCCGGTCGGCCTGCTCGTAGGACCGCACGTCCGGCAGGTCGGCGACCAGGCTCTCCTTACGCACCCGGCGCCAGAAGCTGATGTGCGTGTTGGCCATCGCCCGCCGCACATAGGCGGTGGGGTTGGTCGACTGCCGCAGCACGGTACGCCACCGCGCGCCGATCTTCTCCAGCACCGACTGCACCAGGTCGGCCGCGTCATGCGGATTGCCGGTGAGCGCGTGTCCGTAGCGCAGCAGTCCGGGCAGGGACATGCGGACGAACTCACCGAAGTCTTCCTGCACCGTGGCTCCCCCGGCCGCGCTGTCCACCACGTCAACCGCACTCGGGACGGCAGGCGCGAAACCCACCCCCGTCCCGAACACCCAGCCCGGTGCTGCCACCGCCGACGCTCCCCTCAGTGCGGCCCGACCGCGGGCCCCCGACATGAGGTTCACGTCTGATCGCGCGCCAGGGTTGCCCTGGCGCGACGACCAGTTTCGCCGTTACCTGAGCGTGACCTGACGGCCGCGCAGGCCGTCCCGGGACCGGCGCTCGGCCTCGGAGAGCGGTTCGGTGTCCAGGGAAGCCAGCGCTGCGGTCAGCCGCTCGCCGAGTGCGGCGGTGGGCTGGGCCCATTCCTTGGAGTGCTGCTCGCGGTCGACGTCCCAGACCGGCACCAGCAGTCCGTGCGCGCGGAAGGAGCCCGCGAACCGGGAGCCCTCGCCCAGGTCGTGCTCGCCGTGCTCACCGCGTACGGCCAGCCGGGCCAGCGCGGCCAGCAACCGCTCCTCGGGCTCGGGCCGGACCCAGCGCACGTGCGCCTTGTCCCCGGCGTCGACCCAGTAGGCCGCGTGCACGCCCTCGGCCACCACCGGCTCGGTGGGCATGATCGCCGCGTTGGCCCGCTCCAGGGACAGCGCCACATCGCTGTTCTGCTCGGCGTCGGCCGGGATCCACCAGGAGAAGTCGGCGTGCAGCTCGACCTCCAGCCGCGCATCGGGCTGCAGCAGGTCCTGCAGCCGCAGGGTCTCGCCATCGGCCGCGGCCGGAGCCACCGAGAGCGCGTTGCCCGGCTCGGCGGTCTGCGCCCAGCGCAGCGCGCGGGCCAGGTCGCCGCTGATGTCGCCGGTGCGGGTCTGCACCTGCAGGCCGATGAAGGCGGCGCCGTCGGTGCGGACCAGCGCGGCGGCGGCCATCGGCAGCACGGTGGCCACCGTGATCGGCCGCGGCCCGGCCTCGGTCAGCGACAGCGCCGCGGTGGCCGACGGCACGAACTCACGCAGCGCGATCAGGTCGGTCTCCACGGCCAGACCCTCGAACGGGCGGATGACCATGACATCGGCGGCCGACCCGCCGTGGCAGGCCTTGTACCGCTTGCCGGAGCCGCACGGACAGGGCTGACGCGGCCCGATGCCACCCTCGGCGGCTTGGTTCTTGCGCTTGGCCGCGGTGCGCTTGGCCATCCGGTCCTCCTAGGGAAACTGGTGATCTGCCGGACCGTAGCAGGGGGGTAAACGGGTATTTCCACCAAGGACACCGCCACTCGGATGGACGAGTGACGCGCCCAGGACTTACCGTCGGTGATCGTGCTTCCCTTTGATCCCAGCGACACCGCGTTCATCGCGGACCCCTACCCGCGGTTCGCGCAGTTGCGGGCGGAGGGGGAGGTGCACTGGCATGCCGGGCTGGGCCTGGCGGTCGCGGTCTCGCACTCGGCCTGCTCGGCGCTGCTGCGGCACCGCGCGCTGGGCCGGATCTGGCGGGATGCCTGCCCGGTGGACGATTTCGCCGCGTTCAACCTGTTGCACCGCAACTCGTTGCTGGAGAACGAGCCGCCAAAGCACACCCGGCTGCGCAAGCTGGTGGCCACCGCCTTCGCCCGCGGCCACACCGAACGCCTGCGCCCCTGGGTGAACACCCTGGCCGACCAGCTGGTGGACACCCTGGCCGCCCGGATCGCCATGGACGAGCAGGCCGATCTGCTCAAGACGGTGGCCGAGCCACTGCCGGTGGAGGTGATCGCCGAACTGCTCGGCGTGCCTGCCCAGGACCGGCACCTGCTGCTGCCCTGGTCGCACACCATCGTGAAGATGTACGAGTACGGCCTGGCGCCGGACAAGCGACTGGCCGCCGAGGCCGCCTCCACCGAGTTCGTGGCCTACCTGCGTGACCTGGTCGAGCAGCGCCGGGCGCGGCCGGGCGAGGACCTGGTGAGTGATCTGGTCTCGGTGGCCGACGCCGACGGCGCGCGACTGACCTCCGACGAACTGGTGGCCACCGCGGTGCTGCTGCTGATGGCCGGGCACGAGGCCACGGTGAACGTAGTCGGCAACGGGGTGCTGGCCCTGATGCGCCACCGCGACCAGTGGGAGCGCCTGATCGCCGAGCCGGAACTGCTGCCGAGCGCGGCCGAGGAGCTGATCCGGTACGACTCGCCGCTGCAACTCTTCGAGCGCACCGCCACCGCCGAGGTGGAGATCGCCGGCCACCGGCTGCGGCCCGGTGACAAGATCGCCGCCCTGCTCGGCTCGGCAGCCCGCGACCCGGAGGTCTTCACCGACCCGGACCGGCTGGACCTGGGCCGCTCCCCCAACCCGCACCTGGGTTTCGGCGCGGGCATCCACTACTGCCTCGGCGCGCCACTGGCCAGGGTCGAGGTCACCGCGATCCTGGACGCGCTGCGCCGCAGACTGCCGGAGCTGGCCCTGGCGGGCGAGCCGGAACGCCGGTCGGAGTTCGTGATCCGCGGCCTGCACACGCTGCCGGTGACGGCCTAGCGGACCGCGTCTTTGGGACGCTCGCGGCGGGGCAACTCAGGGAGTTCGGCGCCGCGCACGCTGATCAGTTCGTAGCGCTGTACGGCCGCCGGGTTCACCGGGGCCAGCAGCGCGTTGTACCGCTTGAGCAGCCGCACCGAGCGGATGGCCACCACCGCGAGCAGGGCGTCGGCCAGCAGGTGCCACAGCACGCCGTCGGCCTGGGCCTGCACACCGGCGCGCAGCGACCAGAGCAGGGTGATCCCGGAGACCAGCAGGCTGCCAGCCCACCAGCCCCACCAGTGCAGCAGCTCGCGGGAGGGCCGGGGCCGCTCCGCACTGGGCTTGCCAAGGATGGTGTGCTCCAGCTCAGCCAGGGTCGCCCCTGGCAGCACCAGGTTCACCCCTGGCACCAGCACCCCGGCCACGACCTGCCAGTTCGGCCGGTCCGGGCGGGTGCTGGTGAGTTCACCGGCGACCTGGCGGGCGCGCAGCAGCCACAGGATGCCGACCAGCGCGGCCAGCGCCGCGCTCACCGGGGTGACCACGCCGCCGGTGACCACCAGCGCGTCGGAGGTGTAGAGCAGTCCGGCGGGCAGCACCGCGTCCCGGCTGACCAGCAGCAGGATGTAGCGCAGCAGTTCGGCCCCCGCGGTGAACGCGGCGGCCACGCCGGTGATCCAGAGCAGCGGCACCGCGCTGCCTGCCAGTGCCCGCATCCGGTCCACCGGCTGGGCCACCGGCTTGTCCGCGCCGGGCACCGTGGTGGGCCAGCGCCAGGTCAGCGCGGGGAAACCCCAGCGCGGCGGGGCCGGGTAGGCGGGCGGGCCGGAGTAGTGCGGGTCGGGACGCCGGGACCGGTACGGGCGCAGCGGAACAGGCGGACTGGCCACCCAGTCCACCCGCATCGGCTGCATTGGCTGCATGCGCTCAGATCACCGTCGGTTCGGCGCCGGACTCGCCGACCAGCGGACGGCCAGCGGCCTGCCAGAGCTGCATGCCACCGTCGACGTTGATCGCGTCCCAGCCATTGGAGTTGAGGTAGGCGGTGACCCTGGCCGAGCGGCCACCCGCGCGGCAGATCACGTGCACCAGCCCGTCATTGGGCAGTTCCTCCAGGCGCGTCACCACCTCGCCCATCGGGATGTGCTTGGCGCCCTCGGCGTGCCCGGCGGCCCACTCGTCGTCCTCGCGGACATCAAGCAGGTAGGCATCCTGCGGGACCTCGTGCGCTGCCACCGACGGCACCTGAGACGGGTTCACCAGTGGATGGTCCCACGGGCGGGTGTAGCGGCAGCGTGAACTCAGCCGAGGTCGGCCATTGCCTCGCCGATCTGGACCACCTGTTCCCGGCTCAGCACCAGGCCGTCCACGCCGACCTGCTTGTCGGCCGGCATCGGGCTGCCGTCGCTGGTGAGCGAGCCCGCGGTGACCGTGACGGTGTAGAAGCGCCCGTTGGGCGTGTACACGCCGAGCCTGCGGGTCGGCTGCTTGCCGCCGTAGTCCTCGTCCTGGAACAGCTGCAGCACCGCGCCGTCCGGGCGGGTCCGGCGCAGCGGCTCCTGGCAGGCCGCGCCGGAGCTGTACCGGTAGGACTCCGCGGCCAGCGTGGGCGGGCCGCCGAAGCGCCCGGCCTCCAGCCGGACCGTGCCGGGAACGTCCTTGCCGGGCACGACCACCGCGAGGTGGCCGCGGTTGGCGTTGACGTAGTTCTGGAAGCTCACCCTCGGCCGCTCGCCAACGGCCTTGCCGACCGCGTCCACGAAGGCAGGCAGGTAGCGGTCCTCCGGCAGGATCGCGCGACCGGTGGCAGGCGGGGTCTGCGGGCCGCTGCAGTACTGCTGCGGCTTGAACGCCCCGGTGCCGGTGGCATCGGGCGCGCTGGTCGCCGGCGTGGTCTCCAGCTGGGTCCAGCCCGGCAGGTCCAGCGCGGGTTGCCTGCTGGTGGACGGCGCGCTGCTGGTGGCGGCGGGCGGCAACGCGGTGTGGTCGCCGGTGAACAGGCTGCCGGAGATCGCGGTCGCGCCGAGGCCGATGACACCGACGGCGACCACCACCCCGGCCACCGCGCCGACCCTGGTGACCAGCACCCGGCGCTTGCCGCGCCGGATCACCTCGGCCACGTCGGTGCGTACCGCGGGCGCGGGTGTGTCCACGACCCGCTGGAGCGCGTTCCGCACGTCCTGCTCGTCGTGCCACATCTCGTTCACCGCCTCCGTACCTCCACTTTCAGCGCCCGGCCGACAACAGCGGCGGCGGGGTCTGGCCAGGTTCGGACGCCCCGTCGGTGCCGTTGGCGGCATGGTAGGCGGCCCGCAGGGTCTGCAGGCCGCGCGCGGTCTGACTCTTCACCGTTCCGGTCGTGCACCCCAGTGCCTCGGCCACCTGTTCGACCGAGAGGTCCTGGATGAACCGCAGCACCAGCACCGCGCGCTGGCGGGGCGGCACCTGCTGCAGGGCCGCGGTGAGCGCGGCCCGGTCCTCAGCGGCCCCGTGGTCGGCTTCCACCGGCTGGTCGGGCACCTCGGCCACCGCGTGCTCGCGGGCCCGGCCCCGGCGCTTGGTGTCCAGGAAGGCCCTGGTGAGCACCGTGCGCAGGTAGGCGTCCGCGGTTTCCCGGTGCACCTTGGGCCAGCGGGCGTAGACCCGCACGAACGCGGTCTGCGCCAGTTCCTCGGCCTCCGACCAGTTCGCGCAGAGCGCGTACCCGATCCGCCGCGCCGCGTCGAACCGGGCAGCGAAGAACTCGGCGAAGCCGTCATCGCGTCGCGCCAAGCTCCTGCCTCCTCGTGAACTGCCCGGTCTGCTGCCTATACGCCGGGGAGGAAACAAGGGTTGCACCGGGAACCTGGCGAAGTCTGTGCAGTTCCTGTCACGAAATGTCACAAAGTCTGTGACACAAGAAAAGCGGCCTCCCACCTGGGGAGACCGCCCTCTTGTCGATCAATGGCTCAGTGCTGCGTGGCCTTCTCCGCGCCCGCGCCGGTGAGTGCGCGGACCTCCATCTCGGCGTACTTGGCGTCGTTTCCGGGGTCCTTGCTGAAGACCGTGCCCAGGTAACCGAGCAGGAAGGCCAGCGGGATGGAGACGATGCCAGGGTTGTCCAACGGGAACAGGTGGAAGTCCACCCCGGAGATCATCGAGTTGTCCCGGCCGGAGACCACCGGCGAGAAGACGATCAGCAACACCGTGCTGCCCAGGCCGCCGTAGATGCTCCACAGCGCGCCGGTGGTGTTGAACCGCTTCCAGAACAGCGAGTACAGGATGGTCGGCAGGTTCGCCGAGGCGGCCACCGCGAAGGCCAGCGCCACCAGGAAGGCGATGTTCTGCCCGTTGGCCAGGATGCCGCCGAGGATCGACACGATGCCGATCACCACCGCGGTCCGCCGGGCCACCTTGACCTCGGCGTCCTTGTCGTCCACCTGGCCGTTCTTGATCACGTTGGCGTAGATGTCGTGTGCGAAGGAGGCCGAGGCGGTGATGGTCAGGCCCGCGACCACCGCCAGGATGGTGGCGAAGGCGACCGCGGCGATGAAGCCCAGCAGCAGCGTGCCGCCGATCTCGAAGGCCAGCAGCGGCGCCGCCGAGTTGGCCTTGCCGGGTGCGGCCAGGATCTTGTCCGGTCCGACCAGGGCCGCCGCGCCGTAGCCCAGCACCAGGGTGAACAGGTAGAAGATGCCGATCAGCCAGATCGACCAGACCACCGAGCGGCGGGCCTCCTTGGCCGTGGGCACGGTGTAGAAGCGCATCAGGATGTGCGGCAGGCCCGCGGTGCCCAGCACCAGCGCGAGGCCGAGCGAGACGAAGTCGAGCTGGGTCAGCCCGCTCTTGCCGTACTGCAGGCCGGGGCCGAGCAGCTTCTCGCCGACCTTGGGGCTGTTCTCCACCGCCGCACCCAGCAGCGCGGAGAGGTTGAAGCCGTACATGCCCAGCACCCACAGGGTCATCACGCCGGCGCCGATGATCAGCAGCACCGCCTTGATGATCTGCACCCAGGTGGTGCCCTTCATGCCGCCGATCAGCACGTACAGGATCATCAGCGCGCCGACGATGGCGATCACGATGGCTTGGCCCCAGCTGTCCTTGATGCCCAGCAGCAGGGCGACCAGGCCGCCCGCGCCGGCCATCTGGGCCAGCAGGTAGAAGAAGGAGACCGCCAGCGTGGACAGCGCGGCCGCGGTGCGCACCGGCTTCTGCTTCATCCGGAAGCTGAGCACATCGGCCATCGTGTACTTGCCGGTGTTCCGCAGCAGCTCCGCCACCAGCAGCAAGGCCACCAGCCAGGCCACCAGGAAGCCGATGGAGTACAGGAAGCCGTCGTAGCCGTAGACCGCGATGGCGCCCGCGATGCCCAGGAAGGAGGCCGCGGACAGGTAGTCACCGGCGATCGCGATGCCGTTCTGCGGTCCGGTGAAGGCCCGGCCCGCGGCGTAGTAGTCCGCGGCGGACTTGGTGTTCTTGCTCGCCCGGAACACCACGATCAGCGTGATCACCACGAAGCCGGCGAAGATGCTGATGTTGAGTGCGGGCGAGCCGGTCGCGGCCTGGGCCAGGGTGATCGGCGCGCTCACTTGTCGCCCCCTTCGATCTGTTCCCTGATCCGCTCGGCCGCCGGGTCCAGGTGCTTGTTGGCGTGCCGGACGTAGAGGGTGGTGATCAGGAAGGTGGACACGAACTGGAGCAGGCCGAGCACCAGGCCGACGGTGATGTTGCCGGTCAGCTTGGTGCTCATGAAGCCGTGTGCGTAGTCGGCTAACAGCACGTAGACCAGGTACCAGCTGAGGAACAGCACGGTCATCGGGAACACGAACCTGCGTAGCCGCCGACGTAGTTCGACGAATTCAGGGCCGGACTGGACAGCGCTCCAGACTTCCGGGTCTGGCGCTCCGCCCGTCTGCGGCCGCTCGGTGGTACTCACGATCCGGCCTCCTCGCTGGGGGTGTTGGACCGGGACGTTAGTAGAGACCCAGGTCACTCGACCAAGGCTCGAACGAGGGACTGCGACCAACAGTCGGGTTAGGCGATAAACGGTAGTGATTGCACGTTAAGTGGCTCGCCGGTTGGATGTCATCCGAACGAGTGACAGAGTGTCACTCCTCGGTGGAGTTGGTTCAACCTCGGTGACGGCCTGTGGACTGCCGGGCCTTCTCCTCCGGAGTGCCGTACTTCTGCACCTCCCGGTCCTTGGTGAAACCGAGCCGGTTCGGGGCGTGCAGGCGCAGCATGATCTGGGAGACGTCCGCGGGTATCCGCCGCCGGGACAGCTTGCTCACCACCACCATGGTCACGAACGCCACCGGCACGGTGACCGCGGCAGGCTGCTGCAGCAACGGCACCGCGGCCCAGCCGCCGGTGCTCGCGCTGACGAAGTTCAGGATCGTGGTCAGCAGGGTCAGCCCACCGCCGGCGATCATGCCGGCCGCGGCGCCGACCGAGGTCAGCCCACGCCACCAGATGCCCAGCACCAGCAACGGGCAGAACGTGGACGCGGCGGTGGCCAGCGCCAGGCTCACCGCCTGGGAGACATCCAGCGAGGCCGCCATCAGCGCCATTCCCAGCGGCAATGCCCCGGCCAGCAGCGCGGCCAGCCGGAAGTCCTTGAACCGCCCGGCCAGCACGTCGGTGAACAGCACCCCGGCCACGCTGACCACCAGCCCGGAGGCGGTGGAGAGGAAGGCGGCGAAGGCGCCCGCGGCGACCAGCGCGGCCAGCAGCTTGCCCAGCCAGTTGTCCAGCATCGCGGTGGGCAGCAGCAGGATCGCCACGTCGGTCTTGCCGGTGACCAGCAGCTGCGGCACATAGAGCCGGGACAACGCGCCCAGGATGGTCGGGAACAGGTAGAACGCGCCGAGCAGGATCAGCACGTACAGCGTGGTCCGGCGGGCCGCCCTGCCGTCCGGGTTGGTGTAGAAGCGAACCAGGATGTGCGGCAGGCCCATGGTGCCGAGGAAGGTCGCGAAGATCAGCGAGTAGATCTTGAACAGGCTCATCCCGTTGCCGTCGGCCTGCTGCGGCCGCAGCCAGTCGTCGTTGCGCACCGGCGAGCCCTTGACCACCGGCACCGCGGTGCCCGCCGTGAAGTGCAGCTTGGTGTCCGCGCCGATGTCGTGCGGGGTGCCCGGCCCCCAGAACGCCTCGCCCTTGGCCGGCGCGCCGTCCACCGTGCCGAAGGCCTCCAGCCGGACCGCCTCGGCCACCTGCACCCGGACCGGGGTGCTCACCGTGACCACGGTGTCGGTGGGGAAGGTCGGCGGCAGCGGCTCGTTCAGCGCCCGCTGCGGCCGGTCGTCGTTGAGGAAGACGATCACCAGCAGGAACGCGGGCAGCGAGATGGCCACCAGCTTCAGGTAGTACTGGAACGCCTGCACCATGGTGATCGCGCGCATGCCGCCGCCGACCACGTTGATCACCACCACCAGCGCCACCCCGGCCACCCCGATCCAGGCCGGCAAATGGGTCACCGTGGAGAAGGTCAGCCCGGCGCCCTGGAACTGCGGCACCAGGTAGAGCCAGCCGATCAGCATGACCACCCAGGTGGACAGCCTGCGCAGGTGCGGCGAGCCCAGCCGGGCCTCGGCGAAGTCGGGCACGGTGTAGGCGCCGGAGCGGCGCAGCGGGGCGGCCACGAACAGCAGCAGCGACAGGTAGCCGGCGGTGAAGCCGACCGGGTACCAGAGCGCGTCCGGCCCGTCCCGGAACACCAGGCTGGCCACGCCGAGGAAGGAGGCCGCGGAGAGGTACTCACCGGAGATCGCGGCGGCGTTGTTGCTGGCCTTGACCCCGCGGGAGGCGACGAGGAAATCCGAGGTGGTCTTGGAGCGCCAGGAGGCGACGAAGCCAAGGGCGAGGGTGGCCAGCACGGCCAGCACCACGCCGACGAGCGACCACTCGTTGGGCCCCAAAGTCCCGGGGCTCCTAGTTCTCGACCATGTCGATGAAGTCCTTCTCGTTGCGCTCGACCACGCGGTTGTAGAGCGCGCCCACGCCGATCAGCAGCGGGTAGGCGGCCGCGCCGAGCAACAGCCACGGCAGCCGGACCCCGAACAAGGTCGCCGAGGCCACCGCCGGGAACAGCGCGAACAGCAGGGGCAGGCTACCCAGGGCGACCGCGGTGATCACCGCGAGGGTGACCGCGACGATGAGCTGCTTGCGGATGAGCACCCGCACCACCTGCTCGCCGATCTGGGTCTGCTGCTCGATGTGCACCATGGTGCGCACGACCTTGCGCGCGCCCCGCCGCTCGGCGAGCACCACCTTGACCCGGCGTCGCCGCCGTTCCGCCTCCTGCTCGGCCCCCTCGTCCTCGGGCGGGCCGGGCTGGGTCACCGATGACCCCAGTTGTTCTTCGGCGAGCGCACCAGCCGGTCCTTGAGTTCCCTGGTGTGCCTGCGGCTGACCGGCAGCTCGACCGCGTCGTCCCCGCTGCCCACCCGCACGGTGTAGCCGGAGGTGGCCATCTTCAGCTCGGTGATCAGCCCCATCGCGACCAGGTAGGAGCGGTGGATGCGGACGAACCCGGCGTCCCCCCAGCGCTCTTCCAGCTGGGCCAGCGGGATGCGCACCAGGTGGCTGCCCTCGGCGGTGTGCAGGCGGGCGTAGTCGCCCTGGGCCTCCACGTACCGCACCGCGGCCCGCGGGATCAGCTTGGTGGTGCCCGCCAGCTCGACCGGGATGACCTCCTCGTCCACCGGCTCCTCCGCGGGCGGGGCCATGGTGGCCATCGAGGTGCGCTCGATCAGCCGCAGCACCCGTTCCAGCCGCTCCGGGTTCGGCGGTTTGCTGATGTAGTCCAGCGCGCCCAGGTTGTAGGCGGCCAGCGCGTGGTCACCGTGCCCGGTGACGAAGACCAGCGCGGGCGCGTCCTTCAGCCCGGTGATCACGGTGGCCATCTCCACCCCGGACAACCCTGGCATCTGGATGTCGGCGAAGACCGCGTCCACCGCGGGCAGCCCGGCGGCGATCCGCTGCTGCAGCTCCGGATCCTGGCCCCGGATGATGCGCAACGCCTCCAGCGCGTCCGAGGCCTCCAGAACCCGGCGCACCCTGGGGTTCTGCCGCAGCAGGTAACACAATTCGTCCAGGTTCTTGGGCTCATCGTCGACCGCCATGACGATGAGTCCGGGGGGGCTGCCGTTGGTACTCACAGTGAGGTCAATCCTGCCGATACGTGGTGCCGACTGTCCACGAGCGAGCCACCCGCCAACGGGGTGACGCTGTTGATCGCTCACCTATTACTTGGCTTGAACGAGCGAGTCAATGCGCGGTGACGCGTCGTGGGAAAGATCAACCCACTCAGGTCATCTGCACGTGCCGACAGTATCACCCACAGTGATCAAACTCCGAGTTCAACATCCCCCCGCCGGGCTCGCCCCGATTCGCCGTCGACCTCGCGCACGCACTCGGCCAACGTCTCCGCCACCGCGGCCAGAGTCGCTTCCTCGTGCGTGGCGGAAATCGTGAACCGAAGCCTGCCCTCGCCGATCGGCACCCCGGGAAAAATCACCGGGCTCAGGAAAATCCCTCTGGCCAGGACCAGTTCGTTGACCGGGATCACCTGGCTCTCAGTGCGCAGATGCACTGGCACCACCGCGGTCGCCCCGCGCGCGTCCAGCCCTTGCCCGAGCAGCTCCTCCCGGAAGTACTGCGCCCTGGACCGCAACCGGGGGCTGAGCACATGGCCCTCGGCGCGCAGCACCCGCAGCGCGGCCAGGCAACCGGCCGCCACCGCTGGCGGGATGCTCGCGGTGAGCAGGTGCGACATCGCATGGAAGCGCAGGTAGTCCATCAGTTCCTGGGACCCGGCCAGGTAGCCGCCCGAGGCGGCCAGGGTCTTGCTCAGCGTGCCCATGTGGATGTCCACCGCGTCGTGCGGCAAGCCGTGGTGCTCCAGGCTGCCGGTGCCGCGGTCGCCGATCACGCCCAGCCCGTGCGCGTCGTCGAGCAGCGTGATCGCCCCATGCGCCCGCGCCACCCCGGCGATCTTGGCGACGTTCTCCACCTCGCCGGCCATGCTGTACACGCCCACGATGCCGACCAGCACGGTCCGGCCGGGCCGGGCGTGCTCGGCGAGCACCGCGTCCAGCGCCGTGGTGTCCCGGTGCGGGTAGTACCGCAGTTCCGCGCCGGAGGCTTTGGCGCCGGCGACCAGGCTGCCGTGCGCGGCCTGGTCCAGCACGATCAAATCGCCCCGGCCCGTCAGCGCGCCCAGCGCGCCGAGGTTGGCGGCGAACCCGCTGTTGTAGAGCATCGCGGCCGGGGTGCCGTGCAGGTCGGCCAGCTCCTGGCACAGCTGCTCGTGCACGTCGAAGTGACCAGCCAGCGCGGGCGAGCTGTTGGCGCCCAGCCCGTACCGGCGCACCGCCTCGACCACCGCCTCCACCACTTCCGGCCGCTGGCCCAGACCGAGGTAGTTGGACGAGGTGAAATTATGACAATGCCGCGGTTCGGTCATCGTGCTGTTCTGCATTACCGTCCGGTCAGCGGCTCCCGCGTACACCGTCGGGAAATAGAATTCGGTGTCCGTCAGGTGGATCCGCGACCGGGACAGCTTCCTGTTCAGCGCTGCGCTCATTTCCGCAGCGTATGAACAAAAGTCCACCCGGAAAGATGTGTGGCTTTGTGTGCGGCAGTTCGGCAGGAGTGCACAACGTCGCACTCAAAGCCCGAAACGCGACCACATCGCCCGGTGCTCCAGCGCCTCGATGGCCGCGCCGCCGATGCCCAGCCGGGCCAGCAGCGGCCGACGCGGTTCGACGATCGCGATCTCCGCGTCCGGCCAGCGTTTTTTCACCACGCCGCGCAAAGTGCCAATGCCGTCGACCAACCCGAGTTCCGCGGCCTGGTCGCCCAGCCACACCTCGCCGGTGAAAAGCTCGTCCGGGCCGCCGTTGAGTTTCCCGCCGCGGCGTTGCGTGACCCATTCACCGAAGCGTTCGTGCAGCCGGGACTGGAGGCCCTTGAGCCATTCCACGTCCTCGGCTTTCTCCGGGCTGAACGGGTCCAGCCGGACCTTGTTCTCGCCAGCGGTGTGCACCCGGCGTTCGATGCCAAGGCGGTCGAGCACGCCGTGCAGGCCGAAGCTGGAGCTGACCACGCCGATGGAGCCGACCAGGGAGGTGGCGTGGGCGTAGATCTCGTCGGCGGCGCAGGCCAGCCAGTAGCCGCCGGAGGCCACCACGTCCTCGCAGAAGGCCAGCACGGGCACCTTCTTGGTGGCGGCCAGTTCCCGGATCCGGTCGGCGACCAAGGCCGACTGGGTGGGCGCGCCGCCGGGGGAGTTGATCGCCAGTGCCACCCCGACCAGCCGGTCGTGGCCAAAGGCGCGCTGCAGCGCGGATTCCATCGTGTTGATGTTGATCGTGTTCCTGGCCAGTGGTGACGGGGTCGGGCTGATCACCCCGTGCAGGCGGACCACGGCGACGACGGGCGAGCGGTCCACGCTCCCGCCGATCATGGGCAGTTTCTTGGCCAACCGCTCGGCGACGTTCATGGTGCCGAGCCTACGGAAAAACCGCAGGAACGCCTGATCAGCCAGCGGCCTGGTGGGCTTCCTCCTGCTTGCGCCCCACCGCATCCGGCCAGGTCGGCGGCGGCGCGTGCACACCGGCGGTGAACTTCGGGACCCGCATGCTGATCTTCGTGCCCGCGCCCAGGTTGGTCTCCACGACCAGGCCGTAGTCGTTGCCGAAGAAGGAGCGCAGCCGGTGGTCGATGTTGTTGATGCCCACGTGCGCGCCGGTGAAGTGCGAGTTCAGGTCCTGGGAGAGCCGCTCCGGGTCCATGCCGACGCCGTCGTCCTCGACGCTGATGGTGGCCTCGGCCCCGTTGTCGGCGGCCACTACGGTGACCGTGCCGCCGCCCGGCTTGTTCGCCAGGCCGTGCCGGACCGCGTTCTCCACCAGCGGTTGCAGGGTCAGGAACGGCACCGCGACGGAGAGCACCTCGGGCGCGATGCGCACCTGCGCGTTGAGCGCGTCGCCGTAGCGGGCCCGCTCCAGGGTCAGGTAGCGCTCGACGTTGTGCAGCTCCTCGCCCAGGGTGGTGAACTCCCCCGCGGTGCGGAAGGAGTAGCGGGTGAAGTCGGCGAAGTCGAGCAGCAGGTCCCGCGCCTGTTCCTGATCGGTGCGCACCAGCGAGGAGATCGTGGTCAGCGCGTTGTACAGGAAGTGCGGGGAGATCTGCGCGCGCAGGGCGCGGACCTCGGCGATGGCCAGCCGGGAGCGGGACTCCTCCAGCTCGGCCAGCTCCAGGTGCGTGGTGATGTAGCGCGAGCCCACCTCGGCCGCCCTGGACAGTCGGCGCCCGCCGACCGCGGAGGCCACCAGCAGCGAGCCGACCATGATCCCGTCGACCTCCAGCGGGGCCACGATCGCGTGCCGCAGCGCGCACTTGTTGACGTCGCAGTCCATCATCCCGTGACTGGTGGTCTCGGTGGTGCGATGGATGATCGCCTTCTCCACGGTGGGCCGGAGATCCTCGTAGTGGTAGTTCGCCTCACCGGCCCAGGACAGCACTTCGCCGTCCCCGTCGGTGAGCGCGACCGCCACACACCCGAGCATCTCCTTCAGGTGCGGGGTCAGCTCATCAGCCGACCGCACCGACAGGCCCTCGCGCAGGGTCGGGGCAGCATCAGTCACCCGGTGCAGGGCGGTCAGCGTCGCGTCCTCCATCGAGGTGCTGACCCGCCGTGCCCGGCACAGCAGGACAAAGGCGGCGAGAACGGCGATACCCGCCAGGACCGCCATGGCCGATCGCTCAGTGAGCAGTTCACCCACGGCGTCCATGCTGGGCCCAGGATGCTGAATCTGCAACCACCCCGTCACTCGGAGATGGCACCAAAAGGATGAACCGTAGACATCGGAGGTTTTCCGAGGCAGGGTGTCCGCTGTGCGCACAGCAGGTGGAGAGGCCATGCGGGTCGGATTGTTCGCGACCTGTCTGACCGACACGTTCTTCCCGGAGACCGCCAAGGCCACCGTGCGGCTGCTGGAACGACTGGGCTGCCGGGTGGAGTTCCCGCTGGCGCAGACCTGTTGCGGGCAGATGCACTTCAACACCGGCTACGCCAAGCAGGCCGAGCCGCTGGCCCGCGGCTACGCCGAGGTCTTCGGCGACTACGACGCGGTGGTCGCGCCCTCGGGCTCCTGCACCGGCATGGTCCGCGACATCCACCCCGGCCTGACCGCCTCCCCGATCGCCGCGCGCACCTACGAGCTGTCGGAGTTCCTGGTGGACGTGCTCGGCGTGACCGAGGTCGGCGCCTACTTCCCGCACCGGGTCACCTACCACCCGACCTGCCACTCGCTGCGGCTGCTCGGCGTCGGCGAGAAACCGTTGCGGCTGCTGCGCGCGGTGCGCGGGCTGGACCTGGTCGAGCTGCCCGAGTCGAGTTCCTGCTGCGGGTTCGGCGGCACCTTCGCGGTGAAGAACGCCGAGACCTCCACCGCGATGCTCACCGACAAGATGCACCACATCATCGGCACCGCGGCCGAGGTGCTGACCGCGGGCGACAACTCCTGCCTGATGCACATCGGCGGCGGACTGTCCCGGCTGCGCAGCGGGGTGCGGCCGGTGCACCTGGCGGAGATCCTGGCGAGCACGGAGGAGGAACCATGGTCGTCCGCAACCCGGTGACCTGGCTGGGCACCCCGGCCTTCCCCAAGGCCGCCAAGGACGCCCTGGCCAACACCCAGCTGCGCCGCAACCTGCGCAACGCCACCAGCACCATCCGCGGCAAGCGCGCGGCCGCGGTGGCCGAGCTGCCGGACTGGGAGCGGCTGCGCGCCGCCGGGGCCGCGATCAAGGACGAGGTGCTGGCCAACCTGGACACCTACCTGGTCCGGCTGGAGGCCGCGGTCACCGCCCGCGGCGGCACCGTGCACTGGGCCAGGGACGCCGCCGAGGCCAACGCGATCGCACTGCGGCTCATCCGGGCCACCGGCGAGACCGAGGTGGTCAAGGTCAAGTCGATGGCCACCGCCGAGATCGGCCTGAACGAGGCGCTGGCCGAGGGCGGGGTCACCGCGATCGAGACCGACCTGGCCGAACTGATCGTGCAGCTCGGCGAGGACCGGCCCTCGCACATCCTGGTGCCCGCGATCCACCGCAACCGCGCCGAGATCAAGGAGATCTTCCAGCGCGCCATGCCGGATGTGCCCGCGGACCTGACCAGTGAGCCGCGTGCGCTGGCCGAGGCGGCCCGGCGGCACCTGCGGCGCAAGTTCCTCTCCGCCAAGGTGGCCATCTCCGGCGCCAACTTCGGCGTGGCCGACACCGGGTCGATCGTGGTGGTGGAGTCCGAGGGCAACGGCCGGATGTGCCTGACCCTGCCGGAAACCCTGATCACCGTGATGGGCATCGAGAAGGTGGTGCCGAGCTGGCCGGACCTGGAGGTCTTCCTGCAGCTGCTGCCGCGCTCCTCCACCGCCGAGCGGATGAACCCCTACACCTCGGTGTGGACCGGCGTGACCCCCGGCGACGGGCCGCGGAACTTCCACCTGATCCTGCTGGACAACGGGCGCACCGCGACACTGGCCGACAAGGTGGGCAGGCAGTCGCTGCGCTGCATCCGCTGCTCGGCCTGCCTCAACGTGTGCCCGGTCTACGAGCGCACCGGCGGCGAGGCCTACGGCTCGGTCTACCCGGGCCCGATCGGCGCCATCCTCACCCCGCAGCTGGTCAACGATCCCAAGGACAAACAGGCCGCCTCACTGCCGTTCGCCTCCTCGCTGTGCGGGGCCTGTTATGAGGTCTGCCCGGTCTCGATCAACATCCCCGAGGTGCTCACCCACCTGCGCGCGCGAGTGGTGGAGAACAAGAGCAGCCTGGCGCCGGAGGCGATCGCCATGCGTGCACTGGCCTGGGTGATGGCCGACGCGAAACGCTTCGAGCGGGCACAGCAGGCCGGCACGCTGGCCCGCTTCCTCGGCCGGGACGGCAAGATCACCCGGCTGCCCTGGCCCGGCTCGAAGTGGACCGACGTCCGCGATGTGCCGGTGCCGCCCGCCGAATCGTTCCGCAGCTGGTGGAGGAGGAACCGCGGTGACCAGTGACGCCCGCGCGGTGATGCTGACCCGCATCCGCACCGCCCTGCGCGACCAGCCGAAGGCCGCGCCGGTGCCACGCGACTACGACCGCACCAGGGACCTCGGCGATGTGATCGAGGTGCTGGCCGAGCGGATCGCGGACTACCGGGCCGCGGTGCACCGGGTGCACGCGGACCGGCTGCCGGTGTGGATCGACGCGCTGCTGGACGCCCGCGGCGCCCGGCGGATCGCGGTACCCGCCGACGTGCCAGCGGACTGGCTCAACGACGAGCTGACCTGGCTGGCAGACCGGCCGCCGCTGTCCATCGAGACCCTGGACGGCTGCGACGGCGTGCTCACCGGCTGCGCGGTGGCCATCGCGGAGACCGGCACCATCGTGCTGGACGCCGGGGTGGCCCAGGGACGGCGGGCGCTGACCCTGCTGCCGGACTACCACCTGTGCGTGGTCAGGGCCGATCAGGTGGCGGCCACCGTGCCGGAAGCGCTGGCCAGGCTGGACCCGGTGCGCCCGCTGACCTTCATCAGCGGCCCGTCGGCCACCAGCGACATCGAGCTGGACCGGGTGGAGGGCGTGCACGGCCCGCGCACCCTGGAAGTGCTCATCGTCGAGGGCTGAGCTACTTCAGCAGCCGGGACATCCGCCGGTCGGCCAGTGGCTTGCCACCGGTCTGGCAGGTCGGGCAGTACTGCAGGGACTTGTTCGCGAAGGACACCTCGCGCACGGTGTCCCCGCACACCGGACAGGGCAGGCCGGTGCGCGCGTGCACCCGCAGCCCGGCGCGCTTCTCGCCCTTGAGCCGGGCCGCGGCCTGGCCGACCGAGCGTTGCACCGCGTCGGTGAGGATCTCCCGCATCGCGCTGAACAGCCGGTCCACCGCCTCCTCGTCGAGGCGGCCGGTGGTGGCGTACGGGGAGAGCCGGGCCAGGTGCAGGATCTCGTCGGAGTAAGCGTTGCCGATCCCGGCGAGCACGGTCTGGTCGGTCAGCGTGGTCTTGATCCGCTCCCCGCGCCCGGCCAGCAACTCACCCAGTTCGGGGCGGCTGAGCGCGAGCGCGTCCGGGCCGAGCCGGGCGATGCCGGGCACCTGCGCCGGATTGGTGACGATGTAGACGGCGAGCCGCTTCTGGGTGCCTGCCTCAGTCAGGTCGAAGCCGGGAGAGGAGCCGGGCGGGCCCAGGTGCACGCGCAGCGCGAGCGGACCGCGGCCGGGTTTGGGCGGGATCGCGCTCAGCTCGTCGGACCAGCGCAGCCAGCCTGCCCGGGAGAGGTGGGTGACCAGGTGCAGGTCCCCGCAGTCCAGCGCGAGGAACTTGCCGAAGCGGGACGCGCCGGTCACCGCCCGGCCGTAGAGGTCGGTCGGCGGGGGCGCGACCGTCTTCAGCACGGTCATCGACGCCAGGTCGATCCTGGTCACCGTGCTGCCGACGGCATGCTCACGCAGGTGGTGGGCCAGCGCCTCCACCTCGGGCAGTTCGGGCACGCGGCCAGACTACGTCAGTCCACCGGTTGCAGCGGGCCGTCGAAGGCGGGTGAGGAGTACACCTCGATATCCCTGGCCACCTTGATCGCCTCCTGGCGCATGGCCAGGAAACCGCGCACGTTGCCCACCCAGCGCTCCGGCCCGGCGTCGTCCAGCTCGCCGGGGGTCTCCGCGACCACCGTCCACGGCCTGCGGATCACCCAGCGCAGCGGGAAGAAGAGGAAGACCAGCGCCAGGGCCAGGATCAGCCAGGGCGGAATGATCACCGCGGCCGGTGTCCAGATGATCAGCACGGCGGTGAGCAGCACCATCAGCGTGGCCATGAGCACGGCGGCGCCGTGGCCACCGCTCACGTCGTGCTCGAACTCGTCCATGCCCGCCGGGCTGGACCATTCGACGTTGGTGCGCACGGTCCACTTCCGACCGTCCGCACCCCGTACCAACCGCGTCATGCGTTCCTCCTCAGCCGCGGGCGTCGGTCACACGGACGCCACGACCGCTCACTGAGCGTGTGTCCACGGTACCGGTTCGGCGATGGGCCCCGAGGGTGAAAATCAATGGCCCGGAACTACCGTTCGGTCGCATCCGGCCCCTGGCTGTCACCCAGGGGATTCTGCCGGGTCATGATCGTTGTGGTCCAGCCGGGTGAGTCCCCAGCGCAGCCAGTCACCACGCCCGACCTGCCTGTTCACCAAACCGACCCCCCGGCGAAACCCGGTTGCCCGGCCATGTACTGTTACCCACAGCGATCGGGGCTACGGCCCGGAGAGCAAGCGGATGTAGCGCAGCTGGTAGCGCATCACCTTGCCAAGGTGAGGGTCGCGAGTTCGAATCTCGTCATCCGCTCGCAATAGAAGGCGAGTGCTCGTGGAGCACTCGCCTTTTTGCTTCGCCATCACACTGGGGGTGCAACCCCCAGACCCCGCTCGGGGGCAAGCCCCCGAACCCCGGTTGCCTCCTTTCGGGCGCAACGGGCGAGGATTCTGGCCACTTCGTCCGGCTGGGACGCCTGGGGGCAAGGCCCGCCGGCGAGGTCCTCGAACTCCATTCCGGGTACTGCCAATGCGGCTTTTTCCGCCACCTGGTCTTCGGGATCACCCACATAGGTCTGGCCGACGGTCAGCCAGTCCCGCTCGGTTGTCGACTCCGGCGCGGGGACCTCGCCGGTCAGCCACACCACGTGGGCGAAGCGGAATCGGGCCAGTGCTCCTGGCACGTGTGCGCCCGCGTTGCCGTGTACTACCAGTACCGGTGCGGTCGGGGAACGCTGGGCGGTCCAGGCGATTCGATCCGCCTGGTCCTCGTCTTGCTCGGATGAAATGTCGACGAGGAGACAGCGGTCCCCGCGGTCCTCCAGGTCCTCGACCAGCGCCGCCCAGTCGTCCTGGGTGGATCCGCTGCCGTTGACCAGCACGAACGTCGCCAAACCTGATCACTCCAGTCGACTGCGCGCACGGTGATGGGGCGATACCCATTCCAACCAGACCTGGCCCATCCTCGGCTACAGCCAGACGGAGTGCAGGCCCGTGACCCCGGACACTGTCGGTGCCGCGGGTTAGGTTTCCGGCATGGTCACACCGGAGGAGCTGAGCAGCCTGGCCCTGGCGCTGCCCGAGGCGCACGAGCGCCCGGCCTGGGGGCGCACCTGTTTCCGGGTGAAGGACAAGATCTTCGCCTCGATGTCACCCGATGGGGTTGAGGTGGCGATCAAGGTCGCCGAGGACGAGCGGCTGGCGCTGGTGGCCGGGGACCCGGACACCTTCAGCGTGCCGCCGCACTACCAGAACTGGGGCATGGTGGTGGCTCAGCTCGACACCGTGCAGGCCGATGAGCTGGGCGAACTGCTCACCGAGGCCTGGCGGATGACCGCGCCCAAGCGCCTGCTGGCCGCCTTCGACACGGGCTGACCGCGGCGGCGCCACCGGGGCGACGCCGCCGCGGACCGGGCTAGCGGTCGAGGTAGGCCCGGTGGTTCTTGCTGAACTCAGCGTTGTTGAACCGGTCCCAGTTGATCGACCAGGTCATCAGGCCACGCAGGCTGGGGTATTTCGCCCTGGGTTTGTAGGACTCGCAGTTGCTGCCCTTCATCAGGCAGTCCAGCACCTTGTGCACCGCGGCGACCGCGGTGTGCCCGTTGCCCGCGTTCGGACTGGCCGGCAGGCCGAGCGCGATCTGGTCCTGGCGCAGGGCGGGGAACTGGTTGTTCGGGTCGCCCTTGACCGGGAAGCCGCCGAGCACCATGTCCGCCATGGCCACGTGGAAGTCGACGCTGGGCATCTGCTTCCACTGGTTGTCCAGGCCCATGATCGGCCCGGAGTTGTACTGCTGGACGTGCAGCAGGGTCAGGTCATTGCGCATCGCGTGGATCACCGGCAGGTAGGACCCGGCCCGGTTGTCCGCGCCGCCGCTGCCGCCGTAGTGCTGGTAGCCGAGCTGGACGAAGAAGGTCTCCGGCGCCATGGTGAGCTGGAACGCGCTGCCGTACTTGGCTTTCAGCGTCTTCAGCGCGGAAATCAGGTTCACCACGACCGAGGTCCTTGGCGCCTTGAAGTCGGTGTCACCGGAGTCCAGGTAGAGCGAGTGGCCCTCGAAGTCGATGTCCAGGCCGTTGAGCCCGTACCGGTCGATGATCGCGCTGACCGAGCTGACGAAGGCGTCCCGCGCCGCCGTGCTGGTGAGCTGCACCTGACCGTTCTGCCCACCAATGGAGATCAGCACCTTCTTGCCCTGGGCCTGCTTCGCCTTGATCGCGGCGGTGAACTCGGCCTCGGACTCCACGTTCGGGCATTCGGCCACCGGGCAGAGCTTGAAGCGCAGGTCGCCGGAGGTCACCGAGGTCGGCTCGGCGAAGGCGAGCTGGATGATGTCCCACTCGGCGGGCACATCGGCCATCCGGATGTAGCCAGACCCGTTGGCGAAGCTGCTGTGCAGGTAGCCGACCAGCAGCTTGTTCCCGGCAGGCGGCGGTCCGGTGGTCGTGGTCGTCGTCGCGGTGCTGGTCGAGGTGGTGGTCTTGCTGGTGGTCGTGGTGCTGGTCGGGTTGGTGGACCCGCCGTCGCAGGGACTGCCGTTGATCCGGCAGTTCACCGGAGCCGCGGTCCCGGCCGCGTTGAAGCCGAAGGTCGCGCTGGCGCCGGGCGCGAGGTTGCCGTTGTACTCGCGGTTGGTGAAGACGTAGTGGCCGCCCGCGTTGGTCTGCAGGGCGTCCCAGTAGGCGCCGACCGTGGTACCGGCGGGAAGGTCGAACTCCACCTTCCAGCCGGTGACCTGGCTCGCGGTGTCGTTCTTGAGCGTGATCTGGCCGGTGTAGCCGGTCTCCCAGGACTGTTGTTTGACGAACGAGGCGGTGACCCCGGCCGCGTGCGCCGGCACGAACCCGGCCAGCGCGATGCCGAGCACCACCGTGAGCACTGCCGCCACCCGAGCAACGAGGATCTTGCGTGACATCGTTTCCTCCCACCATTTCCGGCGTGGAGCGTCGGCTGGTGGGACAACGAGGGTCCGGGCGGCGAAAAGACCTGCACAGGCCCACCAGGTGTCCTGGAATTGGACTAGACCACGTGGACGGTGTCAAGAGTGTGAACGGCTAGCGCAACGCGTGCAGGTAGGCAGCCATGGCCACCCGCTGGGCCAGCCGGCCGATCGGCCCGGTCCACCGCGCGAGCTGCCCGCCCGGCCGGGACACCGCGGTGATGGTGAACTGCACCGCCCCATCCGATCCCTGGACCAGCACAAAGCTTTCCTCGCCGGTCACAGGATGCCCCGGCAGGGTCCCGTACCCGAACCCGTACCGCCGAGCCTCATCCACCCGCCACACCACCCGGCAAGGCCCCACGACTGAAAGCGGCCCAAATCCCAGCACCGAGACGACGGTGTCCCCCACCTCCTGCCCGGCTGCCCCCTGCCCCGCTTCCCCCAGGTAGATCCCGCGCCCAAACCCCCGATGCGTGGCCCAGTCCCGCAACGCCAGCCGGGCCCGCGCGAACTCCGCGTCCCCATGCCCCAGCCGCAAGGTCCGGCTTACCCGCCGATACCCAGGCGGGCACTCCGTTTCCCGGGTAACCCCGACCTCCGCGTAGGTCACCTCGGCCTGAGCCGCCCGGTCCCGGATGCGCGCCAACCGTCCACTCATGCCCCCAGTCTTGCGCCACCAGCGAAACCTGCTGCACCCCCGTCCCCGCCCGTGCCAGCGTGGCCGTCATGAAGGTGGTCGTTGCCACACCGGCGGCGGCCTGTACACCGACGCCGACGCCCTGAAAGCCTTACTGGCCAACATCTCCGACGAGGTAGTCCTGGTCGGCCATTCCTACGGCGGCATGGTCATCACCGACGCGGGCACCACTCCCAACATCCGCCACCTGGTCTACCTCACCTCGTTCCTGGCCGACACGAATCAGTCCCTGGCCAGGTCTGCGCCCAGGACCGCGGCACCCCACCGGAGGTCCAACGCGAACAGGCCAGACGCGCGCGCGGTGATCGAACTGGACAGCGACCATCACCCGTTCCTGTCTCAGCCAGACCAGCTCACGAACGTCCTGGTCGAGATCAGCCGGCGGTGATTCGAACGCAAAAAAGCGTGTGGCCTCAGAACCGAAGTTCTGAGGCCACACGCAAATTTAGTTCGGCGGCGTCCTACTCTCCCACACGCTCACGCATGCAGTACCATCGGCGCTGGAGGACTTAGCTTCCGGGTTC
>NZ_JBQJIM010000028.1:0-119009 GCF_052078295.1 Crossiella sp. CA198
CGGGTTAAAACACCAGCGGACGGGCAGGAATCAAAGGATAGGGGGAAGAGCTGAAGAGCGAAGAGCAGTGCTCGTGTGCGGTTCCCCATCCTCGTCAGCCCTCCGATACCAAACCACATCCCGGGCAGCGGCCCGGTCGCGCTGGGTTCGCCGGGCAGCGGATTGTGTTGCAGGGCCGCTGCCCGGGATGCGGTGTGTCCTCTCCAGGCTGACGGGGATGGGGAACCGCTCGGGGAAAGTTTTCGAAAAGCCACCCCGGCCGCCTGTCCCGGGCTTCGCCCGACCGCAGTGCCTACGGCGTACAACAACGGCCAACGTGCCGTACGACAACGGCCAACTCGGCGTCCATAACGGCCAACTCGGTGTACGACAACGGCCAACACTCGGTGCGTCTTATGTGTTGGGGGTGCCTCGGGTTTCGAGTTTGAGGCGGAGGGACAGGCCGAGTTTGATGGCCAGGCGGAGGGGGGCGTTGAGGGGGCCGGGGTTGCGGTCGGCGAGGAAGCGGTAGGCGCTGTCGTGGTGGGCGGCCAGCATTTTGGGTTTGACCTTGGCTGTGGAGACGCCGCCGATGTGCATGACCTCGGCCGCTGGGACGTAGACGTTCAGCCAGCCTGCCTTGCCCAGGCGGTCGCCCAGGTCGACGTCCTCGAAGAACATGAAGTACCGGGGGTCGAAGCCGTGGATGGAGTCGAAGGCCTCGCGGCGCAGCAGCAGGCAGGAGCCGGACAGCCAGCCCGCCGGGCGTTCACCGACGGCGCGGCCCTCCTGGCGGTAGGCCCGGGTCCACGGGTTGCCCGGCCAGATCTTGCTGAACAGGGCGTGGCCCACGCCGCGGCCCAGGGACGGGACCAGGCGGGCCGAGGGGTAGACCTCGCCGTTGGGTTCGCGGATCAGGGGGCCGAAGGCGCCCGCCCGGGGCCAGCGCTTGGCGGCATCCAGCAGGGTGTCCAGGGAGCCGGGGCCCCATTCCAGGTCCGGGTTGGCGACCACGACCCAGCCGTAGTCGTCCGGGAGCTGGACCACGCCGCGGTTGGCCGCGGTGCCGTAGCCGACGTTCTCGCCGATGACCAGCAGCTGGACGTGCTCCCGCTCGGCCGCGGCCTGCTCGGGCGCGCCGTCCACCGAGCCGTTGTCGGCCAGCACGACGGTCACGGGTGACTGGCTGCTCGCCTCGTCCAGGGTGTCCAGGAACCGCTCCAGCGTCTTGCCGGGCGAGTAGGTCACGGTGATGACGGCGAGGCGATCTCCGTACTGCTTCTGCTCGGCCACGCCGAGACATTCTGCCGTCTCAGCGGCCTCGGCGGTGCAGCACGTCCGCCCTGGCGTAGGCCTCGCGGTGTTTGACCGCGCTGACCTGCCAGGAGAAGTCCTTCGCCCGTTGCTGGGCGGCGGTGGCCAGTCCGGCGCGCCGGGCCGGGTCGTCCAGCAGTTCGGCCACCGCGGCGGCGATGTCGCCCGCGCCGACCCCACAGTAGGCGACCGCGTCGCCGCCGACCTCGGGCAGGCTCAGCCGCCGGGTGGTCAGCACGCACGCGCCGCAGGCCATCGCCTCCAGCACGGGCAGCCCGAAACCCTCGCCGAGGCTCGGGTAGGCGACCAGGTCAGCCCCGCCGAGCAGGCCGGAGAGGCGCTCGAACGGCACATACCCGGCCCGGATGACCCGCAGCCGGTGCGGCACCGAGTCCAGCGCGCGTTCCACATGGGTGTCCCAGCCGGGCTGGCCGGCCAGCACCAGCGCGGGCGGGTTGGCCCGGCCACGGCAGGCCCTGGCGAAGCCGCGGATCAGCGCGGGCACGTTCTTGCGTGGTTCCAGCGCGCCCAGGAAGGCCACGTACGGGGTGTCGGCCAGGTCCAGTTCGGCGCGGACCGCGGCCACCTCCTCCGGCGCCGGCGGGTGGAAGCGGTCGGTGTCCACCCCGTGCGGGGCGACCTGCAGCACCCGCCGGTCCGCGCCCGCGACCCGCACCAGCTCGGTCGCGGTGGCCTTGGACGGCACCACGCAGACCTCAGCGCGGCGCAGCGAGGCCCTGGTCCAGCCGCGGAAGAACCGGGACTTGACCGGGGAGTGCAGCGCGGAGTCGGTGAAGAAGGTGGCGTCGTGCAGGGTGACCACCGAGGCGACCGGGTTGACCAGCGGCAGGGTGTAGTGCGGGGAGTGCACGACCTGCACCGCGAGTCGCCTGGCCAGCACCGGCAGGCTGCTCTGTTCCCAGGTGAGCCGGGCGGTGCGGGTGGCCACCGACTCGGTTGCGACCACGATCCGGGAGCCAGGGGCCATCTGGTGGTACAGCTCGGCGTCCCTGGGCTGGCAGACCACGCTGATCAGGGCCCCGTCCGCGTCCAGCGCGGCGACCAGCGAATCCACGTACCGACCGACGCCACCACGGTCCGCCGGGACGGCCGTCGCGTCGATCAACACGCTGGGTTCTGCTTGTGCCACCCATGCAGACTAAGGCCAGCCCGAACAACGCATTGCTGGAATGCGAACTTCTCAGGTTTAGCGGCTGGTCACCGTGCCCTTGATCACCCACGAGTGGGACGCCGGTACAGCCCAACGTGCACCCGCCAGACCGCCTCGGCCGCGGCTCGCCAGCTGTACCGCCCGGCCCGCCGCCTGCCCGCTGCCACCATCGTGGCCGCCCGCCGCGGATCGCCGGTGACCTGCCGCAACGCCGCCGCCAGCGCCGTGGCGTCGCCGCGCGGCACGGTGATCCCGGCTCCCCCGGCGACCTCGGCCAGCGCGGGCGCGTCCGAGTGCACCACCGGCACCCCGGCGGCCATCGCCTCCAGCACCGGCAGCCCGAAGCCCTCGGCCCGGCTGGGCGCGGCCAGCACGGTGGCCCGGCCGAGCACCACGGACAGCTCCCGGTCGCTGATCCGCCCGAGCACGACCAGCCGCTCCGCCGCCAGCCCGTGCCGCCGGGCCAGCTCGCCCACCGACACCCCGCCCCAGCCGGGCGGTCCGACCAGCACCAACGGCAACTCGGGCGCGTCCGGCCGGGCCATCGCCTCGATCAGCACGTCGATGCCCTTGCGTGGTTCCACGGTGCCGACGGCCAGCACGTACCGCTCCGGCAACCCCAGCCGCCGGAGGATCGTGGTGGCCGAATCAGCCGGGATGGCCTCGGTGAGCACGCTCGCCACCCCCTCCCCCACCACGTGCACCCTGGCCGGTCCCGGCACGAACCGGGCCAGTTCGGTCTCCACCGCCGCGGTGGGCACCACCAGCGCGTCCGCCCGGCGCACCGCCCGGCCGATCACCGACCGGTGCCAGGCCACGCCGCGGCGGGTGAGGGTCTCCGGATGCGTCCACGGCACGGTGTCGTGCACGGTGACCACCAGTCCGCGGCCGCGACGCGGGGCGGCCGGGGCCAGCGGGGTCGGCGCGTGCACCGAGTCCCCGCCCGGCCACAGCGGCAGTCCGTACTGCCAGGCCAGCGTCAGCGCCCGCCGCGGCAACGGCAGCATCCGGGGCCCGAGCACCCCCGGGATCACCGCCGCGGCCGGATCGGGATGCCGGGCGATCACCCCGGTCACCTCCCAGCCGGCCGGCGCGGTCACCGCCAGCGCCGCGGCCAGCTCCCTGGTGTAGCGGCCGGTGCCGCCGGGGACGGGCGCGAGCAGCTGTTCGGTGAGCACGACTAGCTCGGGCATCCGGTCAGCCTGCCACGTGGCCGACGCATTAACGTCCACCGCATGTCGCAGCAGCCCCGCACGACGGTCGTCGTCGTCACCTGGCGCGGCCGGGACCACATCGTGGACTGCCTGGACGCCCTGTCCGCGCAAAACCGTCCACTGTGGACGATCATCGTGGACAACGCCAGCGACGACGGCACCGCCCAGTTACTGGCCGAGCACCCGATGGCCGGCACCATCCTCCGCCTGGACGAGAACGCGGGCTACGCCGGCGCGCTGGAATCCGCCCTCTCCATCGTCGACACGCCCTACATGGCCTGGCTCAACGACGACGCCGCCCCCGAACCCCGCTGGCTGGCCGCCCTGGAATCGGCCCTGGACGCCGACCCCAAGGCCGCCGCCGCCAGCTCCCGCCTGGTGACCGAGGCGGGGGTGGTGCAGTCCCTGGGCGTCCGGCTGACCGCGGATGGCCACGGCGCGGACCGCACCGAGGTCGGCGAGCCGTTCGGCTTCTGCGGCGGCGCGGCCCTGTTGCGCACCGAGGTGCTGCGCTCGGTGGGCGGCGTGCCGGGCGACTTCTTCTGCTACTACGAGGACACCGACACCTCGTGGCGGCTGCGGCTGGCCGGGTGGCGGGTGGTGAGCGTGCCCTCGGCGGTGGTGTGGCACCGGCACGGGGCGAGTTCGATGCCGGGGTCGCCGCGGTTCCACCGGTGGAATGAGCGCAACCGGTTGCTGATGCTGTTGCGCTGCGCGCCCGCGGTGGTGGCGGGGTGGCAGTTGCTGCGGTTCTGGCTGCTCACGGTGAAGTTGTTGGTGCGCAAGGATTCTTCCGGGGCGCCGAATTTCCGGGTGGGGTTACGGGTCGGGGTGCTCGGGGAGGTGTTGCGGCGGTTGCCCGCGACGTTGCGGGAGCGGCGTGGGGTGAACGGGAACCGGAAGGTGCTGTGGCACGACTGGGCGGGGCGGGCTTAGCCGAGGCTGGTGCGCAGCATCTCGGCCAGTGTGCGGAATGTGGGCTCGTGGTGCCGTTCCACGATCGCCAGCGCCCGCAATCGGCACTCCCGGGCTGCTTCCGGTTGTCCGGCTTCGGCCAGCAGCGAACCGAGCAATCCGAGCGCCTGCCCGGCCACGCTGTCATCCGCTACCTGCTCGCCCAGTTCCGCTGCTTCCCGGCAGCACTCGATGGCCTCGGCGTGGCGGCCCAGCCCGGCTGCTACGGCGGCCAGCCGGGCCAGGCCGATGGCCAGGTTGGTCCGGCTGCCCAGTCCCCGGCTCAACTCGACGTAACGGCGCAGGCACCCGGCGGCCTCGGCCGCCCGGCCGAGCCGCTGGAGGTCCCCGGCGAGGCGGAACCACCCAGCCGCCTCCGGCCCCCGTTGCCCGAGCTGACCGCAGAACCGCACTGACTCGGCGACCAGCGCCAGCCCCTCGTCCACCCGGCCGAGCCCGAGGTGGGCGCGGCCAAGACCGTCGAGGGCGTCCGCGACGCCACCGGGCTGTCCGAGTTCGCGGCTGAGTTCGAGTTGCCGCCCATGGCATTCCAGTTGCACCGCGAAGTCACCGGCCCGGTGCAGTGCTGCCCCGAGCGTGTTTCGCGCCTTGACCGCGAGCCACGGGTCGTCGGTCTGCTCAGCGGCGGTGACCGCGTGCTCGGCGCAGCGCACCGCCTCCGCCACTTCTCCGGCGCTGAGCAGGGCCTCGGCGCGTTCCACCCCGGCCAGGTACCCCAGATACGGGTCGGCGAGCGCGGTCGCCGCCTCCAGTGCCAGCCCGGCCAGCTCGACGTGGTCGGCGATCCGGCGCCGCAGGGAGAGGTAGGTGGTCAGCGTGGTGGTCACCAGTAGCACCAGGCCGTGCTCCTGGTAGGCGCGGGCGAGATGGGCCAGTTCGAGCAGGGTGCGGTACTCCAGGTCAAGCCAGTCCACCGCCTCCGCGAGCGTGGCGAATCGGTTGTCCGGCGGAGTGTCCCTGGACATCACGTGCTCATTGGCCTGCTCGGCCACCGAGCCGTAGTACTCGACCATGCGGCCCATCGCCGGTCCGCGCTCCTCTTCCGCCAGTTCGGCGGCGTACGCGGCGAGCAGGTCGTGCAGCCGCCACCGGTCCCAGCGTGAGCCCTGTTCGATCAGGTGCGCGCGAGCCAGCTCGGACAACAGCCGCCGTGCCGCGGGCTCGGACAGGTCGGCGATGGCCGCTGCGGCCTCGGTGCTGACCTGCTCGCCAGGATTGACCGGCAGCAGCCGGAACATCCGGGCCTGCTCGGGCGGCAACTGCCGATAGGACAGGTCAAAAGACGCGCGGACCGCCAACTCCTGGCCGAACTCCAGCTCGGACAGCAGTTCTCGCTCATCGGCCAGCGCCTGGACGCGGGCCGAGAGTGGCTGACCGGGGTGGGCGGCGAGGTCGGCGGCGGTGATGCGCAACGCCAGGGGCAGGTAGCCGCACAGCCGGGCCAGGTCAGCGAGTTCCGGACCTAGGCGGGAGTCGTCGCCGATGGCCTGGCGGAGCAGCTCCGCGAGCAGGGCCTCAGCCTGGTCTGGCGGCAACACAGCCAGGTCGAGCAGGCGGGCGTCGAGGTCGGCCAGGGTGTGGCGGCTGGTGACCAGGAGGCGGTGTGTGCCGCCGGGGAGCAGGGGCTGGACCTGGGTGGCGGTGCCCGCGTTGTCGGCGACCAGGAGCAGGGGCTGGTGGCGGTCCAGAGCCGAGCGGTAGCTGCGTTCGCAGGCGTCCTGGCCGGTGGGGGCGGGTTCGCCGAGGGCGGTGAGCAGGTCGGTGAGGGCTTGTTCCGGGGTGACCGGGGTGTCGTAGCCGCGCAGGTCGAGGAACAGGACGCCGCCGGGGAACTCCGGGCGCAGCTCGTGTGCGGCGCGGACGGCCAGGGCGGTTTTGCCGACGCCGGGCAGGCCGGTGACCACGACCGAGCCCGCGCGCAGGCCGTCGAGCAGCTCGGCCAGTTCCCGGTCGCGGCCGACGAAGACCGGCTGGGGCGGCACCCCGGACAGGGCCTGGGACGGGATCACCGGCTGCTGCACGGTGATGTCCCTGCCCTGCACGACCAGGTTGGCCCACACCTGACCGCTGATCCGGTTGTGCGTGCTCACCCGCCCAGTGTGGCGGCAACCACCTCGGCGGCGAAGTTGGCGCAGCCGCCGCAGATCCGCACGCCGGGGCCGGTGGCCAGTGGGCCGGTCTCGGTGGCGGGTTTGGCGCAGAAGGAGCAGGTGAAGCGGCCTGCGGCCTGGTCGAGGCGGCTGGGGTGGCCGGCGAGGACTAGTTGGGCCTGGTTGACGCAGTTGTCGCAGATGAAGATCTGTGGCCCGGCGACCAGGCGGCCGCACTCCTCCTCCGGGGCGGCGCAGAAGGAGCAGGCGAGGCCGGAGGGGGTCTTCCTGGGGCGCCAGTCCGGGACGCCGCCAGCCGCTTCGACCAGCTGGTGCACCCGCTGGTGGCTCAGGTCCAGGGCGTCGGCGATCTCGCGCAACGAGGCGCCGGAGAGGTGCAGGCGGCGGATCGAGCGCTGGTACTCGGCCTTGGCCGCCTCGGTGGCGCGCTGGGCGGCCCGCCACTGCTCGGTGGCGGCGCGGGTGGCGGCAAGCAGGGTCTCGTCCACGGGCATGCGTCTAGGGTAGGTAGACAGTGTGAGGCTCGTCTAGGTGCGATTGACACCTTTTGGGTGCGGGCCGTACCTACGATCAACATCGGATGAGGCAGGCTTAGCGAGTTCGCGCAGTCTGCGGGGAGGAGTCGGGACGTGGCGGAGTTGCCCCTGGTGTCGGTGGTGGTGGTCAACTACCGCGGCGCCGAGGACACCATCACCTGCCTGCGGGCGTTGCGCGAGCAGCTCGACTACCCGACCGAACGACTCCAGCTGATCTGCGTCGACAACGCCTCCGGCGACGGTTCGGCCGAGCGGATCGAGGCCGAGGCGGACGGGGTCATGCTGGTACGCGCCCCGGCCAACCTGGGCTTCGCCGGTGGCTGCAACCTCGGCGTCGAGCACTCCCACGGCGAGGTGCTGGCCTTCCTCAACAACGACGCCCGGCCGGATCCGCAGTGGGTGCGGGCCGCGGTCGCGGTGCTGCGCGCGGAGCCGACCGTGGGCGCGGTGGCCAGCAAGGTCCTGGACTGGGATGGCAAGGCCATCGACTTCGTCGACGGCGGGCTCACCTGGTTCGGCATGGGCTACAAGCGGCACGCCGGGGAACCCGACGACGGCTCGCACGACGCCCCGCGCGACGTGCTCTTCGGCACCGGGTCGGCACTGTTCGTGCGGGCCAACCTGTTCCGCGCGCTGCACGGCTTCGACGAGCGCTTCTTCATGTTCTACGAGGACGTGGACCTCGGCTGGCGGCTCAACCTGCGCGGCTGGCGGGTGCGCTACGAGCCCGGCTCGCTGACCTACCACCGGCACCACGCCTCCATGTCCGGCGTGCACTCCGCCCGCGAGCACTACCTGCTGGAGCGCAACGCGCTGGCGATGCTCTACAAGAACCTCTCCGACGCCTCGCTGGCCAAGGTGCTGCCCGCCGCGCTGGCCCTGGCCGTGCGCCGCTCCACCGCCCGCGGCGAACTGGACCCGACCCAGCTGGAGATCACTCGCCGCCCGGCCGACCGGGCCGAGGACGACGCACCCGTCGAGATCTCCCGGGAGACCCTGGCCGGGTTCCTGGCGATCGACCAGTTCGTGGAGCTGCTGCCCTCGCTCGGCCCCTCGCGGGCCGAGGAACAGGCCGCCAGGAGGTGCACCGATCACGACCTGCTTCCGTTGATGCGCAAGGCGATGGAGCCCGCCTACCCGCTGCCGCGCTACCTGGCCGCACACGAGGTGCTGGTCAAGGCCTTCGGTCTGGATGAGGTGTTCGGGCGGCCGCGGCGGATCCTGGTGATCACCGGCGATGTGGTGGCCGAGCGGATGGCCGGACCGGCGATCCGGGCCTGGAACATGGCGCTGACCCTCGCAGGCGAGCACGAGGTCCGGCTGGTCAGCATCAACAAGTCCTTCGCGCCGCCGCCCGCGCCGTTCGCGGTTGTGCAGGCGCCGCAACGGGATCTGCCGCAGCACGTGGACTGGGCCGACGTGGTGGTGCTGCAGGGCCACGTGCTGGAACTGGTGCCCTCGCTGAAGCGCAAGGACTCCACCAAGATCGTGGTCTGCGACGTCTACGACCCGATGCACCTGGAACTGCTGGAACAGAGCAAGGACAACGACGACGAGCGCCGGGCCAAGGACGTCATCGGCGTCACCAAGGTGCTCAACGCCCAGCTCCAGCGCGGTGACTTCTTCCTCTGCGCCTCCGAACGCCAGCGGCACTTCTGGCTGGGCAACCTGATGGCGCTGGGCAGGCTCACCCCCGCGCTCTACGACGCCGACCCGACCGTGCAGTCCCTGCTCGCGGTGGCCCCCTTCGGCCTGCCCGGCAAGCCGCCGGAGCGCAACGGCCGCGGTATCCGCGGCGTCGCGCCCGGCATCGGCGAGTCCGACAAGGTCGTGCTGTGGGCCGGTGGCGTGTACAGCTGGTTCGACCCGCTGACCCTGATCCAGTCGGTGGATCTGTTGCGGCACAAGCGCGATGACCTCCGGCTGTTCTTCCTCGGCATGCGCCATCCGAACCCGGACGTGCCGGAGATGGGCATCACCGCGGAGACCCGGCGACTGGCGCACCAGCTCGGCCTGGTCAACCGGCACGTGTTCTTCAACGAGAGCTGGGTGCCCTACCACCAGCGGCAGAACTTCCTGCTGGACGCCGACTGCGGGGTCACCACGCACTTCGAGCACGTGGAGACCACCTTCGCCTTCCGCACCAGGGTTTTGGACTACCTGTGGGCCGGACTGCCCATCGTGACCACCGACGGCGATTCCTTCGCCGACCTGGTCCGCGCTGAGGGCCTTGGCCTGGTCGTCCCGGCCGAGGACCCGGCGGAACTGGCCGAGGCGCTGGACCTGGTGCTCTACGACACCGAGTTCGCCGCGGCCTGCCGGGACCGGATCGCCGCCATCCGGGACGAGTTCACCTGGGAGAACGCGCTGGCGCCGCTGGTGGAGTTCTGCCGCAACCCGCGCCCGGCCGCCGATCGGCTCTCCGCCAGCTCCCCGCTGACCAGGACACCCCCGCTCAACTCCAGCCAGCGACTGCGCCGGGACCTTGGCCTGTTCCGGGAGTACCTCAACGCCGGTGGCGCGGGCGAGGTCGCCCGGCGGGCCGGTGGGCGACTGGCGCGGCTGGCCAAGGACCGGCTGCGCGGCGGGGACGAGAGAAGCCAGTGAGAGGAAACGCTGACGTGAAGCCGCTCCGGGTGCTGCTGGACGGCAACCCGCTGCTCGGGGACCGGACCGGGGTCGGCCGGTACACCGCCGCACTGGCCGAGGAACTCGCCTCGATGTCCACTGTGGACGTTCGCGCGGTGGCCTTCACCCTGCGCGGCTGGCGGGCGCTGCGCTCGGCCGTGCCGCACGGGGTGCGCGCCCGCGGCCTGCCGGTGCCAGCCCGGCTGCTGCGCGCGGCCTGGCTGCGCTCGCCGCTGCCGCCGATCGAGGTCTTCGCCGGGTTCACCGACGTGGTGCACGCGACCAACTTCGTGCTGCCGCCCTCGCTGCGCGCAGGCAGTGTGCTCACCATCCATGACCTGGCCTTCCTGGACGCGCCCGCGGAGATCCCGGCCAGCGAGTCCGACCTGCCCGAACTGGTCCGGCGCTCGGCCAAGCGCGCCGACGTGGTGTGCACGCCGACGCACGCGGTGGCCGAGACGGTCAGCGAACGCCTCGGCGTGTCCAAGGAACGGATCAAGGTCACCCCGCTGGGCGTGGACCCGGCCTGGTTCGTGGCCAGGGCGCCCAGTGAGAACCTGCGGCGACGGCTCGGGCTGCCCGAGCAGTACCTGCTCTTCGTCGGCGCCGAAGGCCCGCGCAAGGGCCTGGCCAGCCTGGTCGCCGCGCACGCGGCCGATCCGGAACTGCCGCCGCTGGTGCTGGCCGGGCCAGGCACGGACACCGTGGACGGAACCGATGGCCGGGTGATCCGCACCGGGTACCTCTCCGAGCTGGACCTGCGCCGGGTGGTCGCGGGGGCCGCGCTGCTGGTGCTGCCGTCCCGGGACGAGGGCTTCGGCCTGCCGGTGCTGGAGGCCATGGCCTGCGGCGTGCCGGTGGTGTGCTCGGACGTGCCCGCGCTGCGCGAGGTGGCGGGCGGACTGGCCACCCTGGTCCCGTTCGGCGACGTGGAAGCGCTCACCGCGGCCCTGTCGTCCACATTGGACGATGGCGTGTCAGCGGACACCCTGGCCAAACGGCGGGCGCACGCCTCGGAGTTCACCTGGCGGCGCTGTGCCGAGGAGACCGTGGCGGCCTACCGGCAGGCGGCGGGCAGGCGCTGACCGCGGCGTTGCCAAGGCGCGTGTGACAGAGCTGTCACGACGGAGTAACCCGTTGCTCCAAACGCGTTCCAGGCACGGGAAAGTCCTCGTGAGCGCGACGTGATGCTGCCAGCATGGAGGTCATGACCCCAGGCGAGGAAGCCGAGTCGGCGCTCAAGGAGCTGCACGCCTCCCTCGACGAACGGCACCGTCCCGAGGACGTCGCCGAACTGGTGCTCCAGGCGCTCGGCGGCAAGCTCACCGCGGCGGAGTCCGCGTTACTCGGGGTCGCCGCGGCCAAGGGCCGGGGCAACGGCTACTTCTCCTCCATGCCGGAGGACTTCGCCCGCCCGGTCGGCGGCACCGCGCAACTGGCCTGCGCGGCCAAGGTCTTCGGCCTGCCCGAACCACCCGCGGTCAACCCGGACGACCCGCAGGCCCTGCGCGCGGTGGCCAACTCCCTCGGCGAGACCGTGGGCTGGCACACCGACCACGCCGACTTCCTGGCCCACCGGCTGGACCGGCAGGAACGCCAGCGGGCCGGGATGGAGATCACCGCGCGGCAGTACAACCGGCGCTGGCGCGCGCTGCACCGGCTGGCGGCCAAGGCGAAACAACTCGAACACGAGCAGTTCAAGCGGCGACTGGTGATGCTGGGCCGCTCCGGGTTCGCCGGACAACTGGACTTCGCCCGCTTCCGCGCCGATGAGGACGCGGCCTGCTTCATCGCCTACTACACCGCCCGCCGCAACCTGCGCCGCGAGTTCTCCCTGGCCGGGCGGGCAAACCCGTTCGACCAGATCGCCGACGCGCTGCTGGCCCGCTGCGAACGCGGGACGGCGACCGACTGGGCGATGATCGCACTCGTACTGCCCAGCCAGGAGGTGCTCTACCGGCTCGACGACGCCCAGCGCGGCGAACTGCTGGGCCGCTGGTCAGCGGTGATGCACCAGGCCGCGACCCTGCTGGGACGGATGTGGCGCACCGGCGGCTTTGATCGCGTGCGGATGGTTGTGCGCCGAGGCAACGATTCCAGCACCTGGAACCTGCTCGCCCAGGGCTACAACGCCGCCCGCGCGGCCTGGCTGTCCTGCCTGGCCGCCACCGGCACCGAACGACTGCTGGAGATCGCCTGCCCCGGCAAGGCGATGCGACTGATGGCCGCCGACCTGGTGCAGTGGCACGCGGCAGGCGCCGACCTGTCCCCCGACACCGCGGTCTGGGCCGGCCTGCCACTGCCCTGGGACGTGCTGGACGGACACGTGGAATGCGGCCGGGCCAAGGTCGAGGAGGTCTGCGCCCGGGTCGGCCTGGACCCGCGCCTGTCCGGCTGGACCGCCCCCCGGCCGGCCGACGGAGTCGCCGAGTTCACCCCGACCCCGGAACTGGTGCACGGGGTCA
The DNA here is from genome assembly GCF_052078295.1 of Crossiella sp. CA198. Classification (NCBI taxonomy): domain Bacteria; kingdom Bacillati; phylum Actinomycetota; class Actinomycetes; order Pseudonocardiales; family Pseudonocardiaceae; genus Crossiella; species Crossiella sp. CA198. Next base: position 12,394 of record NZ_JBQJIM010000028.1, read on the forward strand.
GCATCGCCGATCCGGCCTGGGCACAGGTGCTGCGCCGGTCCGGATTCTTCAGCGGGCGGCCGATCGGGCGAAGTTCTGGCGCGACCGAGTAGTCCTGTGCCACTGTGGAAAGTCCGACTCGCTGTAGCTCAGTGGTAGAGCGCTCGGCTCTCAGGACCGAGTAGTCACCGGTTCGAGCCCGGTCAGCGAGGCTGTATCGATTGGCGTGCTCCGCACGCTGGATTTTTCGCTCTTAGTCGCCTCGTCGCGCATCCGCCACACGCGAAGCAAGCTTCGGATGTGTCGGACGCACGACAAGGCAACGCGAAAAATCGGCACCCCGCCACTGGTTAAAGGCTCGCCGTGTCGCTGCGCGCCACGCCTTTTCGCAACAAGTTGTGGTGGTTGCGTTGGTTACTCGGGGTTGATCAACAGGCAGCCGCTGGGGTGGACTTTGGCTGCGTGTCCTGGTTGGACCAGGGTGGTTGAGTCTGGTTCAACGATCAGGGCTGGGCCGCTGACTATGTTGCCTGCCAACAACTTGGTTCGGTCGTAGACGTCTGCCGCTACTAGGGTTGAGTCGACCATGATCTTTTTGGTGCGCAGGAGTGCGTCTGGGATCGGGTTCTTGCGGCCGGGTAGGGGCTCGTGGGTGAGCAGTGGGGGGCGGGGGCCGCGGACGATCACTCGTAGGTCGAGGATTTCGGCTTCTGGTTCGATGCCCAGGGCTTTGCGTGGGTCTTCGGCGCTCAGCACTGAGTTGTCCAGGTTGGCCAGTAGTTCGGTGGTGCGGCCGCCGGGGAGTTGCAGGGTTATGTCGGCCTGGGCTTGTAGTTCTGTGCGTGGCACTCCCCTGGCGGCCAGGCGGTCGCCTGCGGAGTGGACCAGGTCGGCCAGTACCGCGCGTAGGCGGACTGGGCCTGCGCCGGTGAGGCCGGGGGGTGCCACTACCTCTTCGCTGGGTTCGGTGGCTGCCAGGCCGTAGGCGGCGAGGGTGCCTGGGGAGGGGGGAACGATTACTGGCCAGGTGCCGGTGATTCTGGCCAGGGCGTTGGCGTGCAGGGGGCCCGCGCCGCCGAAGACGACCAGGGGGAAGTCCTTGGGGTCGTGGCCGTTGCGGACGCTGACCAGGCGCAGGGCCCGGAAGAGTTTGTCGTTGACCAGGGCCAGGACTTCGCCCGCGGCGCGTTCGGGGGTGGGCAGGGCGAGGGCGTCGGCGAGGGCGGCCACTGCTTTGCGGCCGCCTTCCAGGTCGAGGCGGATCCGGCCGCCCGCGATGGCTTCCGGCAGGTAGCCCAGGGCCAGGTTGACGTCGGTGACGGTGGGTTTGGTGCCGCCGTTGCGGTAGGAGATCGGGCCGGGCAGCGCGCCTGCCGAGGCCGGGCCGATGCGCAGTTCCATGGTGCTCTTGGAGACCCGGACCAGCGAACCGCCGCCGAGGGCAACCGTATGCACGTCAACGCCGGTGGCGCGCAGGGTCAGGTCGCCGACCGCGGTCTGGCGGTCGATCCGCGGGCGCCCGTCCCGCACCAGCGCGACATCGGCGGAGCTGCCACCCAGGTCCAGGCTGAGGAAGTCGGTGAACCCGGCCAGCCCGGCGAAGTGCGCGGCCCCGAGCAAACCGCCTGCCCGGCCGGAGGAGACCGCGGCGATCGGGCGTTCCGCGGCGTGCCCGGCGGCGGTGACGCGGCCGTCGTTGCGCAGCACCGAGATCCGCGCGGTGATCCCGGCCGCGGCCAGCGCGGTCTCCAGGTCCCGGACCGCCCGGCTCGCCTGCGGACGCAGGTAGCTGTTGACCACCGCGGAGACCGTGCGCTCGTACTCGCGCGGCTCGGTGAGCACGTGCGCGGACAGCGACACCGGCACCCCTGGCAGCTCCTCGGCGGCCAGCCTGCCCAGCAGCCGCTCGTGCCGGTCGTTGACCCCGGCGTTGAGCAGCGAGATGGTCAGCGCCTCCACCCTGGCCGCGCGCAGGCGGCGCAACGCGATCCGGGCCGCGCCGGTGTCCAGCGGCAGCAGCACCGAACCGTCCGGGCCGATCCGCTCGATCACCTCGACGGTGTCCTCCGGGCGGGCCAGCGGTTCGGCGGCGTAACTGCGGGCCAGTTGCAGCACCTGGCGGAAGCCGCTGGTGGTGACCAGGCCGACCCTCGCGCCGCTGCCCTGCAGGATCGCGTTGCTGGCCACCGAACCGCCGTGCAGCACGTGCCCGATCAGCTTCGGGTCGACCCCGGCCGCGCGGCAGGTGTCCCGGATGCCGTTGAGCACGGCCACCGCGAGGTTGTGCGGGGTGGTCGGGGTCTTGGCGCGGAAGGCCGCGCCGGTGCGCTCGTCGACCAGCAGGACGTCGGTGAACGTGTCTCCGACGTCGACCCCGAGTCGAAAGCCCCCCACCGAGTTCTCCCTGTGCCCCACCCTGTCGCCATCCTTGTCCCAGGACCCTAGAGGACCCTACGCGCCTGCCGCGCAAGGACTTCCGCCGCCATCCCACGCCGGTCTACCTGGTATACACCCGGAGCAGAACCCGTTTCGCGGCCAGCACATGCGCCCGCATCACCGCCTCCGCCCAGTCCGGATCCCGCTCGGTCAGCGCGTCCACCAGCTCACGGTGGTGGGAGAGGCTGCGGGCCAGCTCGGCGGGCTGGTAGTCGTGGAAGGTGCGCAGCACCAGCGGCATCTCGATCACCGTGGTCAGCATGGTCAGCACCCGGGGACTGGCCGCGGCCGCGCCGATGATGGTGTGGAACTCGCAGTTGGCCTCGGCCACCCTGGTCAGGTCCTGCGCCGCGCCCGCGGTCGCCGCGGCGGCCATGATGTCGCGGAGCTGGGCCAGCCGGGCCAGCGCGCCCTGGCCGATCCTGGTCGCGGCGCGGGCGGCCACGAAGGACTCCAGCAGCATCCGCAGGTCGTACAGCTCCTCCACGTCGGCGCGGGTCCACTGGGCCACCCGCGCGCCGCGGTGCGGCTCCAGCTCGACCAGGCCCTCGACCTCCAGCCGCCGCAACGCCTCCCGGACGGGGGTGCGGGACAGGCCGAGGCCCTCGGCCAGCTCGACCTCGGCCAGGCGCTGAGCTGGCTGATGGGTGCCGTCCAGGATGCCCGCGCGCAGGGTTTGGTACGCCTTCTCCGCCGCCAGCGCCATTGATCACGCTCCGAAATGCAAGCTGCATCATTTTGTATGCAAACTAGAGCGATGCAGCGACTTGACACAAGTTGTCAGCGCCTGGATGCTCCGCTCGAACGTTTGCTTTGTATACATGGAGCCGTCTGTGGACGCTGTTGAGCTGGTCGAGATCGCACCGCGGGACGGCCTGGCCGGCGGCGGCCTCGCGCTGTCCGCGGTGGACACCATCGAGCTGGTGGAATGCCTGGCCGCGGCCGGATTGCGGCGGATCGAGGCGGCCTCGTTCTGCCCGCCGTTCTCCCCGGCGGCCGAGCAGGTGCTCAGCGCGCTGCCCCGGCTGCCCGGCCTGCGCTACGGCGCGCTGGTGCCGGACCGGGCGGCCCTGCAGCAGGCGGCGGCCTACCTGGACGAGGCCCAGTTCGTGCTGCCTGCCACCGAGGATTTCGCGCAACGGCAGGAAAAGCGCTCCCAGGACCAGCTGCTCGCCGAACTGGCCGAGGTGACCAAGGCCGGACTGGCGGCCGGGGTGCCGGTCTCGGTGGGCATCGCGGTGGCCTTCGGCTGCCCGTACGCCGGCGAGGTGCCCAGGGCCGCGGTGGTCGAACTGGCCGCGAAAGTGGCCGACACCGGCCCCGCCGAACTGTCCCTGGCCGACACCCTCGGCGTGGCCACCCCGGACCAGGTGCGCGCGATGATCACCGAGGTGCGCGCGGCCGCGCCGGGGATCCGGCTGCGCTGCCACTTCCACAACACCCGCAACACCGGGTATGCCAACGCGATCGCCGCGGTGGAGGCCGGGGTCAGGGTGGTGGACGTTTCCGCTGGTGGCTTCGGGGGTTGCCGGTTTGCCCCAGGTGCGGCCGGCAACATCGCCACCGAAGACGTGGTTTACGCACTGGAACGAATGGGTATCGCAACCGGCGTGGACATGATCGCGGTGGCCGACACGGCGGGCTGGCTGGCCCAGCGCCTCGGCAAGCCCGTACCCGCGCTGCTGGGCCGCGCGGGCGTGTTCCCGCCGACCATCTGACCAGCCCGGCCGGCGCCTGACCCCCAGGGGCGCCGGTCGGGCCCCTCGTGGCTCACCGGGCCAGTGCCCGGAGTCGAACCCCGCGCCGGATCGAGTACCAGAGCACCACCACCAGCATCAGCAACGGCGTCGCCCAGGGCAGGAACTGCCCGGCCAGGTAGGCCACCGGTGGCACCGCGCTGGCCGCGTAGACGTGCCGGACCGGCGCGGTGGCCTGCTTGCCCGGCGGCGTCCAGGGCGTGCGCTTGCCCGGTTTGGCCACCGAAAGCCAGGCCTGGAAAGCGATCCCGCCCACCATGAAGGCCGAGGCCACCGCCAGCCACACCGCCGGTCCGCGCCCGCCGGAGGCCGCGGCCAGCACCGAGTCGTGCAGGTTGGCGCTGAGGATGAAGATGCCGATGTAGAGCTGCAGCAGGGTGATCGCGAACTTGATCAGCACCCACCAGTGCCGGAAGTAGCCCCATGGCGTCAGCGCGGAGAGCATGAACCCGGTGAACGCCGAGGTCTCCGCCAGGATCTGCAGCACCCGCAGATCCAGCACCTCGGCCATCCGGAACGCGGCCAGCCGCAGTCCGGGATCCTCGACGCCGATGCCGTAGGTCACCAGCGCGAACAAGGTCAGCGCCAGCGACATCCAGCCGACCGAACTCACCACATGCAGCCACACCAACAGGTTCCGCGCCCGCTGCGCCCCGGATTTCGCCATGCCCCCAGCGTCATCGGGTGGCGGCTCACGGACATCGGGCCAACCCCCGACCCGGTCCCCGACCCCGGTCGACACCCGCCGTACGCCCCGGCTACGACACCCGCCGGACGTGCGGCGGGTGTCGCGGCGTGCTCAGGCCGTGCGGAACCGCTCGCCCTGCTCGGCGAAGGCGGCGGTCAGCGCCTCGCGCCAGGGGCGCAGCGGGGTCAGTCCGGCCGACTCCCAGGACTTCGGCGAGAGCACCGAGTACGGCGGGCGCTTGACCGGGCTGGGGAAATCGGCCGAGGTGCACGGTTTGACCCGGTCGGGATCCGCGCCCAGCTCGGTGAAGATGGCCTGGGTGAACCGGTACCAGGTGGTCTCCCCGCCGCCAGCGCAGTGCAGCAGCCGCTGCTCCGGCGGGTTCGGACCGGTGGCCAGCACGGCCAGGTCCAGCAGGCCGGAGGCCAGGTCCACGGTCCAGGTCGGGCAGCCCACCTGATCGTCCACAACGGACAGTGTGTCCCGGCTGGACTCCAGCCGGACCATGGTGCGCACGAAGTTCTTGCCGGTGGAGCCGTACACCCACTGGGTGCGCACCACATAGGCCAGGGCGCCCGAGTCCAGCACCGCGCGTTCCCCGGCCAGCTTGGTCCGCCCGTAGGCCGAACGTGGTCCGGTGGCGTCGCCCGGCTCGTACGGCCGGGTGCCGTCGCCGGGGAAGACGTAGTCGGTGGAGAGGTGGATCAGCGGCACATCCCTTGCCGCACAGGCCTTGGCGAGCAGCCCGGCGCCGGTGCCGTTGATCGCCAGCGCCCGGTCCTCGTCGGTCTCGGCGGCGTCCACCGCGGTGTAGGCGCCCGCGCTGATCACCACCGGGCGCAGGCCGGCGTCCCTGGCCGCGCAGGCGATCCCGTGCACCGCGTCCTCGACCGCGTCCGCCTCGCTGACGTCCAGTTCGGCCGAGCCGGGCGCGTGCGTCAGCCAACCGTCCTTTGTGGACGCGAGAGCGGCCAGGTCGGTGCCGAGCTGACCGCGGCCGCCGGTGACGAGCAGTCCCAGTCCAGGCACCGGCTCAGCCCTTGGCCAGCTCGGCGCGCTGCTTGAGCGCCTCCCACCAGGTGCGGTTGTCCCGGTACCACTTCACCGTCTGGGCCAGGCCCTCGGTGAACGGCACCCGCGGCGCGTAACCCAGTTCGGTGCTGATCTTGGTGATGTCCACCGAGTAGCGCCGGTCGTGGCCCTTGCGGTCGGTGACCGGAGTCACACTGCCCCAGTCCTTGCCGGTGGCCTCCAGCAGCAGCCCGGTCAGTTCCTTGTTGGTCAGCTCGGTGCCGCCGCCGATGTTGTAGATCTCACCCGCCCGGCCGCCCTCGGCGACCAGCTGGATGCCCCGGCAGTGGTCGTCCACGTGCAGCCAGTCCCGGATGTTGAGGCCGTCGCCGTAGAGCGGCACGGTCTTGCCGTCGATGAGATTGGTCACGAACAGCGGGATGACCTTCTCCGGGAACTGGTACGGCCCGTAGTTGTTCGAGCAGCGGGTCACGCAGACCGGCAGTCCGTGGGTGCGGAAGTAGGAGCGGGCCAGCAGGTCCGAGCTGGCCTTGGACGCCGAGTACGGCGAGTTGGGCTCCAGGATGTGCTCCTCGGTCCACGAGCCGGACTCGATGGAGCCGTACACCTCATCGGTGCTGACGTGCACGAATCGGCCGACATTGGCCTCCAGCGCGCCCTGCAGCAGGGTCTGCGTGCCCAGCACGTTGGTCAGCACGAAGTCGGCCGCGCCCAGGATGGAGCGGTCCACGTGCGATTCGGCCGCGAAGTGCACCACCACGTCCTGGCCGGACATGAGCTTGCGCACCAGCTCCGGATCGCAGATATCGCCTTCGACGAAGGTCAGCCGGGGGTTGTCGGCCACCGGTTCGAGGTTGGTCCTGGTGCCCGCGTAGGTGAGTTTGTCCAGCACCGTCACCTCCGCCTCGGCGAAGGCCGGGTACGCGCCACCCAGCAACTGACGGACGTAGTGCGAGCCGATGAACCCGGCACCGCCTGTGACCAGTACCCGCATCCGTATCCTCCCCTGAACCCTGCCGCGTGATCTCGTGCCGATCCGGTCGCAGTCTGTCACGAGCAGCAACCAGCAAACCCTCTGATGCGTCCACGTTATGTCGGCAACCGCGAACGCGGTGCCAGACCCCAGATAATCTGGTCCGATCGACCGGGAGGAGAACGGAGTTGGACGACCGGCCCCAGCGGCCCGGTGACCCCCAGGGTCGCCCGCGCCGCCCCGCACCGCCAGCTGGCCAGGGCGACCGGCGGCGTCCCGCCCCGGACCCTGGCGCGGCAAGTCGGGGAGGCGGCCGTCCGGCACCGCGCGAGCAGGCCAGACCGCGGCCCACCGAGCGGAAGCCCACCGAGCGGAAGCCCACCGAGCGGAAGCCCACCGAGCGGACCCGTGCCAACGCCGCCGCCGTCACCACCAAGGCACGCACGCCCGGGCAGCCGAAGCTGTCCGCCCAGGAGCAGGGCAAGCGGCAGGCGATGCGGGTGGCCAAGATCGTGCTCGCGGTCAGCTCGGCCACCGTGCTGCTGGCCTCCGGGGTCGCCTACGGCATGCTCGGCAACCTCGACGGCGGGCTCACCAAGAACGACGTGATCGGCAAGAAGCAGCAGGGTGAGATCGCGGCCGACGGGGCAACGGACATCCTGCTGGTGGGCAACGACTCCCGGGTCGACGCGCAGGGCAACCCGCTGCCCAAGCAGATCCTGCAGGAGCTGCGTGCCGGCGACAACGAGGGCCACCTGACCGACTCGCTGATCCTGATCCGGATCCCCAACGACGGCAGCAAGGCCAGCGCGATGTCCTTCCCGCGCGACTCCTATGTCGACGTGCCGGGACACGGCAAGAACAAGGTCAACTCGGCCTACGCCTTCGGCCGCAACGCCGCGCTCAGGCAGCTGCGCAACAGCAGCAAGAGCAAGCCCGAGCAGGAACGCGACGCCAACACCGAGGGCTCCAAGGTGCTGATCAAGACCCTGGAGAACCTGTCAGGGGTGGAGATCGACCACTACGCCGAGGTCAACCTGCTCGGCTTCTACGAGATCACCAAGGCCGTCGGCGGCGTGGACGTGTGCCTGACCAAGGCCACCAAGGAAGAGAAGTCCGGCGCGAACTTCAAGGCGGGCCCGCAGAGCATCTCCGGTGGCGACGCGCTGGCCTTCGTGCGCCAGCGCTACGGCCTGCCGCGCGGCGACCTGGACCGGGTGGTGCGCCAGCAGGTGTTCATGGCGGGGCTGGCCAAGAAGATCCTCTCCGGCGGCACGCTGACCGACCCCACCAAGCTGAGCAACCTGTTCGAGGCGCTGAAGAAGTCCATCGTGCTGGACAAGGACTGGGACGTGATCGCCTTCGCCCAGCAGATGCAGGGCATGGCGGGTGGGCGGATCAGCTTCGAGACCATGCCGCTGGGTGAGTCGATCAAGACCTCGGACGGGCAGGATGCGTTCAGCGTCAACCCCTCCAAGGTCAAGGACTTCGCCAAGCAGCTCATCACCGGCAGCCCGGCCGCGCCCACCAGCACCCAGGCCGGCAGTGGGAACAACGGCGGCAACGACTCGGCGGGCGCCAAGGTCGACGTGTTCAACACCACGACCACCACCGGACTGGCCACCAAGGTGCAGGACGCGCTGGCGGCCAAGGGATTCGCCAAGGGCAAGAGCGACAACGCGCCTGCCAGGCCGAAGACCGTGGTGCGCTACGCCAAGGGCGAGAAGTCGCTCGCGGACAAGGTGTCCGAGGCGCTGGGCGGGGTCGCCGTGGAGGAGAACGCCAAGGTGACCGCGGGCACCGTCGAGGTCTACCTCGGCAAGGACTACAAGGGCCCCGGCGCCCGCGGGTTCACCGCCAGGGGTCCCGTTTCACTCGATGGGGTGGACTCGGTCGCCCCGGCCGCCGCGCCGGGTCAGCAACCGATCACGGCGGACGGTGTCACCTGCGTGAACTAGGCTGGTGACCGGGGGAAATCCAGCACGTTCAACAGGGAGGCAGGGACGTGGAGGAGCAGAAACCACGTCCGAACCAGGACGGCGCGCAGGCGTCGGCCGGGGACATGGATACCGACGCGGCGGCCGGGCGGGCCGCCGAGCAGGACCACGACACCGAGGTGGCCGGGCGGGCCACCACGGCGAGTGTGGATGCGGCGGCCAGGCAGGCCGCCGGGACCGAGGACACGGCAGCCGGGCAGGTTGCCGACAACGCGGTGGCGGGGCAGGTCGACGACGCCGATGAGCGGGCGGCCGAGCCGGTCGCGGGTGCCGCCGAACCGGCGGCCGAGCCGGTCGGCACGGACGCCGCGGTCGCCGCCGTCGCCGTTGGGCCACAACAGAAGTGGGCGCCGCTGGACGGCGCCGAGCCAGTGCCCGTGCCGCGCAGGCGCAGCCGGTGGAAGACCGCGGGCCTGGTCTCCGTGCGCACCGTGGCCGCGGTGCTCTCGGTGGCGGTGCTCACCGCGACCGGGATCAGCTGGGCCACGGTCTCGCGCATCGAGGACAACGTCACCACCACCAACCTGATCGACGAACTGGGCCAGGCGCCGAACGCGCCGGAGGCCAAGGACGGCGCCACCGACATCCTGCTGGTTGGCAGTGACAGCCGCACCGACGCCGAGGGCAATCCGTTGCCAGCCAAGGTGTTGAAGCAGCTGCGCACCGAGGCCAACGACGGCGGGGTGAACACCGACACCATCATCGTGCTGCGGGTGCCCGACGACGGCCGCAAGGCCACCGCCTTCTCCATCCCGAGGGACACCTACACCACGGTGCCCGGCATCGGCGAGGAGAAGATCAACTCCGCCTACACCCGGGGCAAGAACCGCAAGATCGACCAGCTCCGGGCCGAGGGCGTCACCGAGCACGCCCGGCTGGACAAGGAAGGTCACCAGGCGGGGCGGCTGGCGCTGGCGCTGACCGTGCAGGAGCTGACCGGGCTGCGCATCGACCGCTACGCCGAGGTCAACCTGTACGGCTTCTACCTGCTGACCGAGGCGGTCGGCGGGGTGGACGTGTGCCTGCGCCGCTCCACCAGCGATCCGGACTCCGGCGCGAGTTTCCGGGCCGGGCCGCAGACCATCTCCGGCGGCGACGCGCTGGCCTTCGTCCGGCAGCGCAACGGGTTGCCGCGCAGCGACCTGGACCGGATCGTGCGCCAGCAGGCGTTCATGGCCGCGGTGGTGAGCAAGATCCTCTCCTCCGGCACGCTGACCAACCCTGGCAAACTGAGCGCGCTGATGGCGGCGGCGAAGAAGTCGATCGTGATGGACTCGGGCTGGGACCCGTTGCAGTTCGCCCAGCAGATGCAGGGGCTGGCCGGCGGCAACGTGGAGTTCCGCACCATCCCGGTCACCGGCGTTGGCGCCCGCAACGAACGTGGGCAGAGCGTCATCACGGTCGACCGGGACCAGGTGCGGGCCTTCGTGGCCGGGCTGACCAAGCCGGAACCGCCAGCCTCGCCCCAGCCGCCGCCGTCCTCCGCGCCACCATCCTCCGGGCCGCCGCCGGGTTCGCCACCTGCGCGGTTGGGCGGGGCCGGGGCGGTGCGTTTGGATGGGGCGGTCGGCCCGCCCGGCGCCCGGCGGCAGCCGGTCGAGGTGGACGAGCCGATCACCGCCAACGGGGTTCGCTGCGTGTACTGAGTTTGGGGCCCAGATGAGCATCACCGAGAAGCTGTTCCGCCCGCTGCTGCGTGCCGACCCGGCGCGGCCGCTGATCACCTACTACGACGACGCGACCGGCGTCCGGATCGAGCTGTCCAGGGCCACCATGGCCAACTGGGCCAGCAAGACCGCCAACTGGCTGCGCGATGAGCTGGATGTGGAGGCGGGCACCCCGGTCGGGGTGCTGCTGCCCACGCACTGGCAGACCGTCGGGGTGCTACTGGGCTCGTGGTGGTGCGGGGCGAGCGTGCGCTTCGATCCGGCAGGCGCCGAGGTGTGCTTCACCGCGCCCGGCGGGGACGCGCCGGGCGCGCGCACAGTCGCGGTGGCCTCGCTGGACCCGATGGGCCGCGGGCTGTCCAGCACGCCGCCCGGCGTGCTGGACTACATCTCCGAGGCCAGGGTGCACGGCGATGACTTCCTGCCGCACGAGCCGGTGCCCGGCGACACTCCGGCCCTTGGTGAGTCCACTGTGGACGAACTGCTGGACCTGGCGGCCAAGCGGGCGGCCGAACTCGGCTTCGACGCCGACGACCGGATCCTGTCCACTGTGGACTGGAACACGAACGCGGGTGTCGTGGACGGGTTGCTCGCGGTGCTCGCGGGCGGCGGCTCGCTGGTCCAGTGCGTCAACCTGGACGAGGGCAAACTCGCCGCCCGCAAGGAAACCGAGAAGATCACCCGCGAACTTCGTTAGGCGGCAACGGGATGACGGCGTCGGCGGTAGTAGCCGCCGACGCTGACCTCGCCGCCGGCGAAGCCCAGTGCCAGCGCGGTGCCCGCCAGCACCAGCTCGTACTCATAGCCGCCGTTCCCGGCCCAGAAGCCGTTCTTGGCGGTGACGAACAGGATGCCGAGCACCGAGACGATCGCGAGCAGCACGCCGATCAGCGGCAGGGCCACCCCGAGGATGAACAGCGCGCCGCCGATCAGCTCGACCAGCGCGGTGAACCAGGCCATGAACTCCGGGGCCGGGAAGCCCAGCTTGCCGAAGTTGGCCGTGGTGACGTCCATCCCGTCCGTCATCAGCTTGCGCCAGCCGTGCAGGATGAACACCAGACCGACCGCGATGCGGCCGATGAGCAACGCGAAACCCGCTGAGCGCACCATCTTCCGGCTCCTTCGCTCGTTGAGGGGAGTTCCGGGTACCGGAGTTCCCCGTCACACGAGCGAGTGAACGTCGATGCGTCAGCGGGTTTCGGTTGAGCGCGCAATCAGGCGTCTACGGTCTGCCGCGAACGTTTGGGCTGACCGATGCCGAAGACCGCGTCCAGGGAGTAGCGGCCGCCGTTGAAACCGAGGGCCAGACCCGCCGCCAGCAGGGTCAGGATGTACTCGTAACCGCCGGGCAGGCCAAAACCGTTCTTGAAGTGCACGAAGAATCCGGCACCCGCCATCACGACCGCGAACAGCACGCCGACCAGCGGCAGACCAATGCCGACAATGAAGGCGGCGCCGCCGACCAGTTCGACCAGCGCGGTGAACCACGCGGACACCGAGGGCAGCGGAATGCCCATCTTCCCGAAACCTGCCGCAACCCCGTCGATCCCGCCGGTGACGAGCTTCTGCCAGCCGTGGTAGATGAACACCACGCCGACGACGACCCGCCCCAGCAGCAGGGTGAGATCCCGAAGTGGCTGCATTGACTTGACTCCTTCCAGTTCCGGCGCCGCCGTCAGCGCCGGAGGTTCCCCAGTACCGCCGAAAGTACTGGTTCAACTTGGAACCACCTACGGGATTGCGCTTTCCAACAGGAAACAGACAGGAAACCCCCTACGAAAGAAGGGTCATTCCGTCAGGTCATCCCACGTCCGGGGAAATACTTGCGCGGCAACGCATTCGTACGTTAGCGGAATAGGTGCACGACGAAACATCCGCGCTAATTCCGGTGGTCAGCCCATGGTGGAGAGCCAGCCGAGGCCGATCGCGCCGACGGCCACCGCGGCGAACCTGAGCAGGCCCGCGCGGTCCGGCAGGCCGCCGGTGCGCAGCACGCGCACGCCAAGCGGGAGCAGGGCCAGGCACAACGCCGCCGCCGCGACCACCGAGGAGATCGTGCTGCCCTTGAGCACACCCACCGGTAACGCGGCCATGGCCGCCAGCGCCAGCGCGCCTACCGGCCCGAGCACCCCGGCCCGGTAGGCGCCGACGGCCAGCAGCGGCCAGCCGAACACGGCCGCGGCCGCGGTGACGCTGAACACGTGCGGCACGCCGTACCCCGCGGCGACCACCTCGGTGGCCGCGGCCGACTGCTGCGCGTCGACCAGTCGGAAGGCCAGGTGGTCGACGCCTGCGTGGAAGATGCGGGCGAACAGGCCGATCAGCACGAAGGCGGTGCCGAGCGCGCCCCAGGCGTTGCCGATCCGCGCGGACAGCGCGAGCACGGCCGGGCACAGCAGCACCAGGCCGGCCGCGACCAGGCCGTAGGACACGGTCAGCCGTAGCGGTTCGGCGGCGTAACCGGCGAGCTGGGCGGGGAAGAAGAAGTACACGCCGAAGCGGGTCAGCACGCCGGCGAGCAGCAGCACGGGGCCGAGGAGCAGGCTGATCCCGCCGAGCCAGCGGCCGGGAAACTGTTGGGGCTGCGTGGTCATGGCTCCACCGTGCCGTGCGGGCGGCCGCCGCGGATCGGACCACAATGGACAGTTCCGGCCGCCAAGTCATACCTGGGTCTGATCCACCCTGGGCTGATCCCAGATCCCCCGCCGCCGATTAGCGTGCTCCCCATGCCCCCACCTGCCCCACGCCGCCACCTGGTCCTGCTGGACCTGCTCGCCGGGTTGCTGCTGGCCGCCGCCAACTTCGGCGTGGCCGGGAACCTGTGGCTGGCCCAGTCGGACGAGATGCCGACCATGCTGCTGGCCACCGCGGCCGCGTTGCTCGCCGGCACGGCGGTCGCCCTGCGCAGGCGATGGCCGTTGGTATGCCTGGGGATCGCGGTGGCGGTCGCGCTCACCGGGCTGCTGTGGGATCCGTTCGTGACGGTGGCGCTGGTGCTCTACACGGGCAGCACCCGGTGGTCACGGCGGGACTCGCTGCGTGTGCTGGCCCTGTGCCTGGCAGCGGCCGGGCTCGGCTCGTTGTGGCTACCGCTGGGCTGGGTGTTCGGGCCGGTCGCGGCGGGACTGGCCCTGCTGGCCTGGCTGGCTGGGGACACCGTGCGGCAGCGGCGACGGCAGGCGGACCGGCTGGCCGCCCAGCAGGCCCGGCAGATCCGGCTGGACGAGCGATTACGGATCGCCAGGGAGCTGCACGACGTGGTGGCGCACGGGATGGGGCTGATCGCGGTGAAGGCCGCGGTGGCCAACTTCGTGGCCGAGACCCGGCCGGAGGAGACCAGAGACGCGCTGCGGGTGATCGAGGCGACCAGCAAGGAGGCCCTCGCCCAGACCCGGCGGCTGCTCGGTGTGCTGCGTGCGAAGGACCCAGGTCCGCCGGACCTGGACGAACTGTTCGAGCAGGCCAGGGGTGCCGGGGTGCGGATCGAGGCCGCGGTGCCGGTGGCGGAGTTGCCCGAGGCGGTGCGGCTGGCCGTGCTGCGGATCGTGCAGGAGGCGGTGACCAATGTGATCCGGCACGCGGCCCCGGCGGACTGCCGGGTCAGCGTCACCGACACTGGGGAGGTGGTGACGATCGAGGTGACCGACACCGGTCCGGGCGGCGAGCCCCGCCCCGGTGGCCACGGCCTGACCGGCATGCGCGAACGCGTGGCCCTGCACGAGGGCGAGTTCAGCGCGGGCCCTGGCCCGGACGGCGGCTTCCGGGTACACGCCACCCTGCCGCACCGGCGGCGCCCATGACCGGCATCCGGGTGCTGGTCGCCGACGACCAGGCGTTGCTGCGCGGCAGTTTCCGGGTGCTGCTGGAGACCGCGCCCGGCCTGTCCGTGGTCGGCGAGGCGGCCGACGGCGCGGAGGCGGTCCGGCTGGCGGTCGAACTGCGCCCCGACGTGGTGCTGATGGACGTGCGCATGCCGGTCCTGGACGGCATCGAGGCCACCCGCCGCCTGCGCGCCGAGGCCCCGAAGGTCCGCGTCCTGGTCCTCACCATGTTCGACGACGACTCAGCCGTCTTCACCGCCCTGCGCGCGGGCGCCGCGGGCTTCCTGCTCAAGGACACCCCGCCCGCGGACCTGCTGCAGGCGATCACCGTCATCGCGGCAGGCGAATCCCTGCTCGCCCCCACCGTCACCCGCCGCCTGATCGAGGAGTTCACCCGAGGACCCGCCCCCACCACGGTGCCTGCCCGCCCACTCACCGGCATCACCGACCGCGAACAGCAGGTCCTGACCCTGATCGCACGCGGCCACGCCAACGACGAGATCGCAATCGAGCTGCACCTGAGCCTGGCCACGGTGAAGACTTACGTCGGCCGCCTGCTGGCCAAACTGCACGCCCGCGACCGGGCCCAGTTGGTGATCATCGCCTACGAGAACGGACTGGTACGGGCCAACCCATGACCACCCGGCACGCCGAAGAGATCCACTCGCCCCCGGCCACCCCGGCCCAAGCCGGAGATCCAGGACTCCAAGCACCGCCCCGGCATCCACCTGCCCACGGCCTACCGCGCCAGGTCAGCCCCGGCGACCTCCGCAACTGACACCTGACCTGTCCGGCCAACCACACCACCGACCACCGACCACCGACAGGCCACCCCATGACCACCTGGAACGCCAAGCACATCCGCGCCACCCTGGCCACCGCGGCGGCCGAGAACCCGGCGCGCGACTACGCGTTGCACCCGGTCCTGTCCGAGGCAGCCGTGGCCGATTTCGAGGCCCAGCACGGAATCACCCTGCCCGAGGACTACCGCACCTTCCTGCTCCAGGTCGGCAACGGCGGCGCGGGCCCCGACTACGGCGTCTACCCCCTGGCCGACACCGAGCCCAGCTCCACCGGCACCCTGGAAATCGCCGAGATCGGCTGCGGCCACTACCACCACCTGGTGCTCACCGGCCCGTCCCGCGGCCGGATCTGGCTCGACCAGGACTCCGGCGAGGGCTCCGCCGCGAACTTCCACGACTGGTACCTGGCCTGGCTGGCGGCACTGTGACCATCCCCGAGGACCTGCTCCAGCGCTGGCACCGGCAGTGGCACCCCTGCGACCCGATCGGCCACGACCTGCGCGGCCCGCACCGCGACCGCTGGGTCCGCTTCCACAGCCTGCCGGAGTCCCAGCGCTACGCCGACACCGAGGCCGAGTACCGGATCCTGTTGCACCGCTACAACACCGTGCTCGACGAACTGTTCGCCGACGAGGACGTCTACCTGCTCACCCCGGACTGGAACGACCGCCCCGACCCGGACCCGCGCCCCACCGACCACGCCGCCTGGCACCCGGCCGCCGAACACTGGACCTCGGTCCGCACCGACGACGACCCCGAGTACCTCGCCTACACCCACCTCTACCTGAGCCGGGTGTCCTGGCGACCGGGCTGCCTGGACGAACTGCTGCGCGCGGTGGCCGACGACCGCACCGCCGGAGTGCTGATCATGAGCCTGGACCTGACCCGCCTGCACCACCCCTACGACGGCGGCCAGGACATCTTCCTGCCCAGCACCGCCGACCGCGACGCACTACGCGACCGGCACGCCGCCTGGCTGTCCCAACACCCAGGCGGCTACTGACCGCTTAGCCCTTGAACCACTCAGCCCTTGAGCAGGGCGCGGGACATGACCACCCGCTGGATCTGGTTGGTGCCCTCGTAGATCTGGGTGATCTTGGCGTCGCGCATCATCCGCTCCACCGGGAAGTCCCTGGTGTAGCCCGCGCCGCCGAAGAGCTGGACCGCGTCGGTGGTGACCTCCATGGCGACGTCGCTGGCGAAGCACTTGGCGGCGGCGGAGATGAAGCCGAGGTTGGGTTCGCCGCGTTCGGCGCGGGCGGCGGCGACGTAGACCATGTGGCGGGCGGCTTCGACCTTCATGGCCATGTCGGCGAGCATGAACTGGACGCCCTGGAAGTCGCTGATGGACTTGCCGAACTGCTTGCGCTCCTTGACATAACCCAGTGCCGCGTCCAAGGCGCCCTGGGCGATGCCGACGGCCTGGGCGCCGATGGTCGGGCGGGTGTGGTCCAGGGTGCGCAGGGCGGTTTTGAAGCCGGTGCCGGGGTCGCCGATGATGCGGTCGGCGGGGATGGTGCAGTCGGTGAAGTAGATCTCGTTGGTGGGCGAGCCCTTGATGCCGAGCTTGCGCTCCTTCGGGCCGACCTCGAAGCCGGGGTCGTCCTTGTGCACCACGAACGCGGAGATGCCGTTGGCGCCCTTGCCCGGTTCGGTGACCGCCATGACGGTGAACCAGGTGGACTTGGCCGCGTTGGTGATCCAGCACTTGGTGCCGTTGATGACCCAGTTGTCGCCGTCCAGGCGGGCGCGGGTGCGCATGCCTGCCGCATCCGAACCGGCCTCGCGCTCGCTCAGCGCGTAGCTGGCGCTTGCCTCGCCACTGGCGATGCTGGGCATGACCTGCTTCTTCAACTCTTCCGAGGCCGACAGCAGGATCGGCATGGTGCCGAGCTTGTTCACCGCGGGGATCAGCGAGGAGGAGGCGCAGGCGCGGGCGACCTCTTCGATGACGATGCAGGTGGCGACCGAGTCGGCGCCCTGGCCGTCGTAGGCCTCGGGCACGTGCACGGCGGCGAAACCGGCCTTCACCAGGGCTTCGTGCGCCTCGATCGGGTAGCGCTCGTCCTCGTCGACCGCAGCCGCGTAGGGCGCGATCTCCTTGTCCGCCAAGGCCCGCACCGCTTCGCGGAGCGCGTCATGCTCCTCGGCCAGCTGGTAGGTGCCGAAGCTCGAGTCCACGGTATGTTACCTCCGAGTAGCAGCGTCGCTGTCGAGCATGTTAACCCCCGTTCACCCCGCGCGCCCTGTGCCCTCGCCCACCCTGGATGCAAGGGAACTTGCAGGATCCACTGAATCCTCAGCTATCTTTGTAGCGTGCTGGCCATGCTGACCCAGTCCGCGACGCTCGCCACCAACGAACGCATCCAGGCCCTGCGCGCCAGTGGCGTGCCAGTCACCCACCTGGCCTTCGGGGAGGCCGGGTTGCCGGTCGCGCCGGAGATCGCCGCCGCACTCGCCGCGGCCGCCGGGCGCAACTCCTACGGCCCCACCGCGGGCATCCCCGAACTCCGCGCCGCTGCGGCCGGGTACTTCGACCGCCGCGGTCTGCCCACCGAACCCGGCCAGGTCGTGGCCGGGCCGGGCAGCAAACCGCTGTTGCACGCGCTGCTGTCGGTGCTGCCCGGCGATGTGGTGCTGCCGCGGCCGAGCTGGGTGAGCTACGCGGCGCAGGCTTCGTTGCTGGGCAAGGAAGTCGTGTGGGTGCCGGTGCCCGAGGGCTCGGGCGGGGTGCCGGATCCGGCGTTGCTGGGACCGGCCCTGGCAGCGGCGCGGGCGCGCGGGCTGCGGCCCGGCGTGCTGGTGCTGACGTTGCCGGACAACCCGACCGGGGCGCTGGCCGGGGCCGGGACGATCCGGGCGGTGTGCGAGATCGCCGCCGAGCACGGGCTGATGGTGATCTCCGATGAGATCTACCGGGATCTCGCGCACGAGCCGGGCTCGGTGCTCAGCCCGGCGGAGATCATCCCGGAGCGGACCGTGGTGACCACCGGGCTGAGCAAGGCGACCGCGCTGGGCGGCTGGCGGCTCGGGGTCTGCCGGCTGCCGAAGGCGGAACTGACCGCCGCGCTGATCGGGGTGGCCAGTGAGATCTGGTCGAACCCGAGCACGCCGGTGCAGGTCGCGGCGGCCTACGTGCTGGCGGAGCCGGCACCGGTGCGGGCCTTTGTCGCGGCCGGGCTGGGGCTGCACCGGGCGGTGGTGCGCGCGGCCTACGACACGGTGCTCGCGGCGGGGGCGAGCGCTCCGGCGCCGGGCGGAGGTTTCTACCTGTACCCGGATCTGGAAGCGGCACGCGGGAAAGCAAGTACCGCGACTGATCTGGCCGAACTCCTGTTGGCGCGCTACCGGATCGGGGTGCTGCCCGGCTCGGCCTTCGGCGACGACCCGCGGGGGCTGCGGTTCCGGCTGGCCACCAGCCTGCTCTACGGCGACACCGACGAGCAGCGCTGGACCGCGTTGCGCAGCACCGATCCGGCGCGGCTGCCCTGGATCGCCGAAGCACTGGCGCGGCTGGGCACGGCCGTCGCGGAACTGACCGGAAAGGGCCATGGAGACCTTCGCTGAACTGACCTCCCTGCTGCGCACCGCCGAGCTGAGCCCGGCCCAGCGCACGCTGGCCGAGCGGGTGCTCGCCGACCCCGAGGGGGTGGCCTTCCAGACCGCGGCCGAGCTGGCCGGGGCGGTGGGGGTGACCGAGGGGACCGTGGTGCGCTTCGCCCAGCGGTGCGGGCTTTCCGGCTATCCGGCGCTGGTGAAGCTGTGCCGGGCGCACCTGTCCGGGCAGGCCCAGCTGGTCCGCCGGTTCGACGCGCTGGACGGGGACAGCGTGCTGGAACGCGCGGCCGAGCTGGACCGGCAGAACCTGGCCCGCACCTTCGCCCAGGTCGATCCGGCGGCCTGGCGGCTGGCGGTGGGCTCGATCGCGCGGGCCCGGCGGGTGCACGTGATGGGGCTGCGCAAATCGCACACCGTGGCCTACCTGCTGGGTTACCAGCTGGACCTGGTGTGCCAGGACGTCACGCTGGTCACCCCCGGGCCGGGCACGCTCACCGACAAACTGCGGCGGCTGGACCCCCGGGACGTCTTCATCGCGGTCTCGCTGCGCCGCTACGCCGCGGACACGGTGCGCGCGGTCCGGCACGCCAAGGCCGTCGGCGCCACCACGGTGGCCTTCACCGACACCGCCGCCTCACCGCTGGCCGGGCTGGCCGACGCGGTGTTCCTGGCCGATATGGCCGGGGCCGGACTGCTGCGCTCGGTGACCGCGCTGACCAGCCTGGTGCAGGCGCTGGCCACGGCGGTGGCGGTGGAACGCGGCGACGCCGCCTCGGCCGCACTCCGTCAGCAGGAGGCCCTGCTGACGGAGTTCGCCACCTACGAACCCTGAGCGGTTCAGCCCTGGGCGATCCGCTCCCGCAGCTTGGCGTCCTTGTCCAGCACCATGGCCTCCAGGTCGGCCTGGAACTTCTCCACCCGGACCCGCAGCGACTCGTCGTGCGAGGCCAGGATGCGCACCGCGAGCAGGCCCGCGTTGCGCGCGCCGGCCACCGACACGGTGGCCACCGGGATGCCAGCGGGCATCTGCACGATGGAGAGCAGCGAGTCCATGCCGTCCAGGTACTTCAGCGGCACCGGCACGCCGATCACCGGCAGTGCGGTGGCCGAGGCGACCATGCCGGGCAGGTGCGCCGCGCCGCCGGCGCCCGCGATGATCACCTTGAGGCCGCGGCCCGCCGCGTCGCGGGCGTAGTCGAGCATGCGCTGCGGGGTGCGGTGCGCCGAGACGACGCTGATCTCATGGGCCACCTCGAACTCGGTGAGCGCCTCGGCGGCGGCCTGCATGACCGGCCAGTCCGAATCGCTTCCCATGATCACGCCAACCTGCGGTGCCACGTCAGTTCCCTCCGTGCACGTCGTATCCGTCGGTCCACTCGCCGTGGGCGAGCCAGTGCGCGGCCAGCGTGGCCCGCCTGCGCGTCTCGGCCAGGTCCTGGCCGAGCACGTTGACGTGCCCGACCTTGCGACCGGGCCGCTCCGCCTTGCCGTAGAGGTGCACCCGCGCCTCCGGGAACCGGGCGAACAGGTGGTGGATCCGCTCGTCCACGCCCATCTTCGGCGGCGCGGGGGCGCCCAGCACGTTGGCCATCACCACCGCGGGGGCCTTCAGATCGGTCAGGCCCAGCGGGTAGTCCAGCACGGCACGCACGTGCTGCTCGAACTGGGAGGTGCCTGCCCCGTCCATGGTCCAGTGGCCGGAGTTGTGCGGGCGCATGGCCAGCTCGTTGACCAGCACGCCGTCCGCGGTCTCGAACAGCTCCACCGCGAGCACGCCGACCACGCCCAGCTCGGCCGCGATCCGCAGCGCCAGCTCCTGGGCCTGCTGGGCCAGTGCCTCGGACAGGTCTGGGGCGGGGGCGAGCACCTCGACGCAGATGCCGTCGGACTGCACGGTCTGCACCACCGGCCAGGCCGCGCCCTGGCCGAACGGCGAGCGCGCGATCAGCGCGGCCAGCTCGCGGCGCATCGGCACGCACTGCTCGACCATCAGCGGGGTGCCCGCGGCCAGCAGTTCGGGCACGGTGCGCTCGGCGCTCTGCGGGGTGTTGAGCATCCACACGCCGCGCCCGTCGTAGCCGCCGCGGACGGCCTTGAGCACGCACGGCCAGCCGTGCTCGGCGCCGAAGCGCAGCACCTGCGCCACCTCGGTGACCTCGGTGAACGGCGGCACCGGCACGTCCAGCTCACGCAGTTTGACCCGCATCCTGAGCTTGTCCTGGGCGTAGATCAGCGCATCCGGGCCGGGGTGCACGGTGACGTCCTCGGCGACCAGGGCGTGCAGGTGCTCGGCAGGCACGTGCTCATGGTCGAAGGTCAGCACCTCGCAGCCCTTGGCGAAGCGACGCAGGGCCTCAAGATCGGTGTGCGTGCCGATCTGCACGTCCCGCGCGACAAGCGCGGCGGGATCGGCCTCGGAGACGGCGAGCACCCGCAACGACTGACCGAGGGCGATCGCCGCCTGGTGAGTCATCCGCGCGAGCTGTCCGCCGCCGACCATGCCAACTACTGGGGTGCCGGTTCGGGGGTCCACGGGCAGGTCAGCCTAGTGCAGCGGCGCAGGTCAGCCGCGACCGAGGTCGTTGACGAGGTCGCAGGCGGCCTGATGGGTGGGCGGCAGCGCCTCCAGCCACACCCGCAGCGGCACGTTGCCCTCCAGATCCGGGTCGGCCGCCAACCGTTGCTCCACCAACCAGCGGGCGGTGGCCAGTCGCAAAGGCAATCTTTGATCACGCCGGGTGAGCACTGCTCCGACCGAGGGACCCACGACCGCCAGAGTCTCGCCCCGGTTGAACACCAGGCGTAGCACGTCGGCGACCAGCACCATGGCCACCACCCGGGACCAGCCGGTGGCCTGACTCAGGTCGATGCCGACCATGGCCAGCACGTGCCGGTCCTCGGTCCGCTCCCCCGCCGCGGTGGCCTCGTGGTAGACCTCGCGCAGCCGTGTGCGCAGGTAGGAGGCGGTGGCGAGGCCGGTGAGCCCGTCGGTGGCCTCGGCCGAGGTGACCCGGCCGGACATCTCCTCGGCCCAGCCCAGCGCGACCACCCGCAGCAGTCGCGCCGGCACCGCGTCCGGGTCGGCGGAGACGATGCCGTCCCGGCCGTCCGGGGCCTCCAGCACCGCGTGCAGCGCGGCCAGATCCTGCAGCGTCTCGGCCAGGCTGGCCCCGGCCTCCGCCCGCCGGTGCCCCAGCCTGATCAGCGCGGATGCCACATCCCCCGGCTCGACCACGGCCCGGCAGACCGCGTCCACCTCGGGCAGGGTCCAGTCAGCGGGGAACGGCCAGCCGGCGGCCAGGCTCGCGGTCCGCCACCGCGAGCGCAATGCACGCAGGTCCGCGTCGCTGCCACCGCGGCTGGGCCGGGGCGCCACCTCACGCACACTCACGCTCGATCGGTCTCCTTCTCGAAAGGCCCCTGGTTCTGCTCCGATGCGGTGACGCGCCAGACACCTCTTCGTGACGCCGTTCGAGGTGACGAAGCACAAACCGTTCCGTCACACTGAGCGAGCACACCAGGTGGGCGATATCGGAACAGCCGGTGCGATGTCGTGCGCCACACATGGAGGACGGGCGTGGCAACAGTTCAGGACGAGATCCAGGGTCCCAGCGACGCGGAGCTGATCGACTCGGTGCACTCGGGTTCGATGGACTCCTACGCCCTGCTGTACGAACGGCACGTGTCGGCGGCCTACAACCTGGCCCGCCAGATGTCCCGCTCGCCGGGCGAGGCCGACGACCTGGTGTCGGATGCCTTCGCCAAGGTCCTGGACACGCTGCGGGCAGGCAAGGGCCCGGACGCGGCCTTCCGCGCCTACCTGCTGACCGCGTTGCGGCACAACGCCTACGACCGGTCCCGCCGGGAGAAGAAGGTCCAGGTCTCCGACGATGTGGCCGCCTTCGACTCCGGCGTGCCCTTCACCGACACCGCGGTCGCCGGGCTGGAGAAGACCCTCGCCGCCAAGGCCTTCGCCCGGCTGCCCGAGCGCTGGCAGGCCGTGCTGTGGCACACCGAGGTCGAACAGCAGTCCCCCGCCGAGATCGCGCCGATCCTGGGGCTGACCGCCAACGGCGTCTCCGCACTGGCCTACCGGGCCCGCGAGGGCCTGCGCCAGGCCTACCTGCAGGTGCACCTGGACTCGGTGGCCGAGGAGCAGTGCCGGGCCACCGTGGACCGGCTCGGCGCTTGGACCCGCGACGGCCTGTCCAAGCGGGAGACCGCGCAGGTCGAGGTGCACCTGGACACCTGCGCGCACTGCCGGGCGCTGGCCGCGGAGCTGCACGATGTGAACGGGGCCATGCGGGTGTTCATCGCCCCGCTGGTGCTCGGCGGCGCGGTCACCGCCTACCTGGCGCTCTCGGCCACCGCGGCCAAGGCGGCAGGCGTGGCCGCGGTCGCGGTCACCGCGGGCGCCGCGGCTGGCGGCGCGGGTGGCATGGCCGGTGCGGCCAGTTCGGTGCCCAGGCAGTTCCTGGCCACCGGGGCCTCGGCGGCGGCCGTGGTGGCCGCGGTCGCGGTCGCGCTGGCCGCGGGCGAGTCCCCGCAGAACCCGCCGGTGGCCGCCCCGCCGCCGAGCAGTTCGGTGGTGGTGCCCAGCCCGGCCCAGCCAACCCCCAAGCCCCCGCCACCGAGCCCGCAGCCACCTCCACCGGCACAGCCACCACCCAGCACCCAGCCCAGCCAGCCACCGCCGCCGCCACCCCCGCCGCCGCCGACGACCACTCCCCCGCCGCCCGCGCCGACCCCCTCGCTGTCCGCCTCCGCGCCCAGCGAGCCGGTGCAGCTCACCCCCGGTGGCGCCCCGGTCGACCTGCCGGTGACCGTGCGCAACAGTGGCAACGGGGTGTCCGAGCCGGTCACCGCGGCGCTGAACCTGCCGCCGGGCGTGCTGGCCGAGGTGCCCGGCGCTGGGCAGCGTTTCGCCCGCACCGGCGTGCTCGCCCAGGCCGTCAAGGCCATCGGGATCAGCTGTCAGAGCGGTCCGGGCCGGATCTCCTGTGTGACCGGCCGCGGGCTGGAACCCGGTGAGTCGGTGACCTTCGGGTTCCGGCTCAGCGCCGGGCCGGACGTGCAGCCGGGGCGGATCACCGGCAACGTGAACGCGGGCACGGCCATCAGCCTGTCGCTGTCCGAGGTGACCGTGCGGGTCAAGCAGAACGACGCCCTGGAACTGCGCGCGGAGACCTGGCACCACGGCTGGTGGTGGCCGATCCGGATGGATGTCACCGCGATCAACCGGGGCACCAGGGAGGCGCCGCTGGCGGTGACCATCACGCTGCCCGAGCGCACCGTGTCCTTCGCCTGGACCAAGCACTGCAAGGGCCACGGCAACGTGGTGACCTGCACCGGCAGGCTCAAGCCCGGCGAGCGGGTGGTGTTCCGGACCTGGCTCACCTCGCTCGGCGTGATCAAGGACGAGGCGCAGGTCAGCGGCACCCTCGGCGAGGCGCAGGCCGCGATCACGGTGCCCATCCACATCCGCGAGCACCCGGGCCCGGTCGACCCGGACCGCCCGCCGAACCCGCCGGTGCCCGGCACCACCACGCCGCCGACCACGACCACGACGCCGGTGAAGCCGACCACGCCGGGCAGCCGGAAGCCGACCACGAGCGGCCGGGAGCCGGGCAACTCCGAGCAGCCGAGCACCCAGCCACCGCCCGCCGCGCCGCCGTCGACCAAGCCGGTGCAGCCACCCAAACCGACCTCTCCGGCCCGCACCACGACCTCCGCGCCGCCGCCGCCGACAACGTGTAAGCCGACGCTGCCGCCGTGGCTGTCCTGGCTGCTGCCGGAATGCTGATCGGGAGTGTCGGCCGGGAGTGTCTCTGACAAACCCGGCAAACCCGGCCGGTAGTTGGTGAATAAGGCACGGGCCGATCGGGGGGTGTGATCGTCGATCTCTACACTCGCCCGGGTGTTCGCAGCCGAAGCCGTGTTCGCCAAGTTGCCCCCGCGATACCGCGACTGGATTCGGCAGAACCGGGAGATGTTCCGCTTCGCCGTGGTCGGCAGCGCGACCTTCCTGGTCGACACCGTGGTGATGTACAGCCTGAAGTGGACGATCCTGGACACCAAGCCGGTGACCGCGCGGGCGATCGGCGTGATCGTGGCCACCGTGGTCGGCTACGTGCTCAACCGGGAGTGGTCCTTCCGCACCCGCGGCGGCCGCGAGCGCCACCACGAGGCCGCGCTGTACTTCCTGATCAGCGGCGTCGGCGTGGTGATCAGCTCGGCGCCGATGTGGGTGGCCCGGTACGCGCTGTTCCTGGAGGAGCCGCACGTCAGCTGGGCCGTGCAGGAGATGTCGGACTTCCTCAGCGGCCTGATCCTGGGCACCCTGCTGGCGATGGTGTTCCGCTACTGGGCCTTCCGGAAGTTCGTCTTCCTCGCCCCGAAGGCCGCAGCGCCGAGCAAGCCCGAGGTGCACACCATCATTCACTCGGCCCGCGCGGAGAAGCGCCTGGCCAGCGCGGAGGAGCGGTCCGTTCCGCTGCGCTGAGGCCAACCGGGTGAACGGAATCCGTAGACTGCCGGAGTGGCCGTTGTGGAAACCGTGCTCGGATTGCTGCCGCAGGGCCTGCGGCGGCACCTGCTCAAGCACCGTGAGCTGCTGAAGTTCGCCCTGGTGGGCGGAACGACCTTCCTCATCGACAGCGGCATCTTCTACGGCCTCAAGCTGACCGTGCTGGAGGCCAAGCCGCTGATCGCCAAGGGCATCGCGGTGCTGATGGCGACCATCGTCTCCTACGTGCTCAACCGGGAGTGGTCCTTCCGCACCCGCGGCGGCCGCGAGAAGCAGCACGAAGCGGCGCTGTACTTCCTGGTCAGCGGTATCGCGGTGGGCATCTACACGGCCCCGCTGGCCTTCTCCCGGTACGTGCTGGACCTGCGCTACCCGGACGTGAGCCTGCTCTCCCAGGAGCTGGGCGACTTCTTCATCGGCCAGATCGGCGGCGTGCTGATCGGCATGCTGTTCCGCTGGTGGGCCTTCCGGAAGTTCGTCTTCCCGGAGGAGGGCGTGCGCCCGCACAAGACCTACCGGGTGGGCGAGCCGGTGCTCACCGACCACGAGATCAACGGCAGCGCGAACGGGACCGCGACCAACGGCACTGGCGCGGCCAACGGCAATGGCAAGGCCCGGCGGAGCACGCCCAAGCGCACCGATGAGGACGAAGAGCAGCTCGGCCACTCCTGACCGTCAGCGCGGGCTGGCCTCGGTCGGCCAGCGCAGGTCGGGCACGTCGTCGGCACGCGGCACCGGCAGGAAGATGCTGAAGGTGGCCGTGCGCGGCACGGACAGTTCCAGCCGACCGCCGTCGGCCTCCACCAGCGCCCTGGCCAGCGCCAGGCCCACGCCGGTCGAGCCGCCGCCGGAGACGCCGCGCTCGAAGATGTGCGCGGCCAGGTCCTCCGGCACCCCGCCACCGCCGTCGGTGACCTCCACCACGATCATCGCGTCGCCGCGCCGGGCGCTCACGTGCACGGTGCCGCCGCCGTGCCGCAACGCGTTGTCCAGCAGCACGCCCAGGGTTTCGCGCAGCCGGGACGGGGTGGCCCTGGCCAGCAGCCCGTTGGGCGCGCGCAGCCGCAGCGCGCGGCCGTGCTGGCGCAGCGAGGCCCGCCACTCCTGGACCATGATCGGCAACTGCGAGGCCAGGTCCACCGGTTCGGCGTCCACCGCGCGGGCCGCGTGCGCGGCGGCCAGCAGCTCGTCCAGCACCGTGGACAGGCGTTCGGACTGCTCCAGTGCCGCGTTGGCGTCCTCGGCGGTGGCCTCCTCGGCGTGCATGGCCAGCGATTCCAGCCGCAGCTGCATCGCGGTCAGCCTGCTGCGCAGCTGGTGCGAGACATCGCCGATCAGCTCCCGCTCCCGTTGCAGCAGCTGGGCCAGTGCCGAGGCCGAGGTGTCCAGTGCCTCGGCCAGCTTGTCCAGTTCGTTTATCCGGTAGCGCCGCGGATCGGGCCGGAAGTCACCGGCGCCCAGCCGGGCGGCCCGGTCGGCGACGTGCCGCAGCGGCTCGGCCAGCCGCCGCGCGGTCACCGTGGCCACGGTCGCGCCGATGCCGACCGAGAGCACCACCAGCAGGGCCACCACCCCGGCGACCTCCAGCTGGTCGGTGCGCAGCGGCGCGGCGCTGGCGGCAACCGTCACCTGGCCGTGCTGGGCCATCGGCACCGATTCGCTCATCTCATCCGGCGCGGGACTGCCGCCCAGTGTCCGGTCGCCGGAGGAGAGCCCGGTGACCCTGACCTGCCCGCCCTCCGGCCGCAGCACGTCCACCGCGGACATGTCGATCTGCCTGCGCTCGGCGAGCTGGTTGTCCAGCACCGCGGCGATCTGCCTGGCCCGGTTGGCCAGGTCCCGGTGGGTCACGTCGTGCACCACGGTCAGCGCCGTGTATCCCAGCGGCAGCCCGAGGGCGACCCCGGTCACCGCCACCGCCAGCAGGGTGGACTGGAGGATTCGGCGACGCACCGGCACCCCTCCTCACGACCTAATCGCTGTTGAACCGGAAGCCGACGCCGCGCACGGTGGCGATCCGGCGTTCGGTGTTGCCACCCTGGGTGTCCCCGATCTTGCGGCGCAGCCAGGAGATGTGCATGTCCAGGGTCTTGCTGCCGCGCAGTTCGGGGTCGTTCCAGACCTCTTCCAGGATCTCGTCCCTGCTGACCACCTGCCCGGCCCGCTGCATCAGCACCCGCAGCAGCTCGAACTCCTTGTTGGCCAGGGTGACCTCGTGCCCGTCGACCAGCACCCGGCGCGCGGCCAGGTCCAGCCGGACGCCGCTGGCCTCCAGCGTGCCCGGCGAGCGTCGGCGCAGCAGGGCCCGGATCCGGGCCATCAGCTCGGCCAGCCGGAACGGTTTGGCCACGTAGTCATCGGCCCCGGCGTCCAGACCGACCACGAAGTCCACCTCGTCGGCGCGGGCGGTGAGCATGAGCACCGGGATGCCCCGCCCGTTCGCCCGCAGCCTGCGGCAGACCTCCAGGCCGTCCAGCCGGGGCAGGCCCAGGTCCAGCACCAGCAGGTCGACCTCGCCGTTGCTGGCCGCCTCCAGCGCGCTGACCCCGTCCGCGACCACGTGCACCGAGTAGCCCTCGCGCTGTAACGCGCGGGACAACGGGTCGGCGATCGCGGGGTCGTCCTCAGCCAGCAGCACCACACTCACGGCACCAGCCTAGGCTGCTGGACGTGACCACGTATTCCGCGGATCTTGATCTCGCGCTGCGCCTGGCCGACACCGCCGACTCGATCACCCTGGACCGCTTCCGCGCCCGCGACCTGGTGGTCGAGCGCAAGCCCGACCGAACCCCCGTCACCGACGCCGACCTGGCCGTCGAGGACGCCATCCGGACCGTGCTGACCGCCGAACGACCGGACGATGAGGTCGCGGGCGAGGAACGCGGCGGCACCGACTCCGGCGCGGGCCGGGTCTGGGTGCTGGACCCGATCGACGGCACCAAGAACTTCCTGCGCGGCGTGCCCGCCTACGCCACCCTGATCGCCCTGGTCGAGGACGGCCGCCCGGTCCTCGGCGTGATCA
Source organism: Crossiella sp. CA198 (assembly GCF_052078295.1). NCBI lineage: Bacteria > Bacillati > Actinomycetota > Actinomycetes > Pseudonocardiales > Pseudonocardiaceae > Crossiella > Crossiella sp. CA198. The sequence continues at coordinate 40,653 of NZ_JBQJIM010000028.1, forward strand.
GCGCCCCCGCCCTGCATCGCCGCTGGTGGGCGGCTCGCGGCGCCGGGGCCTGGGCCGCGCCCACCGGTGGCGAACCGCAGCGGCTGGCCGTCTCCGGCGTGCGCGAGCTGGCCGATGCCTACCTGTCCACGACGCACCTGGGCTCCTGGGTGGAATATCACTCCCGGGATGCCTACCTGCGGCTGGTCGACGCCTGCTGGGAGAACCGGGCCTTCGGCGACTTCTGGCAGCACTGCCTGGTCGCCGAGGGTGTCATCGACCTGGCCGCCGAGGCCATCGTGAACCCCTGGGACGTGGCCGCGGCCCAGGTCCTGGTCGAGGAGGCAGGCGGCCGCTTCACCGACCTGTCCGGCAAACCCGACTACACCGGCGGCAGCGTCCTAACCAGCAACGGCCTACTCCACCAGCCAGCCTTGGACCAGCTCGCCCACTGACCCTCTCCCGCCCGACTTGGGCCAACCGGTACGCCAACTTGGGCCAACCGGGCGTACCAGTTGGCCCAAGTCGTCAGGGCACCTGCTGGACCACGCCCAGCGCGCCGCGGCTGACCTGGGCCCAGGTCAGGCGGCCGAACAGGTAGAAGCAGGCGACCTGTTCGTTGGAGAAGCGGGCCCAGTCGTAGCGGTTGCCCTGTTCGCGCCAGAAGACCTCCCAGCCGAACTGGCCCTCCTCGTCGGCGACCTCGTCGCGCAGCAGGCACCAGGCGTTGTCGGCCTCCGCGCCGATGGACACCACCTGCGGCGGCACGCCCAGCGCGCGCAGCCATTCCCCGATCGACTCGGCGTTCACGCGTTGACTTCCTCTCCCAGTTCGACCAGGAATCCCAGGGCGAGCAGCTCGGCGGCGGCGTGGGTGGCCCGGAACCGGACCCCGCCGCCTGCCTGACCGAACCACGGCGCGGCCACCGTGCGCCACACCGGCAGCTCACGGGCCACCTGGAACCGGTGGTAGCCCTGGCCGATCAGTTCCGGCGGCAGGCCGCGTTCGGTGAACGGGGTGCCGTCCACGGCGAAGACCCGGCCGTCCCGCGGGCCGAACCGGTCCACGATCGAACCGACCGAAAGCACGATCGGCTCGGCCCCGTCCGGGTCGACGCCGCCCTCCGGGCACAGCTCGGCCGGCGGCCAGGCGTACTCGGCGGCCCGGTCGTCCTGGGCCGCGCGGGCCAGGAAACGGCGGTCCCAGTCGCGTTCGTGCTGGCCGCCGAGCGGGTCGTAGTCCGGGATCAGCGCGAGCACGGCCGGGTGGTCGGCGGCCAGGCCCGGGGTGCGCGGCACCGGGGCGACCGGGTAGCCGGTGATCAGCCCGGACCGCGGGTGGTCGTGCGGGGCGAAGCGCAGGCCCGCGGCGTAGTCCAGTTCGGCGCGTGGCCGGGGCAGCTGGCGGTCCGGACGGTTGGCCGGCCTTGGCATGTGCCCCAACGGGAACAGGTGCACCAGGAACAGCGCCAGCTCGTCGTCCTTGCGGGCCGGGGCCGGGATCTTGGCGGCCACCGGGCGGTCCGGTTCGACGATCGGCTGCACGCCGGGGGCCATGTCCAGGTACCCGGCGCCGGGGCGGACTCCGCGCCAGTCCTTGTTCGGCCCGAACCCGCCGTCCAGCCCGACGCCACCGCGGCCGCCGGGCACCGGCACCGGCGCGACACCGGCCGCGCCGCCCGCCGCCGCGCCCGCGTGCGGGGCGCCGACGGCGGAGTGACCGGGTCCGGCGATCGGCTGGGCGGCCGGCGGTGGTGCCGGCGGCGCACCGGGCGCACCCGGGCCGAACTGCTGGAAGTTGGGTGGCGGCTGCGGCGGGGGCGGTCCGGGGGCCGCGGTCACCGGCGCCGGAGCGGCGGGTGGGGCGGCGACCGGTTCCGGCGAACCCGCCCAGGACAGCTGGACCTGGTTCGGGGCCGGGGCGGCAGGCGCGCGGTGCACCGGGGTCGGCGTGGGGTCGTAGTAGACCGGCGGCGGCGGTCCCGGCTGGTTCTGCCGGGGCAGCTCGATCGGGCCGGTCTGCGGGCTCGGGTCGTAGTACGGCGGCGGCGCGCCCTTGCCCGGCTGCGGGCCGAAGGAGGGCTGCTCGTGATCGCCCGCGCGGCCAGGGTCCGGCTGACGCGGATCCGTGGGCAGGCCGGGCTGGGTGCCCGGCGCGGCGGCCGGGGGCGCCCCGGACGCACCGCCGGGGAGCGGGTACTCGCCGTCCCTTGGCTGGAGCACCTTGGTCAGATCCACCGGCTGGCCGGAGTTCTGGTAGACGAGGTTGCCCTCGCCGTCGCGCACGTACTCACCGGGCATGCCCAGCAGGTTGCCGCTTTCCGGGTGGATCAGTCGACCGCTCTTCGGGTCCAGCAACCAGCCGGTGGCCGGGTCGACCTGGTATCCGGTCTTCCCGTCCCTGGCCCCGGGGCCGGTGACCGGGTAGACGTCGGACTCCACCGAGCCGTCGCCGCCGAGCACCACGGTGCCCGCGAGCTTGTCGGTCAGGCTGGTCAGGTTGGCCAGCGCGCTGCTGGCCTGGGAGTTGCCAGAGGCGAGTGCCTCCAGGCCGCCCTCGGTGGCCAGCAGCTGGGCGACCTCGCTCTGCCGGACCAGCTTCAGCAGCTCCGCGATGATCTTGGTCTTGGTGGCCGCGATCTCGGTGGCCGCGTGCTCCAGCCGCTGGGCCGCGCGCAGGCAGCCCTTGGCGATGGCGGGCATCCGGCCGGTGTCCGCGGCGACAAAGCCGTTCCAGTGCTTCCTGGCCGTCTCGGCCGCGTCCCCCTTGGCCGTCTGCAGCGCGTGCTGGGCGACCGCGTCGGTCTCGGTGGACAGCCGGGTGACCCCGTCACCGGCCGCGCGCCAGGCCTTGGCGGCCAGCCGCATCTTGTCCTCATCGCCCTTGGGCCACTGCACCCGCAGCGCCTTGGCGACCTGGGCCACCTCCGGCGGTAGCTCGATCCCCATACCGTCCTCTCCCCGACTTCCCGGCGCTCACCTGAACTCAGGTGAGTTTCAGCTTCTGCTCGGCGTCCCGTTCGCTGCTCTGGTACTCCTCGGCGGTGTCCGCGAGCTTGCCGCTGACCGCCACCAGTGCCTCCGGCAACTTGCCGAGGGCCGTCAAGGTCGCCTCCGCGTCCGGCAGGTAGGTGCGGGCGAAGTTGCGGCCCACCGCGTCCGAACCCCAGCACTCGCCCTGTTCGGTCAGGGCCCGTTGCAGTTCGGCGAAGATGGTCCCGGCCCGGTCGCCGTAATCGTCGAAGTCCCCGGCGGCCCGGCTGAGCCGCTCGTGTTCTACCCGGAACCCGCTCACCGCTCTCCTCCCGCACGCAGCCAGTTCTGCTGTTCGAAGTCCTCATCGGCCCGTGGCGGCCGCAGGTTCAGCTCCGCCTCGGTGAGATCGCCGCTGCCGTCGAGCACCGCCTGTGGATCCGCGTCGGCCGGCAGCAGCGGGGCCAGGGCGCGGGCCGCGCTGGCCGCGGCGAGCGCGGCGGCCGCCTCGGTCACCTGGAGCACCACCTGGGCCAGTTCGGCGGCCCGGTAGCGCTGGTAGGCGTTCTCGGTGATCCGGAGATCGACCAGGGTGCCGCGCGGGCCGACGGTGACCGTGACCAGGCCGTCCTCGCTGCTGGCGGTCTCCCTGACCTCGCGGAAGGCGCGCTGCACGGTGCCCAGCTGGTCACGGCTGCGCCGGTAGTCGGCGATCAGTTCGGCCACCTGGGCCTTGTGGTCGGTCGGCACGAGACCTCCAGGGGTGGGACGCAGGTCACCCCTTTGACGGCCGAACACCCCTCCCGGTTCCCGCTGGATCGAAGGCTTTTCAGTGGCACGATCGTTGGCATGCCAGCCATCGCCTTCGAGGACCTCATCCCGGGACGGATCATCCCGCTCGGCGAGATCGTGATCGACAAGGACGAGATGCTCGATTTCGCCGAGCGTTTCGACCCGCAGCCCTTCCACCTGGACGAGGAAGCGGGCGCGGCCTCGGTGCTGGGCGGGCTGTGCGCCTCCGGCTGGTACACCAGCTCGCTGTGGATGCGGTCCTATGTGGACCACGTGCTGGCCGGTTCCACCTCGCAGGGCTCGCCGGGCTGCTCCGAACTGCTGTGGCCCAAGCCGGTCTTCCCCGGCGACGTGCTGCGCAGCGAGCTGGAGGTGATCTCCGCGCGCCGGTCCAAGAGCCGGGAGCGGCTGGGCCTGGTGGAGATGACCGGACGCGCCTACCGGGGTGACGAGGTTGTCATGCGGACCACCTTTGTCGGCATGTTCGGCACCCGCGAGCCATGATCGGGTGAGTGAGACTCACTCAGTACGCGCGCGGCGGCGGCTGCGCCTGCAAGATCCCGCCCGGTGAGCTGGAGTCGGTGCTGGCCGGCCTGGCCGCGCCGCACCCGGACCTGGTGGTGGGCGCGGAGAACGGCGACGACGCGGCCGTGCGCCGCCTCGACGACACCCGGGGGCTGGTGCTGACCACCGACTTCTTCACCCCGGTGGTCGACGACGCGGCGGACTGGGGCCGGATCGCCGCGGCCAACGCGCTCTCCGACGTCTACGCGATGGGCGGCCGCCCGGTGCTGGCGGTGAACCTGCTGGCCTGGCCGCGCGAGGTGCTGCCGATGGAGCTGGCCGCCGAGGTGCTGCGCGGCGGCGCGGAGATCGCGGCCAGGGCGGGCTGCCCGATCGGCGGCGGGCACAGCATCGACGACGCCGACCCCAAGTACGGGCTGGCGGTGACCGGGCTGGTCGAGCTGGCCAGGATGCTGCGCAACGACGCCGGACGCGCGGGGCTGCCGCTGTCGCTGACCAAACCGCTGGGCACCGGCGTGCTCAACACCCGGCACAAGCAGACCGGCGAGGTCTTCCCGCAGGCCATCGCCACCATGATCGCGCTGAACGACCGGGCCGCCGAGGCCGCGGTGGCCGGTGGCGCGCGCTGCGCCACCGACGTCACCGGCTTCGGCCTGCTCGGGCACCTGCACAAGCTGGCAAGGGCCAGCGGGGTCACCGCGGTGCTGGACCCGGCCGCGGTGCCCTACCTGGACGGGGCCCGCGCGGCCGCCGGGGCCGGGTACGTCAGCGGCGGCACCCGGCGCAACCTGGATTGGGTGCGCCCGCACGCCGAACTGGCCGGACTGTCCGAAGTGGACGCCCTGCTGCTGGCCGACGCGCAGACCTCCGGCGGTCTGCTGGTGGCGGGCGAGGTGCCGGGCGCGCCGGTGATCGGCGAGCTGGTGCCAGCTCAGGGCCCGACGATCACGCTGGTCTGAGCCAGCGCGAAAGCCAGGCACAGCAAGGCGGTCAGCAACCGGGAGTGCCGGAGCCAGGCCGCGTCCCAGGCGCCGGGCGGACCGTGCCAGCGGACCCCGAAGGTCATCACGGACCGCCCGGCCCCGAACGCCAGCCCGGTGAGCAACGCGGTCAGCGGACTGGCGAACAGGGCGAGCAGCACCAGCGCGGCGTACGGCAGACCACTGGTCACGTAGGTGCGCAGGCCGGTGCCCATCTCCAGCCCGAACTGCAGCGGGCCGAACACCGGGCCGTGCCGGAACACCGTCTCCGGCACCAGCCGGGCGTTCTGCGGCAGCGGGAACCGGAGCAGCCCGAACTCCCGCAGCACCAACGTGATCAGCCACCCGGTGACCAGCCCGGCCGGCACCACCGCGGGCAGCAACGGCCGCAGCACCGAGCCGATCACCAGGAACCCGAAGGCACTCAGCACGCCGCCGAGCAACAATCCCCCCGCGAACGCGAAGGGCGCGACACCCCGCCAGACCGGCGAGCCCAGCACCGAGGCTGAGTTCCGGCTTCAGGTGGAGCCGCTGACCGCGAAGCCCGCGGCGGCGCCGACCACCAGCCAGGACCAGCCGGCGCCACCGCGGTCGAGGGCGAATCCGGCCAGCGCCACCAGCGCGAGCAGGACCGCCGCGGTCAGCGGATGCCAGAACCTGGTCATCGCACCAGGGCGCGGCAGATGGTGAAGTAGGTGTTCGTGGTGCCGTTCTTGGTGACCGTGAGGTTGCCGTCGGAGCAGCGGTACACCCGGCCGTCCGGGGTCCGCCACTTCCACGCGTTCTTGCCGTTGCACGAGCTGCTCACGGTGGCGTAGACCTCCGCGCCGAAGGTGCCGGAGCGGTGCCAGCCGTTGGCGCAGTACTCACTGGAGCGGAACTCGCCGCCGAAGCAGGCGCCCGCGGCGGTGCGGAACTGGCCGCCGGTGTCCTTGTCCTCCTCGTAGCCCTGCGGGTAGGCGTCCTTGCAGTCGTTGCGGTCCCAGCCCTCCAGGCCACCCGGCCCGGTCTCGGCGTGCGCGCTGCGGTTGCCCCAGGTCAGCGACAGGGTGCCCAGGGTCAGCGCGGACAGCGCCACCCCGCGCAGCACGCCCCGGCGGCTGGCCGGGGTGCGCAGCGCGCGTAGACCGCCGGTGGAGGAGTAGCCGCCCTCGGGGAGGACGTCGGCGTGCGGGATGAGGTCGAGGCGGAGGGTCACGAGGGCTGCCTTTCCGGGGCACGCAGCGCGCGGAGCACGTCCGCGGCGGAGGTGGGCAGGACCAGGGAGTCGATCCGGCCGTCGGCGGCCACCGACAGCAGCATCGGCGGGTTGAGGTGGGCCAGGCCCTGCCAGGCGTCCCGGTCGGTGATCAACTCGACCGAGTCGGGCAGTTCGGGCCAGGCGGTGCGGTCCTCGTAGGTGAGCAGCGCCGGGCGGTCGGCGTGCCGGGCCAGTTCGGCGGCGGTGAACTGGCACAGCGGGCAGCCGGAGTCGGCGACCAGCACGGTGCGCGGGCCACCCAGCTTCGCGCTGACCGAGTCCGGCAGCCGCAGGCCGGTGCCGCCGAGTCCGGTGGCCTGGCCGGCGGTGAGCCCGCGGCGCAGCAACCGCACCTCGCGCAGCACCGCGGCCAGGCCCAGGTACAGCAGCACGATCGCGGCCCAGGCCAGGATCAGCAGGGCGAGCACGGGATCCATCAGCGGCCTGCCCAGGCCACGTCCAGGCGGCCCACCCAGTCCAGCAGCTCCTCGGTGGAGGCCACGGTGTCCCGGCTGAGCTGCACCTCGGCCGCTCCACGCGGTCCGGCCAGCACGAACAGGTAGTCCCTGGCATCGGCCGAGCCCGCGCGGCCGGGCAGCGCCAGCCGCCACAGCTCGCCGCCGGGGGTGGGCGCGCCGCGGTGCTTGGGCAGCACCTGGCGGGCGGTCTCCGGACCGGGAATGGTCACGGTGCCGCGGCCGTGCACGGTGAGCGTGATCCGTTCCAGGACCTGCTCGACCACGGCCCGCACCCGCAGGCCCTCGGGCCGGTCGTCCAGGTCGAGTCCGGCGAACAGCGCGACCAGGGTCTCCCGGTCCGGCGCCGGACCGCTGAACACGGTGAGCAGCTCGTGGAAGGGCCCCAGCCAGCTCACCACCGTGGTGTCCCGGTCGGCGGTGGCCGCGACCACGATCTCCCGCCCGGCGCCGAGGAACCGGTCCACCGGGGTGGCGGGCAGCACCTCCCGGCAGGCGAACTCGTGGTAGCCGCGCGGGCCGATCTGGAAGCCCCGGCTGTAGACGCCGCCGGCGAACCGCACCTCGGCCGCGACCGCGGTCACCCGGGCCTGATCCGGTAGGCCGACGGTCACCTCCCGGCCACTCGGACCGCGCAGGCGCAGTGTTGAACCGGCCACTTCGGACCTCCCGTTCACTCATCCGTGGTCATTCGTTCGTGTGCACCTTTGAGCCTGCTCATCAGCGAAAGTCGCGGCCTCTCGGCAGGGTCCGAAAGGTTTCGGGTTTGCCGTGCTCCCGGTAGGACAGATCACGAGAGGTATCGCTCAATCGGGTCAACCTGAGTGAGGATCAGGCGTCCATGCTGAAGGCGGCCCGCGAAGAGAAAGAGGGAGTGGGTGGATCTCGTCGGACGTGCGGTCGAGCTGAACGCGGTCGACGAGCTGCTCTCCCTCGCCCACGCAGGCCACGGGACCAGCGCGCTGCTGCGCGGCCCGGCCGGAGCGGGTAAGAGCGCGCTGCTGCGGGCCGTGCTGGCCCGCGCGCGGGCCGCGGGCGATCTGGTGCTGGCCGCGGGCGCGGACCGGTGGGAGGCGGATTTCCCGCTGTGCCTGCTGCGCCAGCTGTTCTCCGAACGTTTGCTCGGCCAGGAGATCGACCGCGGCCGGGAGCTGACCGCGGTGAGCGCTGGCGGCCGCGCGCCCGGCGTGCCCGCCGCCGCGGTGCGCTCGCTGGGCAGGCACGAGACCCGCTACCTGCCCTATGACGCGGTGGACGAGCTGTACCGGGTCGCGGTGGGACTCAGCGAGAAACGCCCGCTGGTCATCGCCATCGACGACCTGCACTGGGCGGACACCGCCTCGGCCCGCTGGCTGGCCTACCTGCTGCGCCGGATCGGCGGCGAACGGGTGCTGGTGCTGGGCACCACCGCGCCTGCCGAGGTGTGGCCCGCCGATCTGGCGGACCGGTTCGCGCACCACATCGTCCTGGACGGACTGTCCATCCCGGACGTGACCACGATTGCAGGCGCGCTGCTCGGGGTGCCGGTGGCCGAGGGGGTCGGCGCGGCCTGCCACGCGGCCACCGCGGGCAACCCGTTCCTGGTGCACGCCCTGCTGCGCGGACTGCGCCAGGGCGGCGTGCCACCCACGGTGAGCACGGTGCGGGCACTGCTGGAGCGGCCGCCCGCGGAGATCGTGAGCTGGCTGCGGCTGGTGCTGGCCGAACTCGGACCGGGCGCCGCCGAGCTGGCAGGCACCCTGGCCGCGCTCGGCGAGGAGGTCGAACTGGACCTGGCGGGCGCGATCCGCGGACTGTCCCCTGAACGGGCCGCCCGGCTGGCCGACGCGCTCACCGAGGCCGGACTGCTGAACTGGCGGCGGGACCAGGTGTCGCTGCGCCAGCCGCTGGTCCGCGCGGCCGCGGCGGCCGATCTGAGCCAGGAGGCCCGCCAGCACGTGCACGGCGGCGCGGCCCGGCTGCTGCACGCCAGGGGCGCCGGCGCGGAACGGGTCGGCGCCGAACTGCTGCGGGCCGGACCGCTGGGCGAGGCGTGGGCCGCGCAGGTGCTGGAACTGGCCGCGGCCGAAGCCGTCACCGCGGGCCGCACCGGACACGCCGTGCGCTACCTGCGGGCCGCGCTGCGCGAACAACTCGGCAACCGGCAGCGGGCCGGGATCCTGGTCCGGCTCGGCTCAGTGCTCAGCCACCTGGACGTGGCAGGCGCGGTGGCCGCGCTGCGCCGGGCGCTGACCGTGAGCACCGAACCGGCGCAGCGCGCGGAGATCGCCCGCCAGCTGGCCGGGCTGCTCTGCCTGAGCCGCAGGCACGAGGACGGGCTGCGGGTGCTGACCGAGGTGCGCGAACAGTGCGCCGACCCCGAGGTCACCGAGGCGCTGCTGGTCGGCGAGGCCCTCCTGGCCCTGCTGCATTCCTCCACCGCCGCGGCCCGGCTCACCCCGGCACCCGGCGCGGAACTGCCGCCGGTGCTGTGGAGCGTGCGCGCCATCCTGGCCGGGTCCGAACGCGACCGGGTGCTGTCCTGGGCCTGCGCCGAGGCGGACACCGCGCTGCTGTCCGGACCGGCCACCGCGCTCGCGCTCAGCATCGCCGGGGCCAACGCGGCCGCAGCCGAGGAGACCGACCGGCTCTTCGAGGCCGCCAGCTCGCCGGCCGACCTCGCCTTCGCGCTGGCCGTGCGCACCGAGGTCGGCTACCGGCTGGGCAGGCTCACCCAGTGCCGCGACGACGCCCGCGCCTGCCTGAACGCGCTGGTCCGCTTCGGCCCGCGGTACGCGCACGGCCTGGCCGTGACCGCGGCGACCCGGCTGGCCGACACGCTGTCCGAAACCGGCGACGTGGAAGGCGCGCACCGGCTCTACGAGGAGATCCTGGCCGCCGACCAGCTACCCGGCGGCCTGGCCGGGGCCTGGCTGCTGGCCGGACGCGGCCGGTTGCGGATCGCCACCGGCGCCCCGGCCGAGGGCGTGGAGGACCTGCTCTGCGCGGGCCGTCGGCTGGACGCCTGGCGGATGCCCAACCCCGCCGTGCTGCCCTGGCGCTCGGCCGCCGCCATCGGGCTGGCCACCCTGGGCAGGCTCGGCACCGCCAAGGCCCTGGCGATGGAGGAGCTGGAACTGGCCCGCTCCTGGGGCAGCCCGCAGGCCATCGGCGGCGCGCTGCGCGTCTCCGGCGTGCTGGCCCGCGGCAGCGCGGCGGTGGAACTGCTGCGCGAGGCGGCCCGGGTGCTCGCCGGGGCCGAGGCGCCACTGGAACACGCCCGCGCGCTGGCCGATCTGGGCACCGCGTTGCGCAAGACCAACCAGCTCGCCGAGGCCCGCGACCAGCTCCGGCTGGCCGGCGCGCTGGCCCAGCAGTGCGGGGCGACCGTGGTGGACCGGCGGATCCGGGCCGAACTCCGGGTCTCCGGCGCCCGGCCCCGGCGGCAGGCGCACAGCGGCCTGGAAGCGTTGACGCCAACGGAGTTGCGGGTGGCCAACCTGGCCGCGCACGGACTGAGCAACCGGGAGATCGCGGCCCGGCTGTTCGTCGTGCGCCGGACCGTGGAACTGCACCTGAGCAGCGCCTACCGCAAACTCGGCATCACGAGCCGAACCGAACTTCCGCCGCCGTGAGCCGCAGCCCGGTGCTGATCGCGGTGTGCACCGCCTGCGCCAGCGCCGACCCGACCAGCGAACGCGGCCCGCCATACCGCTCCGCGTAACCATCCGCCGGGCACAGCAACACCGTGGCGTCCGTGCAGGTCCCGGTGCCCTCGATACCGGCCTGCACCAGCGCCTGCGCCTTGGCCTCGGCCACCGTGGCCACCGCGTTCACCAGCGCGCCCTCGGTCAGCCGCACCGGCAGCCAGCCCACCACGTTGATGGTGCCCGGCCGCGGGAACCACACCGGCGGCTCAGCCGAGGCCGCCCACAGCGGCTGGCCCACCCCGGTGGTCACGGTGACGCTGACCCCTTCGCCCTCGCTGAGCACCGCCTGCCGCACGTCCACCGCGGTCAGCAACGCGGTTCCGTTGCCGGACAAGCCGACCCGCTCCGCCAGCTGTGCACAGTGGACTTCCGGATCGGTGCGGTCGTAGCCGGTGGGCACGGTGGCGTTGAGCACCCAGTCCCGCTCGCCCACGCCGCCGCCGAGCACCGCGGAGGAGATGGCCAGCCAGGGCCGGTCGAGTTGCCAGGCCAGCAACGGAAAACCGTCCAGCCACTCGGTTTCCGGGGTCACTTGGCCAGTGCCTGCACCACCCGGGACGGACTCGGCCTGCCCAGCCGCTCGGCCATCCACACGCTGGTGGCGACCAGCTTGTCCAGGTCGACCCCGTGTTCGATGCCCATGCCCTCCAGCATCCACACCAGATCCTCGGTGGCCAGGTTGCCGGTGGCCGATTCCGCGTACGGGCAACCACCAAGCCCACCGGCTGATGAGTCTATTGTGGACACTCCGCAGTACAGCGCGCTCAACGAGTTCGCCAGCGCCTGCCCGTAGGTGTCGTGGAAGTGCACCGCGAGCATGGACGGGTCCACCCCGGCCTCGATGAAACCGCCGAGCACCGCCTCCACGTGCCCAGGGGTGGCCACGCCGATGGTGTCGCCGAGGGAGAGCTGCCAGCAGCCCATCTCCAGCATCCGGCGGCCGACCTCGACCACCTGCTGCACCGGGACCGGGCCCTCCCACGGGTCGCCGAAGCACATCGAGACGTAGCCGCGCACCGACATGTCCGCCTCCAGGGCCCTGGTGACCACCGGGTCGAACATGGCGAACTGCACGTCCAGGCTGCTGTTCAGGTTGCGCTGGGCGAAGGTCTCGGTGGCACTGCCGAAGATCGCGATGTGGTCCACCCCGGCGGCCAGCGCGCGGTCCAGGCCGCGTTCGTTGGGCACCAGCACCGGGTAGATCACGTCCGGGCGGCGGGTCAGCCCGGCCAGCAGGTCCTCGGCGTCGGCCAGCTGCGGCACCCACTTGGGGTGCACGAAACTGGTCGCCTCCAGCACGGACAGGCCGCTGTCGGCCAGCCGGTCCAGGAACTCCAGCTTCACCTCCACCGGCACCGCGCTCTGCTCGTTCTGCAGCCCGTCGCGGGCGCCGACCTCCCAGATGGTCACCCGGCCGGGCAGATCCCCGGTGTTGACCGGCAGCACCGTGCTCGGCAGTCCGACCTCACGCGCGCCCATCAGCGGCCGTCCTCACGCGGTTGACGATTGCGGACGAAGTCGTCGTCAGGGTCATCGTTGACCTCTCGGTAGAGCAGGGTGTGCACGCGTTCCACGCCGGGGATGTCGTCGAACTCCAGTGGTTCGTCCGAGGCGGACTCCACGATCAGGGTGCCGCAGCCGAGCACCCGGTCCAGCAGGCCGTGCTTGAACCGGACGCTGTTGATCCGGGACAGCGGGATGTCGATGCCGGTGCGGGTGACCACGCCCTCCCGGACCATGATCCGCTGGGTGGTGACCACGAAGTGCGTTGACCGCCAGCGCACCAGCGGCACCAGCACGAAGATCACCACCAGCAGCACGCCGAGCACGCCGAGCACGATCCAGCCGATGCCCGCCCAGCTCAGGTCCTGGATGAGCGCGGCGAGGTAGAGCCCGAGCCCGATGGTGACCAGCAGCACCAGCACCGGGATGAGCAGCATCTTCCAGTGCGGGTGTTTGTGGACCACGACGTGCTCGTTGTCGGCGAGCAGGTCGTCCGGATAGGCCACGGCACTTCCTCCAGGAATGGCACACCATTCAGTCGACGATCACGGTACCGGCGCGCACTGACCGCGCACCCCGACGACCGGCCCTAACCAGCCACCCCGGTCGGTGTGACCGGCCGCAGGTGCACCACGTCACCTGCGGAAACCGGTTTGAGTTCGCCGGTGGTGGTACGGATCACCAGGCGGCCGTCCAGGTCCACGTCGGCGGCGAAGCCGGTCAGCTCCGCGCCGCCGGGCAGTTCCACCCTGACCTGTTTGCCCAGGGTCGAGCAGGCCGAGCGGTAGTCCCCGACCAGCCCGCACCGGCCGGGATCGCCCTCGGCCTCCCGCCAGTGCGCCTCGGCCCTGGCCAGTTCTGCCAGCAGCCGGACCGCGATGAGCTGGCGGTCCAGGCAGGCGGCCTGCTGCAGCGCGAGCGAGGTCGGCCGCAGCCCGCCGGGTCCCACCGGCAGCTCGTCCCTGGTGTGGTGCACGTTGACGCCGATGCCCAGCACCACCGCGGGTTCGGGCTGACCGGCGACCACCTCGGCCAGGATGCCGCCGCATTTGGCCAGGTCCGGGCCGACCAGCAGGTCGTTCGGCCACTTCAGCCGGGCCTGCACCTCGCACAGCTCGCCGACCGCGTTGACCACCGCGACCCCGGCCAGCATCACCAGCCAGCCCAGCCGCGGGAACGGCACCCCGCCGGGGCGCAGCAGCACGCTCAGGTACAGCCCGGCCCTCGGCGGGGAGAACCACTGCCGGTCGTGGTTGCGGCCACGGCCCGCGGTCTGGGTCTCGGCGATCAGCACCGTCCGGTCCGCCGCGCCGGACTGCGCGGCGGCGACCAGGTCGGAGTTGGTGGATCCGGTGCAGGAGACGACCTCCAGCGCCGCGTACGGCCCACCCGGCCGCACGAGCTTCTCGCGCAGCCCCTCGGCGTCCAGCGGGGGCCGTTCCGCGGGCGCCTGATCGTCCCAATCACGCACCGGACCAGTGTACGAAAACCCGGGTGAGCAGCCCGTCAGGCCAGGCCGAAGTTCTGCGTCCAGTAGAAGCGGTAGCTGCCGCCGCGGTGCAGGCCGACCCCGAGCGACTTGTAGTCGCAGTTGAGGATGTTGGCCCGGTGCCCAGGGCTGTTCATCCAGGTCTTCATGACCGATTCGGGAGTGTTCTGGCCTGCGGCGATGTTCTCGCCCGCGCCACCCTGATAACCCTCGGCCTTGACCCGGTCGGACGGGGATCGCCCGTCCTGGGAGGTGTGCGAGAAGTAGTCCTGGTTCGCCATGTCCGCGCTGTGCTTGGCCGCGGCCCTGGCCAGCCGGTCGTCCCAGCGCAGCGCGGCGCAGCCGGCCTTGCCGCGTTCGGCGTCGACCAGCTCGCGCACGGACTGCTCGGCCGCGTCCCCGGACGGCGGGTTCGGGGTGCGGCTGGGCGCCGGGCTGCTCGGCTTCGGCTTGGGGCTGGGCTTCGGGCTGCTCGACGGGCTGACGCTGGTCGGGCTGGGTTTCGCGCTGGTCAGGCTGGTCGGGCCGGTGCTGCTGGTGATCGCGCTGGTCTCACTCGGGTCGGCGGAGGCGGACGGGGCAGGGCCACCCACGCCGGAACCGGGGTCGACGATCCCTGGCGGCAGTGTCGCCGATGCCGCCACTGGCAGCGGCTGCCGCTCCGGCGTGGTCAGCCATGCCGCCACACCCACTCCCACCGTCGCCGCGGCCAGCACGGCGATGATCGTCCGGTTCCGCCGCCATCGTCTGCTCCTCTCGAGTGCGGTCACTTGTCAGGGGGTCCTTTCCGGGGTGCCGGACACGGGTAGTGGCTGGGCCCGAGCAGGGGTGCGGGCCCAGCCACTCGTCTGGAGGACGGAAACTCGCCCGGAGGGATTACGGTCTGAGTCGAAAAAGTCCGGGAAAGGTTCGGCACTCGCGTCCGGAGGCCCCGCTCGTGCAGACCCAGGAACCCACTGACGCGGATCTGGTCCGCGCCGCGGCGGCCGGTTCGTCGCAATCGTTCGCGACCCTCTACGCCCGGCACTGGCCCGCGGTCGCCGGTTTTGTCCGCCGGATGGTCCGCGATCCGCACCTGGCCGAGGACATCAGTCAGGAAGCCTTCGTCAACGCCCTGCGTAACCTTGCTGACCTGCGCGAACCCGAACGGTTCCGGCCCTGGCTGGTCAGCATCGCGCACCGGGCCGCGCTGGATCACCTGCGCAGGCCGGGTCCCGCGCTGCTGCCCGAACTACCCGAACTCGTCGACGGCGAGGCGTCCCCGGCCGAGGCCGCCGCCGCGCACGAGGCGGCCCGGCTGGTCTGGGACGCCGCGGCCAGCCTGGAGCCGCGGCAGCTCGCGGTGCTGGAGCTGACCGTGCGCGAGGGCCTGTCCGGTCCGGAGCTGGCCCAGGCCCTGGACGTGCGGGCCAACCACGCCGCGGTGCTCGCGCACCGGGCCCGCTCCGCGCTGGGCAACGCGGTGCGGATGCTGCTGGTGGCGCGCAACCCACGCCGCTGCCCCCGGCTGGCCGAGCTGGTCCCCGGCCGGCCGCAATCGCTGTCACTGCCGCAGCGGATGAGCGTGGACCGGCACCTGCGCCGCTGCCCGCAGTGCCGGGACCTGGCCGGTCGCCTGACCACGCCGCTGACCGTGCTGGGCGTGCTGTTCGCGGGCGCCTCGGTGGCCGCCGACCACCCGGCGCTGCTGCCGGTGAACGCCGGGAACTCCCTGGTGTTCAAGGCTTCCGTGCCGGTCGCGCTGGCCGCCGCGCTGGCCGTGGGCTACTACCTGCTGCCGCACCCGGTCGACCCGCCGCAGGCCGCGCCACCACCGGCCACCAGCAGCTCGACCACCACCACCGAACCGGCCACGACCACCCCGCCACCGCCGAGCAGCTCTACGCCGCCGACCTCGACCACCCGCCCGCGACCGAGCAGCGCGCCACCGAGCACCGCCCCGGCCGGTCCCGGCGAGGCGCTCACCGTGCTGATCAACGACCGCCGCTCGGCCGCGGGCTGCCCGCCGCTGCGCCAGGACCCTCGGCTGAACACCGCGGCCAGGCAGCACAGCGCGGACATGATGAAGAACAGCTACATCGGCATGTCCAGCCCGGACGGCACCTCGGTGGACGACCGCGCGCGGGCGGCGGGCTACCAGCAGACCGCGGGCGCCTACGTGGCCGCCTACCGGGAGAGCGCCAAGGACATGGCGGCCACGGTCGCCGACGACGGCTCGCCCGCGCTGCGCTGCGAGGTGCGCTCGGTGGGCATCAGCCGGGCCGTGGGCGGCGAATGCCACTACTACTGGACGGTGATCTACGGCCGGGCCTAGGGCCAGCGGTCCGCCATGGCGTAGGCGGCGTGCAGCAGCGCGGCGTCGCCGGTGCGCGCGTGCTCCCGGAACGCGGCCTCGGTCAGCTTGATCACGTGCGCGTCGCCGGAGGCCACCGCCCGCGCCACCAGCTCCTCGGCGGCTGGCGGCTCGGCAGGAACGACGTCCAGGCCGTCGAGCCGGTCCGGGGAGAACGCGGCCACGATCCCGCCGACCACCTGCCAGGACGCGGCCACCGCCGGCGCGGCGAACTCCGCTGGCAGGTGTGGCAGCACCAGCCGGACCGCGGCGGGCGCGGTGACCGCGTGGCAGAACTCGATCGGCGCCTCCGGCCTGGCCAGGAACACCCTGGCCGCCGCGCTGATCAGCTCGTCCAGCACAGCCGCAGGGTCGGCCGGGGCGCCGTAGCCGGCCAGGCCCTCGGCGAACCCGGGCAACTCGTCCAGGTGGGCCAGATCGCCGCTGATCCCGCCGCCCAGCCCGATCTTGTCCGGGGTGAGCCGGGGCAGCCGGGTCAGGGCCATCCCCAGCGGGTCCGGGCCGCGCAGCGCGGGCGAGCCGGGCAGTTCCTGGTAGCGGGCGGCCCAGAAACCCAGGCCCTTGGCCAGCTCGTCCACCAGCAGCGGGTCCGGGTCCGCCCCGGCCAGCGCCAGCGCGCGCACGCCGTGCGCGGTGCGGATCACGCCGTGCGTGGCGCTGGCGGCCAGTCCGGGCAGCAGCCGCGGCCACCAGGCGCGCAGCACCTCTGGCCAGGGCCGCTCGCCGAGTTCACGGCGGAACAGGCCGGTCCAGTCGCCGAGCCGGTCGATCTCGCCGAGGTGCTCGGGCCAGTCCGCTGGGTCCAGCCGGAACCGTTCGGCGGGTTCGGGTTCCAGGATCGGCCGGTACCGCAGGGTCCAGTCCGGGGCGGCCGCGGACTGGCCCAGTGCCACCAGTGCCTCGGCCGCCATCGGGCCGTGGTTGGCCAGGTAGCCGCGCCGCTCGGCCCCGGTGCCGGCCAGAACTTCCAGGCTGGCGAGGAGTTTGTCCAGGTCATCACGCATGGGTCCACGGTGTGACCTCCAGCGCGGTGGAGGTCAAGGGGTGACGTCGACGTGACATGGGCTACGGGCCGGTAGCTTCCGCCGTGATGCTGGTTACGCTGCCTGGTCATGAGCAGTGCCACCGCGCCGATGGGGCAGCCGCTGGAGTCCGCCCCGGCCGAACCGGATATCCACACCACGGCAGGCAAGCTGGCCGACCTGTACCGCCGTAACGACGAGGCGGTGCACGCCGGATCGGCGCGGGCGGTGGAACGCCAGCACGCCAAGGGCAAGATGACCGCCCGCGAGCGGATCGACCTGCTGGTCGACCCCGGTTCGTTCGTGGAGCTGGACGAGCTGTCCCGGCACCGCTCCACCAACTTCGGCCAGGAGCACAACCGGCCCTACGGCGATGGCGTGGTCACCGGCTACGGCACCGTGGACGGGCGGCCGATCTGCGTGTTCAGCCAGGACGTGACCGTCTTCGGCGGCTCGCTGGGCGAGGTCTACGGCGAGAAGATCGTCAAGGTGATGGACCTGGCGCTCAAGACCGGGCGCCCGCTGGTGGGCATCAACGAGGGCGGTGGCGCGCGGATCCAGGAGGGCGTGGTCTCCCTCGGCCTCTACGGCGAGATCTTCCGGCGCAACACACTGGCCTCCGGAGTCATCCCGCAGATCTCGCTGATCATGGGCGCGGCCGCGGGCGGGCACGTGTACTCCCCCGCGCTGACCGATTTCACCGTGATGGTGGACAAGACCTCGCACATGTTCATCACCGGCCCGGACGTGATCAAGACCGTCACCGGCGAGGAGGTCGGCTTCGAGGAGCTGGGCGGCGGGCGCACGCACAACACCAAGTCCGGCAACGCGCACTACCTCGGCTCGGACGAGGAAGACGCGATCTCCTACGTCAAGTCGCTGCTGTCCTACCTGCCCGCGAACAACCTCTCCGAGCCGCCCGCCTACCCGGGCCCGGCGCTGACCGAGTCCTCCATCGCCGACTCGCTCACCGAGGAGGACCGCGAGCTGGACACGCTGATCCCGGACTCGGCGAACCAGCCCTACGACATGCACGAGGTGCTCACCCGGGTCCTCGACGACGGCGAATTCCTTGAGGTGCAGCCGTTGTTCGCGCCGAACATCCTGATCGGCTTCGGCCGGGTGGACGGGCGCAGCGTGGGTGTGGTGGCCAACCAGCCCACCCAGTTCGCCGGCTGCCTGGACATCGACGCCAGTGAGAAGGCGGCCCGGTTCGTGCGCACCTGCGACGCGTTCAACGTGCCGGTGCTGACCTTCGTGGACGTGCCGGGCTTCCTGCCGGGCACCGACCAGGAGTGGAACGGCATCATCCGGCGCGGCGCGAAGCTGATCTACGCCTACGCCGAGGCCACCGTGCCGCTGGTCACCGTGATCACCCGCAAGGCCTACGGCGGCGCCTACGACGTGATGGGCTCCAAGCACCTGGGCGCCGATGTGAACCTGGCCTGGCCCACCGCGCAGATCGCGGTGATGGGCGCGCAGGGCGCGGCCAACATCGTGCACCGCAAGACACTGGCCCAGGCGGCCGAGCGCGGCGAGGACGTGGACGCGTTGCGCGCCAAGCTCCAGCAGGAGTACGAGGACGCCCTGTGCAACCCGTACGTGGCCGCCGAACGCGGTTACGTGGACTCGGTGATCCCGCCCTCCTATACCCGGGGTTATGTGGCCCGCGCGCTGAATTTGCTGAAAGACAAAAGGGAAACCCTGCCGCCGAAGAAGCATGGGAACATCCCGCTGTGAGAACCGGTTTCCTGCTCCTGGTCGCCGCGGTCGGCGACCAGGACCTGGTGCTCAAGACGCTGGACAAGCTGCGGGAGTTGAAGCCATGAGCGACCGTCCCCTGCTCAGGGTCGTCCGGGGCGCCCCGGACGACCTCGAACTGGCCGCGCTGACCGCGGTGGTGGCCGGACTGGCCAGCGCACCGCGGGCCGAGCCGGAGCCGGAGCCCCGCTCGGCCTGGGGTGATCGCGCCCGCCTGCACCGCCCAGAGCTGCGGCCCGGCCCCGGCGCCTGGCGTGCCTCGGGGCTGCCGCGCTGACTCAGCGCGGGTTCCGCCAGAACTCCAGCCGGTGCTGGGCCGCGAAGTCGACCTGACGGGTGCCCTCGCCGGGCGCCAGCGCCTGCACGTATTTCTCGCCGCCGAACTCCGCCCAGCGCGGCAATCCTGGCCCGTTCGGATCGCCGGTGCGGGCGAAATTGGCCCAGTACTTCAGCATCCGCTCGGACAGCTCGCGCTGCCCCGGCCCGGCCTTGTCCAGAAAACCCTTGTCCGGGAACAGGTACGGCGTGTCCGCGGCGTGGAAAGCCCCCGGCGGCACAGTGTCCGGGAACGGCAGGTACACCGGCGCGTCCCGGTCGGCGAAGGAGTAGGCGAAGGTCTTTCCCTTGTGAGCGGCCAGTTCCGCCTGCTCGAAGGTCGCGGTGGCCCAGAGCCCGTCGGTCAGCACAGTGGCCCAGGCCAGCGCCGGTGAGTCGAATTTGCTCAGCGGGTACTCACGCAGGATCGCCGCCGCTCGCCCGCCGAATGCTTCGGCCACCAGCCGCGGGTACTCCTGCGCGGTCAGCTTGTCCCGGAACAGCCCGACGAAGGTCCGGTGCTCGTCCCTGGTCATCCCGGTCATCATCGACACCGCCTGGGATCGCCCTTCCCGCAACGCCTTCGGCGGCAACTCCGGCAGCACCTCGCCGCCGTAGGCGTAGCTCTGGAACAGCCGCATCAGCGGGAACAGCTTGTCCACCGGGAGTTTCCGCAGGCAGTCCAGGTCCGCGCAGCCCAGCTCCGGCGCCATGGCCGCGCCCAGCTGCTCGGTCTCGGCCAGCGACCGCCAGATGAACCAGTCCACCGCCGGGATCCCCGGCGTCAC
This sequence comes from Crossiella sp. CA198, assembly GCF_052078295.1. Lineage (NCBI taxonomy): Bacteria > Bacillati > Actinomycetota > Actinomycetes > Pseudonocardiales > Pseudonocardiaceae > Crossiella > Crossiella sp. CA198. The sequence goes on from NZ_JBQJIM010000028.1 coordinate 60,537, forward strand.
CGCGCCCGCGGGCAGCGGCATCAACGCCTCTCCACTGTGGACGGACGCCCGCTGGAACAGCCCTTGTCCCCCAGGCGAAACCAGGTGCGCGCTGATCGAGGAGGCCCCGTAGGAGGAGCCGATCACGGTGACATTGCCCGGATCCCCGCCGAACGCGCCGATATTGCGCTGGACCCAGCGCAGCGCGGCCTGCTGGTCGGCCAGCCCGAATGTGCCCGACCCGGCCAGTCCCGGATACCCGAACCCGCCGAACACGCCGAGCCGGTAGTTGATGGTCACCACCACCGCGTCTCCGGTGGTGGCCAGCGGAACCCCGTCGAACAACGCCCCGGAGCCGACCACCCCGTCCCCGTGGATCCACACCAGCACCGGCTTGCGCCCACCCGGTTTTGGCGTGGTCACGTTGAGGTACAGGCAATCCTCGGTGGTGCTGCTGGTTTTCGCGTACTCGGTGCCCTCCTGCGGACACGCGTTGCCGGGCTTGTCCGCCGCCCGCACGCCGGTCCAGGCCGCGGCCGGTTTCGGCGGCTGCCAGCGATCCGCGCCCACCGGCGGCGCGGCGTACGGAATCCCTTGGTAGCTCAGGTGATTCGCCGCCACCGTGCCGCGCAGCTCACCCGTGTCGATCCGCACCAGCCCGTCCACCGCCGCCGGCGGCGCGCTCGTGCAGCCGGCCAGCAGCAATGCCGCCAGCGCTAGTCCCGCTGTTCTCCCGCCCATGTCTCCCCCGGTTCACACGTGGCCAACTCGAACATCCGCACCACCTCCACCGCGCAGGCCGCCAGGTCCAGTTCCGGCTCGGCCGCCAGCCTGCGCAACACCCCGTCCCGCACGGAGCGGATCGCCAGCGCCAGCACCTTCGGGTCGAACTCGCGGAACTCCCCGCGCCGCTGACCCTCGCGCAGCAACTCCGCCAGCCCGGCCAGATCGCGTTCCAGCAGGCCCGGATCCCCTGCGGCAGGCCGCAGGGCAGGGCCGATCTCCAGCAGGGCCAGCAACTTCGGCCGGTGCGCGGCCATGAAGTCGAAGTTGGCCAGCAGGAACGCGCGCAGCTGTGCACCGGCCGAGTCCAGCCCGGCCATCCTGGGCAGCACGTGCTCCCGGAACTCCGCCAGCACGGTGGCCGCCACCTCGGTGATCAGTTCCTCCTTGCCCGCGAAGTGGTAGCTGATCAACCCGGTGCTGCTCAGCCCGGCCCGCTTGGCGATCCGGGCGAACGAGGTCCGCGCATGGCCCAGCTCGGCCAGCGTCTCGATCGCGGCGGCCACGATCTGTGCCCGCCGCGCGGTCTCGGTGAAGGTCTTTTTGCTCATCTGAGCAAAAGGTAGCACAGTCGAGCAAGGCCGAGGGCACGCCCAATAGTCCGGACAGTCGGACCTGGCAACAGAAAAGGAGTGGGCCTAGCGTCCAAGCCAGATCACAGGAGGTGTTCGTGACCCACCGCCGACCCGTGCGCGCGCTGACCGCGCTGCTGGCCACCGTGGCCAGCAGCATCGGCGCGCTGACCCTCGTACCCATGGCCAGCGCCGCACCCGGGCAGGCGCTCCAGCCGCGGGCCAGTGACCCCGTCTACTCCTACCCGAACGCGATCCGCGAGACCGTGTACGTGCCCACCGGGTTCGACCTGGACGGGGACAACGTGATCGACCGGGTCGCCGCGGACATCGTCCGGCCTTCGGAAGCCGCCCAGCAGGGCAAGAAGGTCCCGGTGATCATGGACGCGAGCCCGTACTACGACAACCTGGGCCGGGGCAACGAGAGCGAGAAGAAAACCTACGACGGCCAGCAGCGGCCGCAGGGCTTCCCGCTGTTCTACGACAACTACTTCGTGCCGCGCGGCTACGCGGTGGTGCTGGTGGACCTGGCCGGGACCACCCGGTCGGAGGGTTGCAGCGATATCGGCGGCAAGTCGGACGTGGCCTCGGCCAAGGTGGTCATCGACTGGCTCAACGGCAACGCGGACGGGTTCACCACCAAGGCGGGCAACGTCAAGGCGTCCTCGTCCTGGAGCACCGGCGCCACCGGCATGATCGGCAAGTCCTATGACGGCACCATCGCCAACGGGGTGGCCGCCACCGGCGTGCCCGGCCTGAAGACGATCGTGCCGATCGGCGCGATCAGCTCCTGGTACGACTACTACCGCAGCGACGGCGTGTCCTTCGGCTTCAACCCGGTCGGCCTGGCCAACACGGTGGAGAAGGGCGGCCGCCCGGACTGCGGCGCGCAGAAGACCAAGCTCACCAACGGCGCGGTGAACAACGGCGACTACAACGCCTTCTGGGCCGAGCGGGACTACCTGCCGAACGCGAGCAAGGTCAAGGCCAGCGTGTTCGTCGTGCACGGCCAGGGCGATCTCAACGTCAAGGCGCTGCACTACGGGCAGTGGTGGGACAAGCTCGGCGCGGCCGGGGTGACCCGCAAGATCTGGCTGACCCAGGCCGGGCACGTGGACCCGTTCGACTTCCGCCGCTCGGTGTGGGTGGACACCCTGCACCGCTGGTTCGACCGCTGGCTGCTGGGCGTGAACAACGGCATCGAGAACGAGCCGAGGGCCACCATCGAACGCGCCCCCGACACCTGGGTGAACGAGCCGACCTGGCCGCTGGCCAGTACCGAGAAGGTGAACCTGCGCATCCGCAAGGGCCAGACCGCCGGCCTCGGCCAGCTGGGCACCACCCAGGCCACCCCCGGCAGCACCGAGAAGTTCACCGACACCGCGGGCCAGGGCTCGGCGAACTGGGCCGCCAACCCCAACGCGGCCTCCACCGCCAGGACGCTGTTCAGCACCGGCCCACTGGCCAAGGACCTGCGCATCTCCGGCACCGGCTCGGTGACCGTGCGCGTCACCCCGAACACCAGCACCGCACACCTGAGCGCGGTCCTGGTGCACTACGGCCCGTCCACCATCCGCAACTACACGGGTTCCGGCGAGGGCATCAGCACCCTGGCCACCGAGTCCTGCTGGGGCGACGCCACCGCCGCCGACAACGGTTGCTACAAGAACACCGCGACCACCACCGCGAACGTCGGCCTGGAGGTCTTCTCCCGAGGCTGGGCCGACCTGGCCAACTCGGAGTCCCTGACCAGCCAGACCCCCATCGTGCCCGGCCAGGCCCGCACCATGACCTTCCGCCTGGCCAGCACCGACCACGTGATCCCCGCGGGCCACCGCCTCGCGGTGATCATCGCGGGCACCGACTCGGGCCGCATCGTGGCCCCCGCCAACCGCCCCACGGTCACCATCGACCTGGCCCGCTCCTTCGTCACCCTCCCCATCGTGGGCGGCGCGGCCACGGTGCCCCCAGCAGCCCCCGACACCCTGACCCCTGACCTGCCCGGCCACCTCCCGCAACTCGACCCGGCCGAGCACAGCAACGGAGACTTCGTGCGGCGCTGACACTCCACACGAATCCCAAGGCGGGGCACCCCTCCCCCAGGGGCTGCCCCGCCTTCCCCTTTCCCGAGTGTTGGCCGTTATGGACGCCGAGTTGGCCGTTATGGACGCTGAGTTGGCCCAACTCGTACGCCACGTTGGCCGTTGTGGGACGGGGCGGGACGGGGCGGAGGGGTGAAACCCCCACGACGAGGGCCCTCGCGTGTTCTCCGTACGGCCTGGAGCATGCAGACCACACCTCGCCGAGCGGCCCCTGCAACCTGCCTCCACCTGCCCTCGGAGCCGCAACGGGGGCCGCTCGGTGAGGTGTGGTTGGCTGGCGGAAGGCCGTGCGGAGAACACGCGAGCCCTCGGAGCCACGCTGGGTCTTGAGTCGGCAGCACAGACCCCGCCCCGCAACCTGCTCGCCCGGGTGTTGATCTGCCCCACCCCTCCGGTGGTCTGCCCGGCCGGCGAGGCCATCCCTTTTTGATCTTCGGGTTTTGATCTAAACCAAAATCAAGATCAAGATCGTCCTCGCCGGACGGGCAGGAATCAAAGGATGGGGGGAAGAACAAAGTCAAGGGCGAAGAGCAGTGCTCGTGTGCGGTTCCCCATCCCCGTCAGCCCTCCGATACCAAACCACATCCCGGGCAGCGGCCCGGTCACGTTGGGTTCGCCGGGCGGCGGATTGTGTTGCAGTGCCGCTGCCCGGGATGCGGTGTGTCCTCTCCAGGCTGACGGGGATGGGGAACCGCTCGGGGAAGTTTTCGAAAAGCCACCCCGGCCGCCTGTCCCGGGCTTCGCCCGACCGCAGTGCCTACGGCGTACAACAACGGCCAACGTGCCGTACGACAACGGCCAACTCGGCGTCTATAACGGCCAACTCGGCGTCTATAACGGCCAACTCGGCGTCTATAACGGCCAACTCGGTGTCCATAACGGCCAACTCGGTGTACGACAACGGCCAACACGCCGGTGGGGTTGGGTCAGGTGGGGCTGAGGAGGGCCTCGATGCCTACTACGGCGGCGCCTCGGGCCCAGTCCTCGAAGGAGAGGGGGCGTAGTTCCAGGGTGCAGCGGGCTGCGGCGCCGAAGGCGTGGGCGGTGAAGGTTTCGCGGAGGCGTTCGCCGATCAGGTCGTAGGCGGCCAGGCCTTCGCCGGAGACCACGATGCGTTCCGGGCCGACCAGGTTGGCCAGGGCGGCCAGGCCCAGGCCGATGGCGTGGCCTGCTTCGGCGAAGACCTCGCGGAGTGGCTCGTCGCCGGAGCGGGCGGCGGCTACCGCTTCGGTCAGGGACAGGTCGGTGCCGGTGACCTCGCGGGCGCGGGCCACGATGGCGCGCTCTGCCGCCACCGCTTCCACGCAGCCGGTCCGGCCGCAGGGGCAGCGCGGGCCGTCCGGGACCACCGGCACGTGGCCCAGTTCGCCTGCCACGCCGTGCGCGCCGGCCACCAGCGAACCGTTGACCACCAGGCCGCAGCCGACGCCGGTGCCCAGGGTGACCAGGGCGAAGGAGCTGGCGCCCAGGCCACTGCCGAACCAGCGTTCGGCGGCGGTGAGGGCCTTGACGTCGTTCTCCACCAGTACTGACAGGCCGGTGGCCGCGTGCAACTGGGCGGCCAGGTCCACCTGGGTCCAGCCCAGGAAGGGGGAGGAGCGGACCACGCCGGTGGCTCGGTCGATGTCGCCGGAGACGGCCACGCCCAGGGTGCGGACCCGGGGTCTGCGGCCGGGTTCGGTCAGCAACTCCTCGACCAGGGTGGCGATGGCGGGGACCACGGCCTCGGGGGTGCACCCGGGCAGGGGGCGGCGGGTGGTGGCGCGGACGCCCGCGCGCAGGTCGGTGACCACCGCGATCAGTTCGGCCGCGGTGACCTTGACGCCCAGGAAGAACTCGCGGTCCGCGCGGATGGCCAGTGGGCTGCGCGGTCTGCCCCGGCCCGAGGGATCCTCGGCCCGTCCCTCCACCAGGTAGCCGTTGTCCAGGAACGGCCGGGTGGCCTTGGTGACCGTGGCCGAGGACAGCCCGGTCAGCTCGCCGATCTCCACCCTGGACAGCGGACCCCTGGTCAGGACCGTGGTGAAGACCAGCGCACCGGCCGGCGTGGGCTGGGGGCTGTTGTAGTGCACACCACGATGCTAATTTTCCTTCCCAAGGAAACAAAACCCGGTCCCCGCCAGTGAAGGGTCAGCAACGATGCGGTCCTTACCCCGAATCCTGCTCGCGCTCGGCCTTGTGGCCAGCGGGCTGGGCGCCGCCGCGCAGGCCGCACCCGCTGCCCAGGCGCCGGTGGTCCAGCAGGAAAACCAGTCCGCCGACGCCCAGGCCGCGCCCGCGGTGCGGCCGTATCTGGGCTGGAGCAGCTGGAGCCTGCAGACCACCTCCTACCCGGGGGTGAACCCGAAGGGGCGCGCCAGCTTCCTCACCGAGGCCAACGTGCTCAAACAGGCCGAGGTCATGGCCCGCGACCTCAAGCAGTACGGCTACAACTACATCAACATCGACGCGGGCTGGTGGCACACCTGGGGCTGGGTGCCGCAGTTCGACGAGTACGGCCGCCCCAAGGCCGACGCGGAGAAGTTCCCGCGCGGCATCAAGTGGCTCTCCGAGCAGCTGCACCGCAAGGGCCTGAAGTTCGGCATCTACCAGCCCGTTGGCCTGCAGAAAGAGGCTTTCGGCCTGGACCAGGCCAACCGCAAGAACTTCCCCATCCAGGGCGCGCCCGGCTGCACCGGCAACGACATCGTCTACCCGGACTGGCGCACCACCAACGGCTGGGACAACGCCTACAAGATCGACTTCGACCAGCCCTGCGCGCAGAAGTACATCGACTCGATCACCCGGATGTTCGGTGACTGGCAGGTCGACTTCTTCAAGCTGGACGGCGTCGGCCCCGGCTCGTGGAAGGAAGGCCCCAACTACGACAACCGCCCGGACGTAGCGGCCTGGCGCAAGGGCCTGGACAAGACCGGCCGCAAGATCATCCTTGAGATTTCCTGGTCCATCGACATCAAGGCCATCGACTTCTGGAAGGAGCACGCCACCGGCTGGCGGATCAACACCGACGTCGAGTGCTACTGCCCGACCCTGGTGACCTGGCAGAACTCCGTGGACGACCGGTTCGCCGACCTGCCGCAGTGGATCCAGCACGCCAAGCCCGGCCAGTGGAACGACCTGGACACGCTCAACGTGGGCAACGGCGTGATGGACGGCCTGACCCCGGACGAGCGGCGCAGCTACATGACCCTGTGGTCGATCACCAACGCCCCGCTCTACATCGGCGACGACCTCACCCAGCTGGACAGCTTCGGCAAATCGCTGCTGACCAACCGCGAGGTCCTCGCGATCAACCAGAACGGCATGCCGGCCAAGCCGGTGCGCACCGGGGTGGACCAGCAGGTCTGGTCGGTCAAGAACGCCGATGGCAGCCACACCGTCGCGCTGTTCAACCTGGGCGCGGCCAAGGCCCCGGTGGACGCGGTCTTCGCCGAACTGGGCATCACCGGCCCGGCCCAGGTCCGCGATGTCTGGGCGGGCGCCTCGATGGGCACCTACCAGCACGGCTTCACCGCCGAGGTGCCCACGCACGGCACCCGGCTGCTCAAGATCACCCCGGGCGGTCAGCCCAGCGGAGCAGAAGCCGAGGCGACGGACAGCGTGCTCGCCGGCGGCGCCAAGCTCGCCGACTGCGCGGGCTGCTCGGGCGGCCGCAAGGTCGGCGACCTGGGCAACGGCTCGGTCACCCTCAACGGGATCACCGTGCCGCGGGCCGGTGACTACACCGTGCGGGTGGGCTACGTCTCCGGCGATCCGCGGACCTTCGCGGTCGGCGTGAACGGGGCCGCCAACATCAACTTCGACCTGCCGCCCACCGGCGGCTGGGGCACCCCTGGGGTGGCCGAGATCGTGGTCAGGCTCAAGGCCGGGACGAACTCGCTGAAGTTCAGCAACCCTGGCAACTACGCCCCGGATCTGGATCGCATCGAGGTCGTGAAGTAGAGCCAACCCGAAGCGCACGGCCGGGCAACTAAGCTGCCCGGCCGTGCGCTTTGTTCTGGCTTCCCAGTCCCCCGCCCGGCTCAACGTGCTCCGCACCGCGGGCATCAACCCCGTGGTACACGTCTCCGGCGTTGACGAGGACGCGGTCGCCGCCGCGCTGCCCGACCCCAAGCCCGCCGAAGTCGTGGTCGCGCTGGCCGCGGCCAAGGCCGAGGCCGTGCTGCCCGCGGTGACCGCCGAACTGACCGAGGCGGTGGTGGTCGGCTGCGATTCGATGCTGCTGATGGACACCCCGGACGGCCCGGAGATCGTCGGCAAGCCCGCGACCACCGAGATCGCCCGGCAGCGCTGGCTGCTGATGGCCGGGCGCACCGGCGAGCTGCTCACCGGGCACGCGGTGGTCCGGATCAGCGGCGGCCAGGTGGTGGCCCGCGCGCAGGAGACCATGAGCACCACGGTGCGCTGGTCCGCGCCGAGCGAGGCCGAACTGGATGCCTACCTGGCCAGCGGCGAACCACTGCACGTGGCGGGCGGGTTCACCCTGGACGGGCTGGGCGGCTGGTTCGTGGAGGGCATCGACGGCGACCACGGCAGCGTGATCGGGATCAGCTTGCCACTGACCCGCCGGCTACTCAGCGCGGTCGGCGTCTCGGTAGTTGATCTTTGGGTTAAATAGCCTGCTCAACGTGACTGTCCTCACCCGTCAGGGGGTCGGGGAAGACGTGAACAGGATTTACAGTTCTACCCATAGTCATGGGCATCCGATGGTTCTTCACTGAGCGCCGCCACGTCGATCTGGGACGTCTGGCGAGTTCGCTCTGTCCGGCCTGAGCCTCGCCCCCGCTCAGTCCTGAACCATCCCAACCCATGATTCCCTGGGGGAATTCGTGCTGTCCGCACTCAAGAGGTTTCCGTTCTGGGCGCAGACCGTCACCGGTCTCGTGCTCGGCGTCCTGCTCGGCGTTCTCGCCAGGGCAAACGATCTGACCTGGCTTTCCACCACGCTGGCCACCATCGGCAGCACCTTCGTCCAGCTGCTCACGCTGGCCGTGGTGCCGCTGGTGTTCACCGCGATCGTGGTGAGCATCGCCAACCTGCGCAACGTCAACGGCGGGCCAGGCACGGTGGCCAGGCTGGCAGGCAAGACACTGCTCTGGTTTGGCATCACCTCGCTGATCGCGGTGCTCGTCGGCATCGGCGTCGGCCTGCTGACCAACCCCGGTCAGGGGGTCACCCTGCCGGTGGACCCGGGCTACAAGCCGAAGAGCCAGGGCGGCTGGCTGGACTTCCTCAAGGGCCTGCTGCCGACCAACCCGATGCTGGCCTTCACCGAGGGCCGGGTGCTGCAGATCGTGTTCCTGGCCGTGGTGATCGGCATCGCCGCGTACAAGATCGGCGGCAAGGCCGAGCCGTTCGTGAACTTCAGCCGGTCCCTGCTGGAGATCACCCAGAAGGCGCTGTGGTGGGTCATCCGGCTCGCCCCGCTGGGCACCCTCGGCCTGATCGGCAAGGCCACCGCGCAGTACGGCTTCGACCTGCTGCGCCCGCTGGCCACCTTCGCCATCGCGGTCTACGCGGGCTGCGCGATGGTGCTGTTCGTGGTCTACCCGCTGCTGCTGGCCCTGGTCGGCAAGGTCAACCCGGTGCGCTTCTTCGCCAAGGCGTGGGCGCCGATTCAGCTGGCCTTCGTCTCCCGCTCCTCCATCGGCACCCTGCCGCTGACCCAGCAGACCACCATCCGCCGCCTCGGCGTGCCCGAGCAGTACGCCAGCTTCGCGGTGCCCTTCGGCGCGACCACCAAGATGGACGGCTGCGCCGCGGTCTACCCGGCCATCGCCGCGATCTTCGTGGCCCAGGTCTACGGCGTGCAGCTCTCCTTCACCGACTACGTGCTCATCGCCGCGGTGTCGGTGTTCGGCTCGGCCGCGACCGCCGGGCTCACCGGCGCGATCGTGATGCTCACCCTCACCCTGTCCACGGTGGGCCTGCCGCTGGCCGGGGTCGGCCTGATCATCGCCATCGACGCGATCCTGGACATGATCCGCACCGCCACCAACGTGGCCGGTCAGCTGGTGGTGCCGGTGCTGGTCGCGCGCAGCGAGGGCACCCTGGACGACGAGGTGTTCAACGCCCCGGCCACCGGCGACCCGCTGGCCGTGGACTCGACCGAGGAGATCAGGACCGAGCAGCGGGTGCCCGCCACGGTCTGAATCCGCTCAGCACTCCCGGAGCTGCTGCTTGGTCGGCGCCAGATTGGGCCAGCCGGGCAGCAGCTCCTTGCGGTTCACCACCGCGGTGCAGCCGACGAAGCTGCCGTCGTGGTTGAACACCCTGAGCACGAACCGCTTGCAGCCCTGGAAGTTGCCGTTGCCGTCGCAGGCGGTCTCCACACTGAGCACCTCGGGGATGCCGTCGTTGTTCACATCCCGCAGCTGCAGCACACCCAGGTCGGACGGGTAGGAGGCCTCCACCCGCACCCACGGCCTGCCCGGCGGCTTCTCGTACAGCGTGCCCATCCTGGAGCCGTCGTCGGACTGGGCGAAGGTGACCAGGCAGGCCTGGTACTTGCTGGCGGCCACGCAGGTCAGCGAGCCCTTCTGCACCCGGCCGCCCAGTGAGATGGCCAGCGTCTCGTGCACGTTGAGCGGGGAGTCGCCGCCCTCGTTGAACCGCACCCGGCTGAACCCGCCAGCCGAGTCAGCGAGCAACTCCACCTTCACCCCGTCCAGGGTGGCGCTGTCCACCTCGACGCACGGACCGGAGCCGCAGCGCAGCGCGGGCCCGGTGGGCGCGCTGCTGGCCGGGGCGCGCAGCTCGGTGCTGGGCAGGGCCGAACCCGACACGCCGCCGGAGGCCGTTGGCGCTTCCCGCAGCACCGCCGAACCCAGCAACGCCGCGACCGTCAGCACCGCGGACAACCACATCGCGACCTTCACCGCCCGTGGCACCCTGGCCGTTTGCTCGGCCACCGCAGCTCACCTCCGCCTTTCACCCAACGCGCTCATACCACCGACGCGGACACACCACGTGAGGTTGCTCTCGCTCAGTGCATCACCCCTGGACCCTAGACTCGCCGAACACCACCCTTTTCGATGACGTGTCGTCTCGTATGAACGTGTCGTTCCGGGGTCGCCAGCACATGGAGGTGCCGTGCCACTGCGCAAGGTGCTCATCGCCAACCGCGGTGAGATCGCCGTCCGAGTCATCAGGGCCTGCCGGGACGCCGGGCTGACCAGCGTCGCGGTCTACGCCGACCCGGATCGGGACGCGCCGTTCGCGCGCCTGGCCGATGAGGCCTTCGCGCTGGGCGGCACCACCGCGGCCGAGTCCTACCTGGTCGCGGACAAGCTGATCGACGTGGCCAAGCGCGCGGGCGCGGACGCGGTGCACCCCGGCTACGGCTTCCTCTCCGAGAACGCCGAGTTCGCCCAGTCGGTGCTGGACGCGGGCCTGACCTGGATCGGCCCGACCCCGCAGGCCATCCGCGACCTCGGCGACAAGGTGACCGCCCGGCACATCGCGCTGCGCGCGGGCGCCCCGCTGGTGCCCGGCACCAAGGACCCGGTCAACGGGCCGGCGGAGATCATCGCCTTCGCCAAGGAACACGGCCTGCCGGTGGCGATCAAGGCCGCGTTCGGCGGCGGCGGGCGCGGGCTGAAGGTGGCCCGCACCCTAGAAGAGATCCCGGAGCTGTTCGACAGCGCGGTGCGCGAGGCGGTCACCGCCTTCGGCCGCGGCGAGTGCTTCGTGGAGCGTTACCTGGACAAGCCGCGGCACGTCGAGGCCCAGGTGCTGGCGGACACGCACGGCAACGTGATCGTGGTCGGCACCCGCGACTGCTCGCTGCAGCGCCGCCACCAGAAGCTGGTCGAGGAAGCCCCCGCGCCGTTCCTGTCCACCGAACAGCGCGCCACCATCCACACCGCGGCCCGCGCCATCTGCGCCGAGGCCGGCTACCACGGTGCGGGCACGGTGGAGTTCCTGGTCGGCCAGGACGGCACCATCTCCTTCCTGGAGGTCAACACCCGGCTGCAGGTCGAGCACCCGGTCAGCGAGGAGACCGCCGGGATCGACCTGGTGCGCGAGCAGTTCCGCATCGCCGCCGGGGAGAAGCTGCGCTTCGACGCCGACCCCGAACCCCGCGGCCACTCGATCGAGTTCCGCATCAACGGCGAGGACGCAGGCCGCAACTTCCTGCCAGCCCCCGGCACGGTCACCCGGTTCCTGCCGCCCACCGGCCCCGGTGTGCGGGTGGACGCGGGCGTGGAGAGCGGCAGCGTGATCGGCGGCCAGTTCGACTCGCTGCTGGCCAAGCTGATCGTCACCGGCGAGACCCGCGAGCAGGCCCTGGAACGCTCCCGGCGCGCGCTGGACGAGCTGGTGGTGGAGGGCATGGCCACCGTGGTCCCGTTCCACCAGGCCGTGGTGCGCGATCCGGCGTTCACCGCCGAGGACGGCTTCACCGTGCACACCCGGTGGATCGAGACCGAGTTCGACAACACCATCCCGCCCTTCGGCGCCGGCGCCGAGGCCGAGGAGGACGCCCCGCGGCAGACCGTGGTGGTCGAGGTCGGCGGCCGGCGGCTGGAGGTCTCGCTGCCCGGCGACCTGGCCATCGGCGGCGGCGCCCCCGCGGCCAAGGCCAAGCCGCGCAAGCGGGCCGGTGGCAAGGCCGGGGCCGCGGTCTCCGGCGACGCGGTGGCCGCGCCCATGCAGGGCACCATCGTCAAGGTCGCGGTCGAGGACGGCCAGCGGGTCAGCTCGGGCGAGCTGCTCGTGGTGCTGGAGGCGATGAAGATGGAGAACCCCGTCACCGCGCACAAGGACGGCGTCGTCACCGGCCTGTCCGCCAAGGCCGGGGAGACGGTGACCCAGGGCTCGGTGCTCTGCGAGCTGAAAGACTGACCAGAGTGGACAGTCCAATCCAGACTGAGAACCAGAGTCTCCTGCTGGTCCTGCACGACCGCCAGGAGGCGGAGGACGTCGCGGCCGAGTTGCGCGCCGACGGCTGGGTCCTCGGCGGCGTGCACCGCGAGATGCTGGCAGGCGAGGACGACGCCGAGGACGTGGACTGGGTGGTGGTCCTGGAGACCGCCCCCGACGGCCTGGCGGCCACCTGCTGGCAGGACCACCTGGAGGAGCTGGCCGAGGCGCACGACGGCTTCGTCAGCCAGCCTTAGCCAAAAGTCGGCGACCGATAGCCAAAAGGCCGAGGGCGCGGCGGTCCCCGATCCCTAACGTCGACCCTGTGAGCACACATGGGGATCACGTCGAGCTGCGGATCGGGGACACCGAGCGGACCGAGGCCGAGCGGTTGCTGGGCGAGCACCTGCGGGTCGGCAGGCTGACCGCGGAGGAATTCGGCGAGCGGGCCAACGTCGCGGTCTCCGCGCGCACCCGCCGGGAGCTGTCCATGCTCTTCGAGGACCTGCCCGCGCCGCACCCGACCTTCGAGCTGCCCGCGCCGCTGCAGTACCAGCCGCTGACCGAGCAGGTGGCGATGCCGATCGGGATGGCGCCGATGCGGTCGCCGTCCACCGACAACGCGCACACCGTGGCCAAGGTGCTGGCGGTGCTGGTCGGCATCCCGGTGGCCGGGCTGACCCTGTTGGCCGGCGGTGGTTTCACCCTGGCCATCGTGGACCGGCTGCCGCCTTCGCTGGCCATGCTGACCGCGGCCGCCATCGGCGTGCTGGTGCTGGCCGGGATCGTGGCCGGAGTGCAGCGGTTCAAGCCGAAGTAGCATCGGGTTGTGCCGGACAACGAGCCTGAACTGCGGATCAGCGACACCGAACGGTCCGCGGCGCTGAGCGCGCTCGGCGAGCACTTCGCCGTGGGCAGGCTGCAACTCACCGAGTACGACCAGCGGGCGGGCCGGGTGGCCGCCTCGATGACCCGCGGCGAGCTGCGCGAGCTGTTCGCCGACCTGCCCGAACCGCACCCGCGCTTCGACGGCGTGCCCGCCACCGCCGCGGTGGCCAAGGTCGAGGGCGGCGGCGAGGTCGCGGTGCCCACCGATCCGCGCACACCCGCCCAGCGGGCCGCCGCGGTGAGCCTGGTGGTGCTCGGCGCGGCCTGGATCCCGCTGCTGATCTTCCTGGGCTGGTGGTGGTGGATCTTCGTGCTGATGGGCGTCGGCGCGGTGTACGGCTCGCTGTGGGGTGAGGACTGGAACGGCGGGCAGGGCAGCAAGAAGCGCAAGAAGAAGCGCAAGTAGGTTCTGCGGCATGGAGCCGGTGGAGATCAACGCGGGCGCGTACTACCTGCGGCAGCTGCGGGCGGACCGGCTGCTGGACGACCGGCCCGCGGTGCTGGCCGCCTTCGTCGACCCGGAGCTGCTGCGCTGGGTCACCGGCTACCAGATCGAGGACCTGGACAGCGCGGGCCGCTACATCGCGCTGCGTGAGCGGGAGTGGCAGGACGACCTGCGCTGCTCCTGGGCGGTGGCCGAGCCGACCACCGGCGAACTGCTCGCCGAGGTCGGCCTCAAGGACCTGGACCTGGTGCGCGGCATCGGTTCCGCGGCCTGCTGGACGCATCCGGAGTACCGCGGCCGCGGCGTGATGACCCAGGCCCTGCAGACCGCCGTGCGCTTCGGCATCGACGGCCTGGGCCTGCGCCGGATCGGCTACCGGCACGCCGCGGCCAACGAGTCCTCCCGCCGGGTCGCGGAGAAGTGCGGCTTCACCCTGGAGGCCACCCTGCACCAGGCCACCACGGTCGACGGCGAACTGCACGATGTGCTCGCCTGGTCGCTGGTGGTCTGAGGTCGGCTAGCGTGCCCAGCATGTCGAGACCGCCCTGGCTCCCTGTGCTGCTGCTCGGCTGCCTCGCCATCGCCGCGTGCACGCCCCCGCCGCCGAAGCCCACCGCGCCCAACCCGCCACCGGTGGCGATCACCGCCCCGTCGATCTCGCTGCCGCCGCGCCCGCGCGAGATCAAACTCGATCGGGTGGACCCGTGCGCGCTGCTGACCACCCGCCAGCGCCGGACCCTTGGCATGGATCGCCCGCCGCTGGCCACCCGCTACCCGACCATGGGCAACGCCAAGGTGTGCGACTTCCGCGACTCCACCAGGGCGCTCACCGTGCGCATCGGCCTGGTCCTGGTGCAGGGCGTCGGGGTCTGGCTGGAGGAGACCGCCCAGGCCGACGTCAAGGCCGCCACCGTGGCGGAATTCCCCGCGGTGATCGTGCGCACCGCCGAGCAAACCCGCTTCTGCAACGTCGAGGTGGACGTGGCGCAGGGCCAGTTCCTGGACATCCAGTTCGGCGACGCGGGCAACGCGGCGCCGCCGAGCCTGGACGCGATGTGCGCATCCGCACAGGAGGTGGCGACCGCGGCCATGACCACCCTGATGGCCCGTTGACAGTTCACCGGTAGGTGGGATCGTTACGGAGACCACCCCAAGTGATCACTGTCGGTCGCTACAGTGGCCGCGCAAGGATTGTCCAGTTCGGGGAGACACCGTGCCGCGCACCAATTCCGCCAGTGGCGACGCAGTGCAGTCCGGTCTCGACGCCGTCAACGGCGGCGGATCGCGGGTCCGGGTCGAAGAGGCCGCCATCCCGACCATGCGCAAGGCGTTCCAGAAGGCGCTGGACAAGCTGACCCCGCAGATCGGGCACGCCCGCACCGACCTGCGGATGCGGCCATGGGCCGGTGATCCGGTGAGCGATGAGGCCGCGCAGAAGTTCAACGACCGCTCCATGGACGGCGGCGATGCCGCGCTCAGTGCCCTGGAGGGCTACCAGCAGCAGCTGCAGACCGCGGTCCGGGCACTCCAGGAAGTCGAGTACGAGTACCGCGCCACCGAGCGCGGGAACGCCGACTCGGTGCGCACCAGCGGCTGCTGAGTGAGGGGGGCGAGGAATGAGTGACCACCGCTGGCAGGGCTACTCGCACGCGGAGCTGTACGGACAGCTGCACAACGGACCGGGGCCTGCCGCCTCGGCCGCCTCGATCACCCGCTGGTCGGACATGTCCGCGGCGCTGGCCGACATCGACGCCGACATCAAGCAGGCCCTTGGCAACTCCAGGGCGGACTGGACCGGCAAGGCCGCCGACGCCGCCGACGCCGCGCTGCATCCGCTGGCCCAGTGGGCCAGGGACGCGCAGGCGGGCGCCGAGGTGATGCGGGTGTCCGCGGAACTCCAGGCCGAGTACGTGGGCAAGGCCCGCGCCGACATGCCCGCGCCGAAGGAGGTCAGCGCGGAGAAGCCGAACCCGTTGGTCACCGGTGTGGTGCACCTCTTCGGCGGGCAGACCGACTACGAGATCCAGGAGGCGGCGCAGAGCGCGGCCGAGCAGCGGGCCTTCGAGGTGATGGAGGTCTACCAGACCACCACCGCGGCCAACGTGTCCACGCTGGGCCAGTTCAGCAAGCCGCCGGAACTGCACCTGGACACCGGCCACGGCAGCCCGCAGAGCAGCGGCCCGATCGGCGCCACCGCGCCACCCCCGGCCCGGCCCCGCCCGATCCCCCCGGCCCGCAGCGCCCCCAGCCCGGTCAGCGGCCGTTCCGGCTCCGCACCGGTGCCCGCCCCGCCCCGCCCCGGCGCACCCGTGTCCACCGGCAGCAGCAGCACCACCACTCCGGTCGGGCCGGGCACCCGGCTCAGCGGCGTCACCCCGGCTCCGGCCACCCCCGCGCCCAGCCCCGGCACCGGCGCCACCGCGCCCTCCGGCACCGGCACCACTCCGGCGCCCGCCCGCGGGCTGCCGCACTCTCGCGTCGAGAGCACCACCTCCTCGGCCGCGACCACCCGCCCCGGTCCGCAGCACCGGCCGGCCTGGGACGCGGCCGAGGCCACCCACCTCGCCGAGTCCCGCCGCGGCGGTGCCGCCCCGGACGGCGTGCTCGGCCTCGACCCGGAACCGGCTCCGGCCGCCCGCTCGGCCGCCGCGGCGCCGGCGGGCCGGGCCCGGCGCGAGGAGGACGGGGAACACCAGAGCTTCCTGGTCGAGGACGACGATGTCTTCGGCGACGCCCGCCAGTACGCGCCCCCGGTGATCGGCGAGTGACCCTGTTCGAGCAGGGCCTGCGGGAGCCGTTCGCGCTGACCGCGCTGGAGTTCGACGTGCTGTGGCAGCACCTCGGCCTCGGCCAGCCACCACTGGTGATCAAGGTGCCCTCGCCCGGCCGCACGCACACCGAGCGGGCCGGGCTGGAACGAGCGGCCTGGGACGCGCTGGAGTCCCGTGGCCTGGGCCGCCCGGTCGCGGTGGACGCCGAACTCTCCGCGCTGCTGCACCTGCTCGCCGATCCGGCTCGTGAGGTGGACGGCAGGCTGTGGCTGGGCCGCAGCGTGCGGGTACTGGCCGCCGCGCGCGAGGAGGAGGGCGCGCTGGCCGTGCTGGACTCCGGGCAGCTCACCGTCAAGGCCGTCTCCGGCCTGAGCCTGCCCCGCGAGGCCATCGCCGTGCTACGCCCGCTGCCCGCGGGCCCCGGCCGCTCGGTCACCCTGCCCAGCGCCGACCTGGACGCCGCCGCCGCGGCCGCGGGCAACGCCGCGGACCGACTGGGCCCGGAACTGATCGAACGCGGCATCCGCCCGGAGGACGCCCAGGTCATCACCGAGATGACCAAGGACGCCGGCGACCTCGGCCAGTTCGGCGTGGCCGCCAAGGAACAGTGGGCCCGCCGCCGCCGCGCAGACCGGGTGATCGGCTTCTTCGACACCCCGGCAGGCCGCTACCTGCAAACCCGCCGCAGCCAGGACGGCGGCGCCGCCTGGAGCACCATCGCCCCGGTCGACACCCGCCGCCTCACCCAGCACCTCGAAGAGGTCCTCACCGACCTCCTCACCCCCTGACCCACAACAGCCAACGTGCCGTACAACAACGGCCAACACACCGTCCCAGAACGGCCAACACTCGCGGAGGTTCAAACCCCTCCGCGAGTGTTGGCCGTTGTTGTACCGAGTGTTGGCCGTTGTTGTACGCCGGGTTGGCCGTTGTGGGCGTTAGCTGACTGGTTCGATGACCTCGGGGCGGGCTTCCGGGGCGGCTGAGCGCCGGGCGTCGGCGGCCTGGTCGTCCGGCTGGGTCTGCGAGTCCCGTTCGGCCTCGACCCTGGCGGTGTAGACCTCGATCTCGTGCGCTACCCGCTTGTCGTCCCAGCCGTGCACCCCGGCCATCAGCTTCGCCGCGGCCTCCGCGCTCTCCACACCGCGGTGCGGGTACTCGATGGAGATCCGGGTGCGCCGGGTCAGCGCGTCCTCCAGGTGCAGCGCGCCCTCGCAGGCGGCCGCGTAGACGATCTCGACCTGGAGGTAGTCCGGCGCGCCGGCCAGCGGGCGGAGCAGCTCCGGATTGCCGTCGGCGGTGGCCAGCACCTGGTGCACCAGCGAGCCGTAGCGGTCCAGCAGGTGCCGCACCCGGTAGGGGTGCAGGCCGTGCTTGGCGCCGAGCTGGTCGGCCTGGTTCACCAGCGCGTGGTACCCGTCCGCGCCCAGCAGCGGCACCTTGTCGGTGATCGAGGACATGATCCGGCCGGGCAGGTCGGGACTGGCCGCGTCGATCGCGTCCGCCGCCATCACCCGGTAGGTCGTGTACTTGCCACCGGCGATCGCCACCAGGCCGGGCGCGACCCTGGCCACCGCGTGTTCCCTGGAGAGCTTGGAGGTGTCCTCGCTCTCCCCGGACAGCAGCGGCCGCAGGCCCGCGTACACACCCTCGATGTCGTCATTGGTCAGCGGCGTGGCCAGGACCTTGTTGACGTGGGTGAGGATGTAGTCGATGTCCTTCTTGGTGGCCGCCGGGTGCGCCAGGTCGAGGTTCCAGTCCGTGTCGGTGGTGCCCACGATCCAGTGGTTGCGCCACGGGATGACGAACAGCACGGACTTCTCGGTACGCAGGATCATGCCGCTCTCGGACACGATCCGGTCCCTGGGCACCACGATGTGCACGCCCTTGCTCGCGCGCACCCGGAACCGCCCTCGGGTGCCTGCCAGCCGCTGGATCTCATCCGTCCACACACCGGTGCAGTTGATCACCGCGTGCGCCTTGACCTCGATCTCCGCGCCGGTCTCCACATCGCGCACATGCACGCCGGCCACCCGGTCGGCCTCCCGGAGCATGCCGGTGACCTGGGTGGAGGTGCGCACCACCGCGCCGTAGTGGGCCGCGGTGCGGGCCACCGTCATGGTGTGCCTGGCGTCATCGGCCTGCGCGTCGTAGTAGCGGATGCCGCCGATCAGCGCGCTGCGCTTGAGCGCGGGGACCATCCGCAGCGCACCGGCCCTGGTCAGGTGCTTCTGACCGGGCACGGACTTGGAGCCGCCCATGGTGTCGTAGAGGAACAGCCCGGCCGCGGTGTAGGGGCGCTCCCAGATCCGCCTGGTCAGCGGGTAGAGGAAGCTCACCGGCTTCACCAGGTGCGGGGCGATCCGGGTGATCATCAGCTCCCGCTCCCGCAGGGCCTCCCGGACCAGGCCGAACTCCAGCTGTTCGAGGTAACGCAGGCCGCCGTGGAAGAGTTTGCTGGAACGGCTGGAGGTGCCAGAGGCCAGGTCCCGCGCCTCGACCAGGGCCACCCGCAGCCCGCGCGTGGCGGCGTCCAGGGCCGCGCCCGCGCCGGTCACGCCGCCGCCGATGATCACCACGTCGAAGTGCTCGGAACCCAGTCTGCGCCAGGCTTCCTGCCGTTCGGCCGGTCCCAAACGACCCTGCACGATCTCCGCGCTGCTCTCCTTGGCCTTGGCCACTGAACGTCGCCTCCCTGCTCGGCTTGGACGCGGGGCCTACGCTACCGGGCCACACGTGTCCACGTGCACTGACAGTAATAACGAAACTGTCCCGTTTCGAATTCTACCGTAGACAGTTGATCGGCCTCGGACTACGTTCCCGACCTCAGACGCAATGGAGCGGACTGAGGGAGGACGCGCATGTCCAGCGGAGCAATCTTCGTCTGGGAGCTGATCGGCACCGCGGTGCTGATTCTGCTCGGCGCCGGCGTGGTGGCCAACACCGTGCTGAAGAACTCACTGGGTAACAGTGGCGGCTGGCTGCTGATCAACTTCGGCTGGGGCTTCGCGGTCTTCGCCGGCGCCAGCATCGCGGCCCCGAGTGGCGCGCACCTCAACCCGGCGGTGACCCTCGGCCTGGCCACCGCGGGCAAACTCGACTGGGCGCTGGTGCCGGTGTACTTCGGCGCCCAGCTGCTCGGCGCCTTCATCGGCGCGGTGCTCTGCTGGCTGGCCTACAAACTCCAGTTCGACACGCACGACGACCCCGGCGGCACGCTCGGCATCTTCTCCACCGGCCCGACCGTGGACAACAAGCTCTGGAACACCGTCACCGAGGTCATCGGCACCTTCGTGCTGGTGCTGTGGATCCTGTTGAGCCCCAGCGCCAAGGCCGCCACCGAAGGGGTGCCGCAGTTCGGCAACTCCGCGCTGGGCTACGCCGCGGTGATGTTCGTGGTCGTCGGTATCGGCGCCTCGCTCGGCGGCCCGACCGGCTACGCCATCAACCCGGCCCGCGACCTCGGCCCCCGGATCGCCTACGCGCTGCTGCCGATCAAGGGCAAGGGCGGCGCGAACTGGGGCTATTCCTGGGTTCCTGTCGTCGGTCCGCTCATTGGCGCGGTGCTCGCCGGCCTCCTGTCCCTCGCACTGGCCTGATCCACGTCCACACGAAAGGCAAGCAGCATCATGTCCGCTGAGAAGCGCTATGTGGCCGCCATCGACCAGGGCACGACCTCCACGCGTTGCATGGTCTTCGACCACTCCGGCCGGGTGGTCTCGGTCGTCCAGACCGAACACGAGCAGATCTTCCCCAAGGCAGGCTGGGTCGAGCACAACGCCGAGGAGATCTGGGAGAACACCCGCAAGGTGTGCGGGGGCGCGCTGGCCAAGGCCGACATCCAGAACTCCGAGATCGCCGCGGTCGGCATCACCAACCAGCGCGAGACCGCGGTGGTGTGGGACAAGGCCACCGGCAAGCCGGTGTACAACGCGATCGTCTGGCAGGACACCCGCACCGACGCGATCTGCGACTCGCTGGCCGCGCTCGGCGGCGGTCAGGAGCGCTACCGCTCCCGCACCGGCCTGCCGCTGGCCACCTACTTCTCCGGCCCCAAGATCCGCTGGATCCTGGACAACGTCGAGGGCGCCAGGGCCAAGGCCGAGGCGGGCGAACTGCTCTTCGGCAACATGGACACCTGGGTGCTGTGGAACATGACCGGCGGCCCGGACGGCGGTCTGCACTACACCGACCCGACGAATGCCTCCCGCACCCTGCTGATGGACCTGGACACCCTGAACTGGGACGAGGAGATCTGCGGCGAGATGCGGATCCCGCTCTCCATGCTGCCGGAGATCCGCTCCTCCTCCGAGGAGTACGGCAAGGTCCGGGAGCGCGGCGTGCTGGCCGGAGTGCCGATCGCGGGCATCCTCGGCGACCAGCAGGCGGCCACCTTCGGCCAGGCCTGCCTGTCCCCCGGCGAGGCCAAGAACACCTACGGCACCGGCAACTTCGTGCTGCTCAACACCGGCAACGAGAAGGTGATGAGCGAGAACGGGCTGCTCACCACGGTCTGCTACAAGATCGGCGAGAACGCCCCGGTCTACGCCCTGGAGGGCTCGATCGCGGTCACCGGCTCGCTGGTGCAGTGGCTGCGGGACAACCTGGGCCTGATCAGTTCGGCCGCGGAGATCGAGACCCTGGCCAAGGGTGTGGAGGACAACGGCGGCGCGTACTTCGTGCCCGCCTTCTCCGGCCTGTTCGCGCCGTACTGGCGGGGCGACGCGCGCGGCGCGATCGTCGGCCTGACCCGGTTCGTGAACAAGGGCCACCTGGCCCGCGCCGCGCTGGAGGCCACCGCCTTCCAGACCCGCGAGGTCATCGACGCCATGAACGCCGACTCCGGCGTGCCGCTGACCTCGCTCAAGGTCGACGGCGGCATGGTGGTCAACGAGCTGCTCATGCAGTTCCAGGCGGACATCCTTGGTGTGCCGGTGATCCGGCCGGTGGTCAACGAGACCACCGCGCTGGGCGCGGCCTACGCGGCCGGGCTCGCGGTCGGCTTCTGGGCCGGTGAGGACGACATCCGGGCCAACTGGGCGCATGACAAGCAGTGGGACCCTGCGATGGACGAGACCCACCGCGACAAGCAGTACCGCAACTGGAAGAAGGCGGTCACCAAGACCTTCGACTGGGTCGAGGCCGACTGACCAACCGGTCTGACCGAACGCGAGAACGGGGCGTGCCGCTTGGGCACGCCCCGTTCTTTTCGCGGTGAAGTCGCCGCTGGGGGTCGGCGCTTCAGCGCGGGTCTCAGGCCACCAGCGTGGCGTAGACGATGGTGTTGTCCCGGTAGCTGCCCGCGGCGCGGTCGAAACTGCCGCCGCAGGTGATCAACCGGAGTTCCGGGCTGGTGGTGTTGCCGTAGACCTCATCGGTCGGGAAGTCGGACTTGGGCACCTGTGCCGAACGCCGCACCACGAACTTCGCGGTGCTGCCGTCGGCCCGTTTGACCAGGATCTCGTCGCCCGGCTTCAGCTCGCGCAGCTTGTAGAAGATGCCCGGCTTCTTCGCCCCGTCGATGTGCCCGAGGATCACCGCCGGTCCCTGCTCGCCGGGCGTCGGACCCTTGGCGTACCAGCCCGCCTGCATGGGCTGGCTCACCGGCGGCACCTGCACGGTGCCGTCCTTGTTCAGGCCCAGCTTGCTCAGCGAGGACCTGGCCCCGATCTTGGGGATCTCGATGGAGACCGGGTCGGATTTCCGCATGGGCTTGCCCGGCGTGCCCGCGACCGGCTGGCCGCCAGCGGGATCGTGGGCTGCCTCGGCGAACACCTGACCCCAGAGGTCCCGTGCGCCACCGCTGAGGAGCACCGCCCCGCCGGCGAGCAGCAGTACGGACAGGACCGCGGCGAAGACACGGCCGCCCCGCCGATCAGCCCTGCGCGGACGCACGACGCCGCCGCAGCGCCCACACGCCGAAGCCGGCCCCGGCGGCCAGCGCGGCCGCGCCACCGGCGATGGCCAGGCCCTCGCCGCCACCGTCCGCGGTGCCGCCGCCACCGGTCTCCGGCGCGCCCTTGGGGGTCTTGGCGCTGGTGGAGGTGGTCGGCGCGGTGGTGCTCGGCTTCGGCCGGGCCGAGGTGCTCGAGGGCACCGGCTTGGCCGTGGTGGGCCGGACGCTCGGCTCGGTGGGCTTGCTGGGTTCGGTCCCGGTGGCCGAGACGGCGAACTTGGTGTTGCTGGTCTGGTCCTGGCAGGCGAAGGAGACCTCGTACGGACCGGGCTGCGCGTCCTTCTTCACATTCGCCGACCACTTGGCGATCAGGGTCTTGCCGTCATAGCTGACCCGCTTCACGTTCTCCAGCACCGCGGCGCTCGGCTCGCGGAAGTTGGAGGTGAGCCCGCATTCGGTGGTGATCTCCACCCGGCTGCCCGGCCGCACATCCGTGGCGGACATGCTGATGCTCGGAACCGCGGCCAACGCGATCGGCGCCGCGATGAGCACGCCGGTCGCACCCAGTGCGGAACCGGCGGCAAGAATGCGACCAATACCCATTGTTACTACCCCTATTCCCCGACTTGTCCCAGTGGCGGGCAGTTCGCCTGCCTACACCACCTAAGACGCCAGGGCCGCCACTGGGTTGCCTGGATCGGCGCTGGTCAGCGACCTATGACCAGATGGCCATTCTTCGAGCATCCAGGCAACCCCGACGTTGATCGAACGTCCTACGCGGACTATTCGACCATGGTTGCATACACGATGATGTTGTCCTGATAACTGCGCGCACCCTTGTCGAATACCCCGCCACAGGTGATCAGGCGGAGTTCCGGACGGTCCGTGTCGCCGTAAACACGGTCCGTCGGAAAACCCTTCTTCGCGACCTGCTGGGTCTCGTGCACGACAAACCGGACGGTTTTCCCGTCCTGCCGGTCGATCAGGATCTCATCGCCGATGGCGACATCGCGCAGCTTGTAGAAGATGCCCGGTTTCCCGGCCCCGTCCACATGGCCGAGCACGATCGCGGGCCCCTTCTCCCCCGGGGTCGGCGCGCCGTCGTACCACCCGGCCTGCATTGGCTGGGTGACCGGCGGCACCTGCACGGTCTGGTCCTTGTTCAGGCCCAGCGACACCAGGCTGGAGTCCGCGCCGATCCTGGGCACCCGCACCCTGGTGGGCGTGGATCTGGCCAGCGCGGCCACCTCGGTGGTCTCCGGCGGCGCGGACGCGCTGCTCCCGGCCGGTGCGGCAGGCGGCGGTCCCGCGGCCGGCGCGGGCGCACCGCAGCCGGTCAGCAGGACCATCGCGGCCAGCACCAACCCGGCCGCACCGACCTTGCTCACGCCGGTCCACCCCCTCCGGTCTCCACGCCGCCCACCGGCTTGATCCGCACCTGCCCGCCACTCACCGGCGGTGGCGGCTGCTGGCCGGGCGGGGCCTCGACGGTGAAGAACACCGTACGGCTGGTCCCGCCACAGCGGAACGACACCTGGTAGCGACCGGGTTTGACGCCCGTCCTGACCTTGGTCTCGAAGGTCTGCTCGTACGCGGTGCCGGTCCAGCGCGTCATCGGCTCCAGCGCGGCCGAGACCGGCGCCGTGTTCGGATTGTTGGCCTTGTAGCAGGTCCGCACGACCTTGACCTGCTCGCCGGTCCGGCCCAGGCCCGGACTGACCTGCAACCGCACCTGGCCGATGGTCTGCGGCGGCTGCACGGTCACCTGCTGGGTGCGGCTGACCGCGCCGCAGCCGTAGCTGACGATGTGTGTGGACCCGGCGGTCAGGCCCTTGGCCAGGTTCCCGGTGCCGAAGCCCCAGGTCGGATCGGCCGGAGTGGATGTCAGTGGCACCGGCTCGGTGAACAGCGTCGAACGCACCGGCTGCCAGTCCTTGTCCGCGCACACCACGTTGAGCGAGATGTGCCCGGCGCCGAGGTAGATCACCGGCAGGTGCAGCACCGGCTCGGCGCCCGCCACCGCGGGCCCCGCGGCCAGCCCGGTCAACAGCGCCGCGGCCGCCAGCACTCCCATGGTCCGTGCCCTCATGACGAACCGCCCCAACACTCGCGCGTGTCGCATGCAGTGCCTCCCTCATCAGCGAGTGATGTAGGGGACACGCGTGAGTGCCGGTATTCGTTGTCCGCGGTGACCAGGTCGAGACCTGGTGTCTGGAGTCCGCTCAGTCGAGGTCGTCGTGCCGCATCAGCTTGCGCCCGGCCTCGGTGATCGAACCGGACAGCGAGGGGTAGACCGAGAAGGTGTAGGCCAGGTGCTCCACGGTGAGCTGGTTCTGCACCGCCAGCGCGATCGGCGTGATCAGCTCACTGGCCACCGGGGCCACCACCACGCCGCCGATGACCACACCGGTGGCCGGGCGGCAGAACAGCTTCACGAAGCCGCGGCGCAGGCCCTCCATCTTGGCCCGCGCGTTGGTGGCCAGCGGCAGCATGATCGTGCGCGCGGGCACCTCGCCGGCGTCGATCGACTGCTGGCTGATGCCCACGGTGGCGATCTCCGGGTGGGTGAAGACGTTGGCCGCCACGGTTTTGAGCTTGATCGGCTGCACGCCCTGGCCCAGCGCGTGCCACATCGCGATCCGGCCCTGCATGGCCGCGACCGAGGCGAGCATCAGCAGTCCGGTGCAGTCACCGGCGGCGTAGATGCCCGGCACGGTGGTGCGGGAGACCCGGTCCACCGGCACGAACCCGCCGGGGCCCGCCTCGATGCCGACCTTGTCCAGGCCGATGTCGGCGGTGTTCGGGATCGAGCCCACGGTCATCAGCGCGTGGCTGGCCTCCACGGTGCGCCCGTCGGCCAGGAAGACCTTGACCCCGCCGGCGGTCCGCTCGACCTTGTCCGCCCGCGCGTGCTTGAACAGCGCGGTGCCCCGCTCGGTGAACACGTCCTCCAGCACCGCGGCCGCGTCGGCGTCCTCGTGCGGCAGGATGCGGTCCCGGCTGGAGACCACGGTGACCTTGACGCCCATCTCGGTGTAGGCGGAGGCGAACTCGGCGCCGGTGACCCCCGAGCCGATCACCACCAGGTGCTCGGGCAGCTGCGGCAGGTCGTAGATCTGCCGCCAGGTCAGGATGCGCTCGCCGTCGGGCTGGGCGCCGGGCAGGATCCGCGGGTTCGCGCCGGTGGCGATCAGCACCACATCGGCGGCCAGCTTCTCCACCGACCCGTCGGCCCCGCGCACCGCAACCCGGTGCTGGGCCAGACCGGGTGCGTCATCACACAGCCGGGCGTGCCCGTTCATGATCCGCACACCCTCACGCTGCACCCGCGCCCGGATGTCCGCGGACTGCGCCAGCGCGAGCCCCTTGACCCGACCGTGCACCACGGGCAGCTCGATCCCGGTGGGACCGTCCCCGGTGTTGATGCCGAGTTCGGGCCCGTTGCGGAAGGCGGAGCGGGCGCCCGCGGAGGCGATGAAGGTCTTGGAGGGCACGCAGTCGTACAGCACACAGGCGCCGCCGAGGCCGTCGCTCTCCACCAGGGTGACGTCGGCTCCGTGCTGGGCGCCGACCAGCGCGGCCTCGTATCCGGCCGGCCCGCCTCCCATGATCACGATGCGGGTCACGGGGGTCCTCCTGTGGTGGGTGGTGCGGTCAGGTTGTCGGCGGGTCCAACCGTACGCGCTACCCGTCCGGGGTCAGTTCGGAGGCTGTGCGCACGGCGCGTCCCGATGGCGCGGGCGGGTCGCTAGGCTAGGGCCGTGCCGCTCTATGCCGCTTACGGGTCCAACATGGATCCGGACCAGATGACGGAGCGCGCTCCGCACTCGCCGATGGCCGGTACGGGGTGGCTCGTCGGCTGGCGAATGACCTTCGGAGGCGAAGACCTCGGCTGGGAGGGCGCGCTCTCCACCATCGTCGAGGATCCCGGCAGCCAGGTCTTCGTGGTCCTCTACGACGTCATCACCGACGAGGACCGCCTGGACCGCTGGGAAGGCGCCGAACTGGGCCTCTACAAGAAAATCCGCCTCCGCGTGCAGACCCTGGAGGGCTCGGTCCTGGCCTGGCTCTACGTCCTGGACGCCTACGAGGGCGGCCTCCCCTCGGCCCGCTACGTCGGCGTGGTCGCCGACGCCGCCGAAGCCGCGGGAGCCCCAGCCGACTACGTCAACGACCTCCGCACCCGCCCCTGCAACGGCATAGGCCCCAACAACAACAACTGACCCCACCCGCGTGTTGGCCGATCTCGTACGGCGAGTTGGCCGATCTCGTACCGGGTCTTGGCCGTTGTGGACGTCATGTTGGCCGTTCCCTGCGCGCGAAGGCCGCCCGGAGCCGCTCGAACAGCGCCTCCGGCGACCGGAGGTCCCGCGCGCCGGCTCGTACCGTGATCCAGCCCCGCCCTGCCATCCGCTCGTCTCGATCGGCATCCTGCTCAGCCCGGCTCTCGTGCGCCTCGAACCCGTCGTACTCCAGCGCTATCCGGTGCCGCGTCCAGGCGAAGTCCAGCCTGCACACCACCCTGCCGTCCAGGTCCAGGATCTCGTGCTGGAGATCCGGAATCGGGAACTGGCCGTCGAGCACGAGGGTCAGCAGCATCAAGCTCTCCGCGGGTGACTCCGGCAACCCGGTGGCCAGCTCGAGCAGCAGGAGGGCCCGCCGCACCCCTCGGGGATCGTCCCTGGCCCGCAAGCGGGTGTCGATCTCCCGCCGAAGCTCCTCCTGGAGTCCCTGCGGCAGCGATCGGAACGCCTGATCGGCGCAGGCGAACCCGGCCCGGTGCGCCCGGCCGCACAGCAAGTCGGCGAGCACGTACTCCGGTGCGAGCACCCGCAGGTCGTCCAGCACGACGACGTCCTCCGGCGTGAACCGGTCGTGGTGCACGACCAGCCCCGGCCGGTTCTTGGCCCAGCGCGAGTACGGCACCGTGACGTGCACAGCTGAGCTGGTCAACGGGGTCCACCCGTACACCTCGGCGGCGGTCGGCCCGCTCAGCGCGGCCTCCGGACCGGCCAGCAGCAAGGCGGCCCTGGCTCTGGTCCGAGGGTCGTGTGCACGGGTGACGGGCACGAACAAGTTCCGCCAGATCCGGGTCAGCCAGCCGGAGTTCAGCGCGGTGCGCAGGCCGCGTTCGCCGAGGGCGGCGACGGCCTGCGCGCGGGTACAGGGGACAGGGAGCGGGATGGTCGCGGGCATGCCATGACGATCGACGCTGACCCGGGGTGCGGGCCAGCCGTCACTCGACGAGCTGTGGATAACTGCCCGGTTGTGGACAACTCCGTCCCACATCGGCCAAGACCCCGTACAAGTTCGGCCAACTCACCGTACGAGATCGGCCAACACGGGTGGGTTAGGACTGGAGGGAGTCGAGGGCGGCTTGGGTGAGGATGCGGATGCCGACGGGGAGCGCGCGCTCGTCCAGGTCGAAGGTGGGTTGGTGGAGGTCCTTCTGCGGGCCCTGGCCGGACCAGACGCCCAGGCGGGCGAAGGAGCCGGGCACGTGTTCCAGGTACCAGGCGAAGTCCTCGCCGCCGGAGGACTGCTCGGTGCCGGTGATGGCGTCCTCGCCGAGCGCGGTCTGGGTGGCCGTGCGCAGCAGGCGGGTGCTCTCCCGGTCGTTGACCACCGGCGGCACGCCGCGGCGGTGCAGCAGGTCGAAACCGATGCCCAGCGGGGCCAGCAGAGCGCCGACCAGATCGCGGACCACCGGTTCCAGCTCGGCCCAGGTGTCCCGGTCGCCGGTGCGCAGGGTGCCGCGCAGCAGACCGTCCTGCGGGATGGCGTTGGCCGCGTCGCCCGCGTGCACCGCGCCCCAGACCAGCACCGTGCCCGAACGCGGGTCGACCCGGCGGGTGAGCAGCTCGGGCAGCCGGGTGATCAGCGTGCCGAGGCCGTGCACCAGGTCGGCGGTCAGGTGCGGGCGGGAGGTGTGGCCGCCGGGCGAGGTCAGCCGGATCTCCAGCAGGTCGCTGGCGGAGGTGATCGCGCCGATCCGGGTGCCCAGCTTGCCCACCTGCAGCCGCGGCGCGCAGTGCAGGCCGAAGATCCGCTCCACGCCGTCGAGGCCACCGGCGGCCAGCACGTCCAGCGCGCCGCCGGGCATGACCTCCTCGGCGGGCTGGAAGATCAGCCGGACCCGGCCGGGCAGTGAATCGGCACTGGCCAGGGCCAGCGCGGTGCCCAGCAGCACGGTGGTGTGCGCGTCGTGCCCGCAGGCGTGCGAGACGCCGGGCACGGTGGAGGCGAAGGGCAGGCCGGTGTCCTCGGTCAGCGGCAGCGCGTCGATGTCGGCCCGCAGCGCGACGCAGCGCGAGCCACTGCCGACCTCGCAGATCAGGCCGGTGCCGCCGGGCAGCACCCTGGGCCGCAGGCCGGCGTTGGCCAGCTCGCGGAAGAGGAACTTGGTGGTGTTGTGCTCGTTGCGGGACAGCTCAGGGCTGGCGTGGATCTGCCGCCGCCAGGCCACCACCTGGGCGAGGTTCTTGCCCAGCCACTTGTCCAGCCAGGACGGTCCCCGTCCCGCGCCAAGATCCTCCACAGTGGACATGGTGCGGCCGGAGCCGGGGCTCAGCACGTCGATGGGTCCGCGGGACTCCGGTCCGAAGGGCGGGCCGGGTCGGGAATCCAGGACTGTCACGCCTCAAAACCTCCTGCCGTGGCTGGCACGGCAACGCGGCTGTTCACACGATCTGCGGTGTCCGCGAGCAGCCGGGCTCGCTGGGCATCATCCGCGGCGGCGGCCACCGCGGTCCAGGCCAGCGCGAGCGCGCCGTCCAGCACCGCCTTGTCCGCGGAGGGCGAGGCGCAGGCGGCCGCGAACTCCGGCTGGTGGTTCACCGAACTGCCACAGTCGATGGCGATCGTGGGATGGATGGCGGGCAACGCGTGGGTGATGTTGCCCATGTCGGTGCTGCCGGTCTGGCGGTTCGCCTCCTCGGCGGGGCTCAGCGGCTCCCGGCCCAGTTCCGTCACGGCAGCGCGGTACGCCAGGGCCAGCCACGGGTCCGGGGCCAGCTCGGCGTAGTTCGGGGACACCTGGGTGATCTCGTGCGCGCAGCCGGTGGCCACGGCGCCGGCCTCGAAGCACCGGCGGATCCGCTCGTCCAGGTGGCTCAGCGAGTCCATGTTCTCGGCTCGCAGGTAGAACAGCCCGGCGGTGCGCGCGGGCACGATGTTGGGCGCGGCGCCGCCGTGAGTGACGATGCCGTGCACCATCTGCCCGTGCTCCAGGTGCTGGCGCAGCAGACCGATGGAGACCTGGGCCACGGTCAGCGCGTCCGCGGCGTTCACGCCCAGGTGCGGCGCGGCGGCGGCGTGCGAGGCACGGCCGGTGTAGGCGACCTCGAGGTCGGTGATGGCCAGCGAGGAGCAGGCGCAGGTCTCGTGCGGGGCGGGGTGCACCATCATCGCCATCGACACCTCGTCGAAGGCCCCGCGCTCCAGCATCAGCACCTTGCCGCCACCGGCCTCCTCGGCCGGGGTGCCGAGCCGGTCGGCGACCTCGCGCAGGGCGAGCGCGGCGCCGACCGAGGAGGCGGCGATGATGTTGTGCCCGCAGGCGTGCCCGACCTCGGGCAGCGCGTCGTACTCCGCGCACAGCCCGACCACCAGCTCACCCGAGCCGTAGGTGGCGGTCAGCGCGGTGTCCAGGCCCGAGGTGCCACGTTCCACCTTGAAGCCCTCGCGGGCCATCAGCTCGGCGACCTTGTCGGCGCTGCGGTGCTCGGCGAAGGCCAGCTCGGGTTCGGCGTGAATGCTCCGGGAGAGCCCGACCAGCGCGTCCGAGTACCGCTCGACGGCGGAGCGGCACTGGACTTTGGTGTCGGTACTCATTTGCATCCAATCCTGCACTACCCGTTTTGGCCAAGATCCAAAGATCGACAACGAGCCGCCTGGCGGTTGGTTCGCTGCGCCGAGCGGAGCCGTGCCCTTCGGTCTGGCTGTACCCCGGTCCCGTCCATCGGAACGTGCCCACTCCACCACGTCAATGCGGACGAAGGGGTTTCGATCCGGCCTATCTCTTCTTCCGGCTAGGTAAAATACCAGGTCAGAGCGGGGTCACCCGGCGCTCTTACCCCACTTCTTGCGGTATTTCCGCCCGAAGAAGACGATCGCCAGCAGCAGCACCGCGATGATCGCGATGGTCACCCGGCGCTCGTTGTCGGCCTGCTGTTCCGGTGTGACCGGCGGCGCGGTGCTGGTCGAGGACGGGCTGGTGCCACTCGGCTTCGGCGGGCTCGGGGGCTGCTCTCCGGCGAGCACCCGGACCACGGCCACCGGCTCGGCCGCGGCGGCCGCGGTCGGCGTGGCCAGCAGCGCGAGCCCACCCAGCAGGGCGGCTACCACCGCGTTGGCCCGACCTCGCATCGTCGCCTCCCCTTCGGAGTGTGCACCGTCGAGAAGAGCATGCCCTGTCGCTCGGTCGACGGTCACCCCACCCGGGGGTCTTGGTGGCGGATCGTGAGTTCAGCGCACCCCGAACAGGTGGTCGAGTGCCAACTGATCGAGTCGCTCGTACCCCATTCCACGTTCTGCCGCCGACTCCGGGTCAAAGGACTCGGCCCGCAGTCCGGCCAGGTCCTCCCCTGGCAGCAGGGTGGGCACGGCCAGCGCGCCGATCCGGGACGCCTCCTTGGCCGCGGCCACCTCGGGATCGGCGTGGAAGGCCGCCGCCCGCTCGGCGAAGATCAGGTAGTTGCGCATGCAGGCGGCCGCGGCGGCCCACACGCCGTGCTCGTCCTCGGTGCGCGCGGGCTTGAAGTCGAAGTGCCGGGGACCGTCGTAGCCTGCCCGTTCCAGCAGGTCGACCAGGTGGAAGGCGGCCTTGACGTCGCCGTTGCCGAAGCGCAGGTCCTGGTCGTAACGCGGCCCGGTCTGGCCGTTGAGGTCGATGTGGAACAGCTTGCCGGCCCACAGCGCCTGGGCCACCCCGTGCGGCACCGACAGCCCGGCCATCTGCTCGTGCCCGACCTCCGGGTTCACCCCGACCAGCTCGGGATGTGCCAGCCGCTCGATGAAGGCCAGCGCGTGCCCGATGGTGGGCAGCAGGATGTCCCCGCGCGGCTCGTTCGGCTTGGGCTCCAGCGCGAACCGGATGTCGTAGCCCTGCTCGCGCACGTACCCGCAGAGCAGGTCCACCGCCTCCGCGTAGCGGTCCAGCGCGACCCTGGCGTCCTTGGCCACCGGGGTCTCCGCGCCCTCGCGCCCGCCCCACAGCACGTACACGCCCGCGCCCAGCTCGGCGGCCAGGTCCAGGTTGCGCAGGGTCTTGCGCAGCGCGAACCGGCGCACATCGCGGTCGTTGGCGGTGAACGCGCCGTCCTTGAACACCGGGTGGGTGAACAGGTTGGTGGTCAGCATCGGCACGGCCAGCCCGGTGTCGGCCAGCGCCTTGCGGAAGCGGTCCAGGATGCGCCCTCGGCTGAGGTCGTCGGCGCCGAACGGGATGAGGTCGTCGTCGTGCAGGCTCACCCCCCACGCGCCCAGCTCGGCCAGTTTGCCCAGCGCGTGCCCGGGTTCCATGACGGGCCGGGTGGGCTCGCCGAAGGGGTCGTTGCCGCGCCAGCCGACCGTCCACAGCCCGAAGCTGAAGCGGTGTTCCGGCCGCGGCCGATAGGGATCAGTGCGCACGACTACCTCCGGCTGTCCACTGTGGACTGTGCTGGGACGAGTTCCCAGCGGTTGCCCGGCGCGGGCACGGGGGCCAGCGTCGGGTCGGTCAGCACGTGCTCCATGGCCGCGTACGCGCCGCCGCGCACGGCCGCGGTGAAGCCAAGATCCGAGGGCAGCAGGCGGCAGGTGGCGGGCTGTTCGGCCCCGGTGGCGACCACCCTGGCGGTCAGCTCGCGCTCGGCCGGGGCGATCAGCCAGTCGGCGAGCACCGCGAAGTAGCCGCCGAGCACCACCGCGGCCGGGTTGAGGATGTTGACCAGGATGGACGCGCCAACGCCGAGCGCGGCGCCTATCCGCTCCAGCGCGGCCAGCGTGCGCTGGTCCCCATCGCGGGCCCGGCCGACAATGGTGGCCAGCCGTTTCTCCAGGTCAAGCGAGGGATCACGGACCGGGTCGTCCTCCTCGGCGACCGAGCGCAGCAACGCGCCGAGGCCGACCTGGGTCTCCCAGCAGCCCGTGCGCCCGCAGCCGCAGTCCGCGCCGGCGGGATCCAGTGGCATGTGCCCGACCTCGCCGGTGAACCCGGTGGCGCCCCGCAGCAGCCGTCCGTCGGCGATCACGCCGCCGCCCACGCCGACCTCGCCGGTCAGGTAGAGCAGGTCGGTCGCGCCCGCGGCCACCCCGGTGACGTGCTCGGCCACCGCGGACAGGTTGGCGTCGTTGTCCACCGCGATCCGCCCGGCAGGCAGGTCCAGGCTGGCGCTGAGCTGGTCGACCACGGGCGCGTCCCGCCAGTGCAGGTTGGGCGCGAACCGGACCACGCCGCCGTCCACGTCCACCAGGCCGGGCACCGCGGCGGTGACCCCGGCGACCCAGCCGCCCATGGCCTCCACCGTGCGGCGGGCCTCGGCGGCCAGGCCGGCCAGCAGGTCGACCGCGGCGACCGCGCCCAGCCCGACCACGTCGGTGGGCACCCTGCGGTGCAGCACCAGGTCGCCGGAGAGGTCGAGCACGGCGACCGCGGCGTAGTCGACGTTGGCCTCCAGGCCGATGCCGCACACGGTGCGCGGGCGCAGCTCGACCAGTTGTCCCGGCCTGCCGATGGCGCCGCCGACCACCGCGCCGAGCCGGACCAGCCTGCGCTGCTCGAGTTCGGCGACCAGGCTGGACATGGTGGCCTTGTTGAGCCCGGTCATCCGGGCCAGCCGGGCGCGGGACTGTGGCCCGTCGGCCCGCAACGCACGAAGCACCAGGGCCAGGTTCGCCTTGCGCAAGCCGGCATGGTCGGCGGGACGGTCCGGACCCTGCACCCTGCACCTCGATTCGTTTGTTGCCCAGTCAAACTAAGACTCCGACGGCCGCAGGTCAACCTGACCCCGCCCGGACTGCCTATCGGCTGAACGGCCGCACGTCACCCCGCTGATGAGTGGATCACCCGTTCAGTCCATCAGTAATCGTGTACTTGACCCCGGGCGGAGGAATAGGCCGCCCGGACCTCGGCGTAATCGTCCGGGTTCGCGGCCGGGCAGGGCTCGGAGCGCAGCTGCCACACCGGCGGCTCCGCAGTACCCGCCGCGGCCCAGGCGGCCTGCCTGGCCGCGCCCAGCGCCACGTACTCAGCGGGCTCGGGCGCCTCCACCGGCGCGGCGAAGAGTCCCGGCGCGACCGCGCGCACCGCGGCCGAGCGGGCCGCCCCGCCGACCAGCAGCACCCGGCGCACCTCGACCCCGTGCGCGCGCAACGCGGCCAGCCCGTCGGCCAGCCCGCAGAGCATGCCCTCGACCGCGGCCCTGGCCAGGTTCTCCGGGGTCATGTTGGCCCGGCGCAGCCCGGTCAGCGTGCCGGAGGCGGTCGGCAGGTCCGGGGTGCGCTCGCCGTCCAGGTAGGGCAGCAGCACCAGTCCGCCCGCGCCCGGCGCCGCGGCCAGCGCCAGCCGGTCCAGTCCGGCCAGGTCCACGCCGAGCAGCTGGGCGGTCGCGGTGAGCACCCTGGCCGCGTTGAGCGTGCAGACCAGCGGCAGGTAGCGGCCGGTGGCGTCGCAGAACCCGGCCACCGCGCCACTGGCGTCCGCGGCAGGCTGCTCGGCCACCGCGAACACCGTGCCCGAGGTGCCCAGCGAGACCACCACGTCGCCTGGCCCGGCGCCCAGGCCGAGCGCGGCGGCCATGTTGTCCCCGGTGCCCGCGCCGAGCAGCCAGCCTTCCGGCGTCTGACCTGCGCTTTCCGCCGGGCCGAGGATGCGCGGCAGCTCCGGCACGCGACCGAAGGCGGCGGTGAGGATCTCCGGCAGCCACTCGCCGGTGGCCGGGGCGAAGTAGCCGGTGCCGGAGGCGTCGCCGCGGTCGGTCGCGGGCGCCTGGCCAGGTTCGGCGAGCTGGGCGGTCAGCCAGTCGTGCGGCAGCAGCACCCTGGCCACCCGGTCGGCGAGTGCGGGCTCGTGCCTGGCCAGCCAGGCCAGCTTGGTCACGGTGAAACTCGGGCCGGGCACCGAGCCGGTCCGCCGCGCCCACTCCCCCGGCCCGCCCAGCCCGGCGGCCAGTTCGGCCGCCTCCGGGGCCGAGCGCAGGTCGTTCCACAGCAGCGCGGGCCGCACCGGCGCGCCCTCGGCGTCCACGGTGACCAGGCCGTGCTGCTGCCCGCCCACCGCCAGCGCGCGGACCGGTCCCGGCAGCCCGGCGGTGGCCTGGGCGAGCGCGTCCCGGCAGGCCGCCAGCCAGACCCTCGGGTCGACCTCGGTGGCGTCCGGGTGCGCGGCCCGGCCCTGTGCGATCACCTGGCCGGTCTCGGCCTCGACGACGAGGGCCTTGGTGGACTGGGTCGAGGAGTCGATGCCGATGGTGAGTGCCATAGCGCGGCATCATGCGCCGCCGGTGGCGGAGCGCGCCAGCGTCCGGCCGAGCGGGCGAACGTGCAAAATGGACCTTGTGCCACCCGCTGACACCCCCTCCGACCAGCCCGAGCCGACCGATGTCCCGGTCGAGCCGGACTTGCCGGTCCGCCGCATCGCCGAGCGCTACCGGCTGAACGGGCTGCTCGGCCGGGGCGCGATGGGCACGGTGTGGTCGGCGCACGACGAGATGCTCGGCCGCCGGGTCGCGGTCAAGGAGGTCCGGCTGCCCCCTGGCATCCCGGTGCCGGAGGCGGACGCGCTGCGCGAGCGGACCCTGCGCGAGGCGCGGGCCATCGCGGTGCTCTCCCACCCCAACGTGATCACCCTCTACGACGTGGTCCGCCAGGACGGCGAGCCGTTCGTGGTGATGGAGCTGCTGCCCTCGCTCAGCCTGGCCGAACTCGTCCGCGACCAGGGCCCGCTGTCCACCACGCAGGCCGCGGCCATCGGCGACGCGGTGGCCGCCGCGCTGGAGGCCGCGCACCGGGCCGGGGTCACCCACCGCGACGTCAAACCCGGCAACGTGCTGGTCGGGGTGGACGGGCAGATCAAGCTCACCGACTTCGGCATCGCCCGCAGCGTCAGCGACCACACGCTGACCAGCACCGGGATCATGCTCGGCACGCCCGCGTTCATCTCACCCGAGGTGGCCTCCGGCGATCCGGCCACGCCCTCGGCCGACCTGTGGGGACTGGGCGCGACGCTGTTCGCGGCGCTGGAGGCGCGGCCGCCCTATGACGCCGACGGCGACCCGCTGGACACCGTCACCGAGGTGGTGCACGGCGAGGTGCCGCAGATCGACGCCGGGCACCCACTGCACCCGGTGATCGCCGGGCTGATGACCAAGGAAACCGGCTCCCGGATGTCCCTGGCCGAGGTGCGCAGGCTGCTGCACCCGCTGCTGCCCGAACCCGGTGAGCGCCTGTTCGAGGTGAAGCCCAAGGACCTCCAGCCGGAGTCCGCCGAACTGCTGGAACAGCCGCGCACGCCCACCCCCGGCTCCGGGGTGCTGCCCGCGCTGCTGGCCAGCGACCCCGGCCCGCTGCCGTTCCTGACCAGCGCCGGCGAGCCCAAACGCCGCTCGCGCGCGGGCAAGGTTCTACTCGCCGCGCTGGCCTTCGTGCTGTTCACCGGTGCAAGCGGCGGCGGGTTCGCGCTGGCCAGGGTGCTCGGCGGCAAACCAGTGCTGCCCACGACCGAACCCGTCCACACCACCGAGCGGCTGCTGTCCCCGGTGCTGGGTCTGGAGCCGCGCACCGAACGGGCCAGCAGCACGCCCAACGACAGCGGCGGCGAGTTCACCGTGAACGTGCCCAAGGACTGGACCACCTTCCGCGAGCTGCGGGTCGGCTCGCCCGCGGTCAGCGCCGCGGTGCGTTTCGTCTCCGCCGACGGACGGCAGGAGCTGGTGATCGAGCGCTTCGCCAACTACTACCCGCAGTTCCGGCTGACGAACTTCCTGAGCAGCCTGGCGCGCAACGCGGTCAGCCCCCAGGGCACCTACAACGAGACGCCGGCCCGGACCGGGACCAAGGCCCAGGATTCGCCGGAGGCCTCCGTCGAGTTGCTGTACCGGGTCGCCGACCCCGGACCGCTCACCACCATGGCCAAGCAGCCCGACGTCGGCGAGGGCAACCTGGTCCGGCGCTCCACCTACCTGCTGCTACTGCCCAAGGTGCGGGATCTGTGGGTGGTGCAGGTCACCGTGCCCACCGAGTCCGAGGACACCGGGCAGAAGGAGCTGTTCGGGCCGATGGCTGCCAGCTTCATCCCCGCTGGCTAGGGTCCTTGGTGTGACCGAGACAAGCACTTCTCTGAACGTGAGCCCCGCGGCGGACCCCGACGCGGCGGCCGCCGCCGCTGCCGCGGAACTGGCCGCTCGCACCGGCATCGCCACGCACGACATCGCCCTGGTGCTCGGCTCCGGCTGGCGGCCCGCCGCCGATGTGCTCGGCGAGGTGGTCGCCGAGGTCCCCATCGGCGAACTACCCGGTTTCGTCGCGCCCAACGTGGTCGGCCACGGCGGCACCGTCCGCTCGGTCCGGGTGGGCGAGAAGAACGTGCTGGTGCTGCTCGGCCGCACGCACTACTACGAGGGCAGGGGCATCCCGCAGACCGTGCACGGCGTGCGGGTGGCCACCACGGCCGGTTGCACCACGGTGGTGCTGACCAACGCCGCCGGTGGCCTGCGCCAGGGCATGCGGGTCGGCCAGCCGGTGCTGATCAGCGACCACCTGAACCTGACCGCGGCCTCGCCGCTGGTGGGCGCCAGGTTCGTCGACCTCACCGACCTGTACTCGCCGCGGCTGCGCGGGATCGCCAAGGAGATCGACTCCTCACTGGAGGAGGGCGTCTACGCCGGGCTGCCAGGTCCGCACTTCGAGACCCCGGCCGAGATCCGGATGCTGCGCACCATGGGCGCGGACCTGGTCGGCATGTCCACCGTGCTGGAGGCTATCGCCGCCCGCGCCGCCGGCGCCGAGGTGTTCGGGCTGTCCCTGGTGACCAACCTGGCCGCGGGCATCACCGGTGAGCCGCTCAACCACATCGAGGTCCTGGAGGCGGGCAAGGCCGCGGCCACCGAGATGGGCGAGCTGCTGCGGAAGCTCGTGGAGCGCGCATGACGAAGCTGGGCACGGAGCTGCGCGACGCCGCGTTCCGCTGGATCGCCGATGACGTCGACCCTGATGCCCGGCTGGAGCTGCAGAAGGTGCTGGCCTCGGCGATGGCGGGCGATGAGTCCGCGGTGGCCGCACTGGCCGACCGGATGGCCGGGCCGTTGCAGTTCGGCACGGCCGGGCTGCGCGGACCGCTGCGGGCCGGGCCGAACGGGATGAACCGCTCGGTCGTGGTGCGCACCACCGCCGGCCTGGCCGAGTACCTGCGGGTGCAGGGCCGCTCCGGCGGGCTGGTCGTGGTCGGCCGGGACGCCCGGCACGGCTCGGAGAACTTCTGCTCCGACGTGGCCGAGGTGCTCACCGGCGCGGGCTTCGACGTGCGGGTGCTGCCCCGGCCGCTGCCGACCCCGGTGCTGGCCTTCGCGGTGCGCGCGATCGGCGCGGTGGCCGGGGTGCAGGTGACCGCCTCGCACAACCCGAAGGCGGACAACGGTTACAAGGTCTACCTGGACGCGGGCGCGCAGATCGTGCCGCCGGCGGACCGGCAGATCGAGGCGGCCATCGCCAAGGTGCCCGCCGCGGTCTCGGTGCCCAGGATCGCCGCCTGGCAGCCGGTGGGCGAGGACCTGATCGAGGCCTACGCGGACCGGGCGGCCGGCCTGCCGCGCGGGAAGGCGCGGGAGCTGCGGGTCGCGGTGACCGCGTTGCACGGGGTGGGCTCGGAGACGTTGCTGGAAGTGTTGGAGCGGGCCGGTTTCACCGATCTGCACCTGGTCGAGTCGCAGGCCAGCCCGGACCCGGACTTCCCGACCGTCTCCTTCCCCAATCCGGAGGAGCCGGGCGCCACCGACGAAGTGCTCGCGCTGGCCGCCGAGGTCGAGGCCGATCTGGCGATCGCGCTGGACCCGGACGCGGACCGGTGCGCGCTGGGCGTGCGCGGCCCGGACGGCTGGCGGATGCTGCGCGGCGATGAGACCGGCGTGCTGCTCGGCAACCAGGTTCTGTCCACATTGGACAGACAGGCGCACCCGGATCCGTTGGTGGCGACCACGATCGTGTCCTCGGAACTGCTGCGCTCGGTGGCCAAGGCGCACGGCGCGCGCTACGACGAGACGCTCACCGGGTTCAAGTGGCTGGTGCGCGCCGGCGATGGCAACGGCACCGGTCTGGTCTATGCCTACGAGGAGGCGCTGGGTCACTGCGTGGACCCGGACTACGTGCGGGACAAGGACGGCATCAGCGCCGCCGTGCTCGCCTGCGACCTGGCCGCCACGCTCAAGGCCGAGGGCCGTGACCTGCTGGACGCGCTGGACGACCTGGCCGTGGCGCACGGGCTGCACCTGACCGACCAGGTGTCGCTGCGGGTGGCCGACCTGGCGCTGATCGGCGCCACCATGCGCCGGTTCCGCGGCACGCCGATCACCGAGCTGGGCGGCGCCGAGGTCAGCCAGACCGATCTGGAGCCCAAGGCGGATGTGCTGGTGCTGCGGGCCGAGGGCCTGCGGGTGCTGATCCGCCCCTCCGGCACCGAGCCCAAGGTGAAGGCGTACCTGGAGGTGGTCACCCCGGTCACCGGCCACGACGCCCTCCCCCAGGCCCGCGCCGAGGGCAAGTCCCGCCTGGCCAAGGTCCGCGAGGCCATCACAGCCCTGCTCACCGCCCCCTGACGCCCCACTTGGCCCAACTCGTACGCCGAGTTGGGCCAAGTGGGCGTACGAGTTGGGCCAACTCGACGGTCAGCCGTTGAGGAGGGTCATGCCCTGGTCGGGGTAGCGGCTGCCGGCGATCTCCTCGGCGGGCACGGCGGCCTCGACCGAGGCGATCTCCTCGGCGGTGAGGGTGATCGTGGCCGCGGCGATGTTCTCCTCCAGGTACTTCAGCCGCTTGGTGCCCGGGATCGGCACCACGTCCTGGCCGCGGGACTGCACCCAGGCCAGGGCGAGCTGACCGGTGGTCACCCCGCGCCCGGCCGCGATGGCCTCCAGCGCGCGCACGATGCCGAGGTTGCGGGCCAGGTTCTCCTCACTGAACCGGGGCTGTCCGATCACCCGGAAGTCGTTCGCGTCGAAGTCCTTGGTGCTGGCGTACTTGCCAGTCAGGAAGCCGCGGCCGAGCGGGGAGTACGGGACCAGCCCGATGCCCAGCTCCCGCGCGGCAGGCAGGATCTCCGCCTCCAGGTCGCGGGTCCACAGCGACCATTCGGTCTGCAGCGCGGTGATCGGGTGCACCGCGTGTGCCCGGCGCAGGGTGGCCGCGCTCGCCTCGGACAGGCCCAGGTACCGCACCTTGCCCTGCGCCACCAGCTCCGCCATCGCGCCCACGGTCTCCTCGATCGGGACCTTCGGGTCGACCCGGTGCTGGTAGTACAGGTCGATGTGGTCCACGCCGAGCCTGCGCAGCGAGGCCTCGGCGGCTTCCCGCACGTAGGCGGCGTCGCCGCGGACCCCGCGCTCGTGCGGGTCGGCAGTGCGCACGATGCCGAACTTGGTGGCCAGGGTGACCTGGTCCCGCCGGTCCTTGATGGCCCGGCCGAGAAGCTCCTCATTGCGGTGCGGACCGTAGACGTCCGCGGTGTCCAGCAGGGTCACGCCGAGGTCCAGCGCGCGGTGGATCACCTGGATCGAGGTGGCGTCGTCGGTCTCGCCGTAGAACTCGCTCATCCCCATGCAGCCCAGGCCCTGGGCCCCGACCTGCAACGCACCGATGTTCCGGGTGGGCAGGGTGGTCATGCGCTCGCCTCCTCGTGGATCAGCTCGGCCGCGGTCATCTGCTGCTCGATCTGGTCGTAGTGCTCGATCTTGTAGTCCAGGACGTCCAGGCAGGCCTGCAGCTCGGCGATGCGCTCGCGCACCGAGGTGCGCTGGTCGGTCAGGATCGCCTTGCGGCGGCCGTAGCTGGCCGCGCCGCGATGCCGGAGCTGGGCATATTCCCGCATCATCCGGATCGGCATGCCGGTCAGCCGGAGTTTGGTGAGGAACACCAGCCAGCCCAGGTCGTCATCGGAGTAGGACCGCCGCCCGCCGGAGTCCCTGGCGGGCGGGTCCAACAGGCCGATGCGCTCGTAGTACCGCAGGGTGTCCACGGACAACCCGCTGCGCTCGGCTGCCTGGGCGATGGAGTAGCTCACGTCGTCGACGGTAGGAGCTGGAGTGCACTCCAGGTCAAGCCGGATCCACGAACGGGTTTTCGCTCAGTCCTCGTCCTTGGGACTGGCCCACTCCTCAAACCGGTCGGCCACTTCAGAAACTTCGATCAGACCGCGGCCCAGATCGCGGACGACGTCGAGCGCCTCATCCTCGTCGGCGTCGATCCACCAGCCGTTGATGTCACACAGGGTCACCGCGGCAACCCAGCCCAGTCGCCAGTTCCCTTCCAGCAGCGGACGGGTGCGCACAATCGAATCGAGCAGAGCGGCGGCCTTCAGCCAGAGCGTCGCGTACGCCTCGACGCCGAGCACGGCGGCACGAGGTCGGTGCGCGGCGGAGTCCAGCAGTCCGACGTCGCGCACCACAAGGTCACCCCCAGTGACCGCGGTGGCCAGCACGAGCAGGTCGCTGGCATCCAGATAAGTGATCACTAGCCAGGGAATACCAGAAAATCAGGTCGAGCCGAGCCTTTCCAGCAATCCCCGATAGCGGGGAAGAACACGTTCCAGCGCATCGGAGAGCTGTTGCTCCTTGTGCAACCGGGACCACCGGTCGGCCAGCGCCAGGCGCACGATCTCCTGTTTGGAGCGGCCCTCGACGGTGGCTAGCTCGTCGAGTTGCCGATTCTCCTCTTCGGTCAGCCGCAGCGTCATGGCCATGCGGGGGATGGTACCGATCTGGTATCACCGTATCCAGAGGTCAGATACGTCCATTCGGGTTACGTAACAGTGTTCCGGTACGATTGTGCGGTGCCTCGACCGAAGACGCACGACGAAGCGCTGCGCGGGAAGCTGCTCGACCGGGCCGGGCAACTGCTGGCCGCCCAGGGCCCCGGCGCACTGGGCCTGCGCGGGCTCGCCCAGGACGTCGGCACCTCCACCACCGCGGTCTACTCGCTCTTCGGCGGCAAGCCGGGGCTGCTGCGCGAGCTGTACCTGGAGGCGTTCC
Organism: Crossiella sp. CA198; assembly: GCF_052078295.1. Lineage (NCBI taxonomy): Bacteria > Bacillati > Actinomycetota > Actinomycetes > Pseudonocardiales > Pseudonocardiaceae > Crossiella > Crossiella sp. CA198. Next base: position 102,052 of record NZ_JBQJIM010000028.1, read on the forward strand.
GGCGCTTCGGGCGGTGGCAGGCCGCGGTGCCGGTGACCGCGGACCCCGCGCACGACCTGACCCAACTCGGGCTGGCCTACCGGGCCGCCGCACTGGCCGACCCGAACCTGTACCCGGTGCTGTTCAGCTCACTGGAACTGGACTTCGAGCCGGACGAGGAGACCATCGCGGCCGCGATGAGCACCCTGGCGCCGCTGCTCTCGGTGGTGCGCCGGGGCATCGAGGCGGGCGTGTTCGTGGCGGAGTCGCCGGAGGAGCTGGCCAACTCGGTCTGGGGACTGACCCACGGCCTGGTCAGCCTGGAGCTGGCCGGGCGGCTGGTGTCCGGGCCAGACGCGGAGCGGAACTACCGGCGGGCGATGGCCGCGCACACCCGCGGCTGGCTCGCGCCCCTGTCGCAATGACAGAGGGCGCGAGGCCCGGGACACCCCGCCGCCAACGGTTCCCCGGGCCTCGCTGAACTGTCCGTCTAGGACAGTCCTCTGTGGATCGCCGAGAACAGCTCACCGTTGTCGGTGTCACCGTCCAGCGACCAGACCATGGCGCCACCCAGCTTCTGCTGCCGGATGTAGCGCGTCTTCGCCCCGATGGAGACCGGGTCGTCGAAGTTCCAGAACGTGCTGCCGTCATACAGCCAGCCGGTGGCCGCCTTCGGGTCCCGGTGCAGGGTGAACCCGGGCAGCTGCTTGATCTTGTTGTAGTTCAGGTAGCCGCACTCGTGCGTGCTGGGCGCGCAGCCGGTGGCCTGCTGGAACAGGCCGTTGCCGCCGCCGGTCACGCCGGTCCAGCCACGCCCGTAGAAGGGCACGCCGAGCACCAGCGAACGCCGGGGCGCGCCGCGGTCCAGGTAGTCCTTGATCACCTGGTCCAGGTCGAGCTTGCCGGGTGTGGGGTCGTTGTCCGGGGCGTGGATGGCGGACTGGTGGTTGGTCACCGGGTCCCAGGCGCCGTGGATGTCGTAGCCCTGGATGGTGGCGAAGTCCAGCAGCCGGAACACCTTGGGCACCTCGATGCCCGCGTCCAGGGTGCCCGCTCCGGCCGGCAGGAAGGCGGTCAGCTCGTAGCGCTTGCCGGTGCGCCAGGACAGTTCGGCGAACTGCCCGCGGAACTCGGCCAGTGCCAGGGTGAAGTTCTGCTTGTCCTCGGGCCGGACCACGTTCCCGGGCGCGCCCGCCGCGCCGGGCCACTCCCAGTCCAGGTCGATGCCGTCGAACAGCCCGGCGGCCGCGCCCTGGCCGCCCTGGGCCAGTCCGTCCAGCTGGGGCAGGTCGCCCTTGAGGTAGAGGTCGACGCAGCTTTTCACGAACGCCTTGCGGGAGGCGTCGGTGAGCACCGCGTTGGAGAAGTACCTGGACCAGGTCCAGCCGCCAAGGCTGATGTTGACCTTGAGGTTGGGGTACTTCTTCTTCAGCTTGCGGATCTGGTTGAAGTTGCCAGCCAGGGCCTGCTCCGGCTTGTCCGCCACCCCGTCCACCGATTCGGCCGCGGTGTGCAGCCGCTGGTAGTCGGCCTTGGCGTCACCGAGTCCGGTGGTGCTGCTGGCGAAGCACTTGCCCTCCTCGCTGACGTTGCCGAAGGCGTAGTTGAGGTGGCTGAGCTTGCCGGCGGTGCCGGAGCTGACCAGCTTGTTCACGGTGTAGCCGAACTGGTTGGCGCTCCACTGCGTGTAGTAGCCGACCCTGCGCTGGGACTGCCCCCAGTGCTCGGCCGCGGCCTCGTCGGCCACGGCTGCCGGTCCCAGTGACGCCAGGAGACCGGCCAAGGTGGTGACAACGACCGCGGCGATCCGGCCACGGCGCTGAGTGGTCCTCATCTGCGAGCACTTCTCCTTGATTCCGGGGGGTGGTCGCGGCCCGGGGGCAGGGATTCCCGGGCCGCGACCGTGGTTTTCCTAGCCGAGCGCGGTGGCCAGGGCCTTGATCAGCTCACCGTCCGCGGTGTCGCCGTCGAGGGACCAGATCATCGCGCCGCCCAGGCCCTTGCTCTTGGCCCAGTTGACCTTCCTGGTGATCTCGGTGGGATCGTCGAAGGTCCAGAAGGTGCTGCCGTTGAACAGCCAGGCGTGTCCCGCGGTGGTGTCGCGGTGCACCGTGTAGCCGGAAGCGATCAGGTTCTTGATCTTCTTGTAGTCCTCGATGCCTGCCTCGAAGCTGCCCGGCGCGGGACCGGTGGCGGCCTGGAAGAGACCGTTGTTGGCGTTGGTCACCCCGGTCCAGCCCCGGCTGTAGAAGGGCACGCCGAGCACGACCCAGTTCGCGGGCGCGCCCCGGCTGAGCCAGGCGTCCACCGCGATCTCGTCGGAGTAGGCGGTCGGGCTGGGGTCGCCCGCGGGGTGCTTGACCGAGGACTGCTGGTTGGCCACCTTCTCCCAGCCACCGTGGAAGTCATAGCCCTGGACGTTGCCGAAGGTCAGGTTCTTCACGACCTCGCCGACCTCGAACCCGGCGTCGACCTTGCGCGGGTCGGCGGGCAGGAACGCGGTCAGGTCGTACTTCTTGCCGGTGCTCGCGCCGAGCGCGGCCAGCTGCGTCCGGTACTCCGCGGCCAGCAGGGTGAAGTTGCGCTTGTCCTCGGGCCGCACGATGTTGCCGGTGTTGCCCTCGGAGCCTGGCCACTCCCAGTCGAGGTCGACGCCGTCGAAGATGCCGGCGCCGGAGCCCGGTCCGCCCTGCGGGTCGCCGCCCATGACCGGCAGGTTGCCCTTGATCCACATGTCGATGCAGGAGCTGACGTGGGCCTTGCGGGAGGCGTCGGTGAGCGCGGCGTTGGAGAAGTACTTGGACCAGGTCCAGCCGCCAAGGCTGATCAGCACCCGCAGGTTCGGGTACTTGGCCTTGAGCTTCTTGAGCTGGTTCAGGTTGCCTGCCAGGGGCTGGTTGTAGACGTCGGCGACGCCGTCAACGGCCTGCTCGGCCGGCAGCCTGCGCTGGTAGTCGGCCCAGGAGTCGCCCTGGCCAGCCTGGTTGACCTGGAAGCACTTGCCCTCGGCGTTGACGTTGCCGAAGGCGTAGTTGAGGTGGGTCAGCCGGGCCGCGGTGCCGGAGGTGTCCAGGTTCTTCACGTGGTAGGCGCGGTCGTAGACGCTCCACTGGGTGTAGTAGCCGACCTTGCGGTTGCCGCCGGGGCCAGGGTCGCCGCCGCCGGTGGCGGTCTTGCCGCTGACCGAGGGGCTGGCCGCGGAGGTGTTCCCGGCGGCGTCCTTGGCCCGCACGGTGAAGCTGTAGGAGGTGTCCGCGGCCAGGCCGGTCACGGTGGCCGAGGCGCCGGTCGCGGTGGCGACCACGCCACTGGCGCCGAGGATCTCGTAGCCGGTGACGCCGACGTTGTCGGTGCTGGCAGGCCAGCTCAGCGAGATGCTGGAGCTGCTGACGCTGGTCACACTCGGCTGGCCGGGCGCGCTGGGCGCCTGGGTGTCGGGCTCGCCGCTGCCGCCGTCACAGGAGGCGCCGTTGACCTTGCAGCCGGAGGGGTCGGCGTAGGCGCCGGTGAACTGGACGCCGAAACCGAAGCTCGCGGACTGACCGGCGGCCAGATTCCCGTTCCAGGACTGGCTTTTCGCGGTCACGTGCTGGCCGCTGACGGTGTGCGTGGCCTCCCACAGCGAACCGAGCCGCTGACCGGCAGGCAGGTCGAACTCCACGGTCCAGCTCGCGATCGAGGCCGGGCCGTTGTTGGTGACGGTGAACCTGCCCTCGTAGCCGGTTTCCCAGCCGGAGGTCTTGGTGAACTTCGCGGTCACCCCGGTCGCCGCGTGAGCGGGCAGGGCGGCCAGGCCCACCAGGGTGAGCAGCAGGGCGGTCAGCATCGCGGTGGCACGCCATCGGCGGATGGGCATGTCTCTCCTCGCGTCAGGAGCGAAAGGCGCAGCAGGGGTGGTGAGACTGGAGGTGCGGTGAGACCGGCCGGGCTCCGGGGGACTAACGGCACCCCGGAGCCGGCCGGAAGCCGGTCACCTCGGTCAGCCGGGCGCAGGGAGTCTTGACGCGGGTACGGCGATCTGCGGCAGCCATCGCGACCTCATCTCTTCAGGGCTCCCTGGGTTGGCGGACCCATGGCGTGGATGGAGCACGTGCGAGGCGGCGGCGAAACTCAGGTGGTGCTTGCGCGGTGTTCCCGCGCTTGCAATCACCATGTGGTTCAGACCACAGAACGTCAAGGTCTAGACCAATCAGTCACTCGTTCGGCCTAGCAAAACGCGAAAGTCGTTCAACCCCAACCGTTTGGGCCAACCGGCCATGTGTGCACTGGTCCAAACGGACCCACGAACGGGCTAACTCAAAGGGCCTCCTCACGACTGTCGCGAGGAGGCCCTTCGGCGGGTTGACCGGCTGGGAGCTGCGGTTACACCGCCCCGTACAGGCGGTCCCCGGCGTCACCGAGGCCGGGCACGATGAACCCGGAGTCATTGAGCCGTTCGTCCACGCTGGCGGTGACCACCCGCACCGGAAGGCCCGCGGAGGCGAGTTTTTCCACCCCTTCCGGCGCGGCCAGCACGCACACCGCGGTGATGTCGGTGGCGCCCCGGTCCACCAGCAGCCGGATCGTGTAGATCATCGAGCCGCCGGTGGCCAGCATCGGGTCCAGCACCAGCACCGGGCGCCCGGCCAGGTCCGCTGGCAGCGACTCCAGGTACGGGGTCGGCTGCAGCGTCTGCTCGTCGCGGGCCAGCCCGACAAAGCCCATCTGGGCGTCCGGGATCAGGTTGTGCGCCTGGTCGGCCATGCCCAGCCCGGCCCGCAGCACCGGCACCAGCAGCGGCGGGTTGGCCAGCCGGAAACCGTCGGTGCGCGCCACCGGGGTGTGGATGCGCTCCACCGCGACCGGCGCCGCCCGCATGGCCTCGTAGATCAGCATCTGGGTGAGTTCCTGGAGCGCGGCGCGGAAGGCCGCGCTGTCGGTCCTCGCGTCGCGCATGGTGGTCAGACGGGCGCGGGCCAGCGGGTGTTCGACGACGAGAACGTCCATGGTCGAAGACGGTAGCGCGGTAGGCCATTTGGGTCTTGAACTGCCGGTTGTGGATGGATTACCGGGTGAGCCGGGTCACGACCCTAGACTCTGGCGCATGGCTGCACCGTCATCGGCGACGGCTGCCGGACCGGGCGTACCCGCCCCCTCCGGTGGACCGGCGCTCCCTCCTGAACTGGCCGACGCGACCAGGGACGACACCGCACTGCGCCGGTTCCTGCACGGCCTGCCCGGCGTCGACGCGGTCGGGCTCGAACAGCGCGCCGCGACCCTGGCCACCCGGAGCATCAAGAAGGCATCCAAGCTCTGGGCCATCGACACCGCCATCAGCATGGTCGACCTGACCACGCTGGAGGGCGCGGACACCCAGGGCAAGGTGCGCACCCTGTGCGCGAAGGCCCGCAGGCCCGATCCGGAGTACCCGGAGGTGCCCAGGGTCGGCGCGGTCTGCGTGTACCCCGACCTGGTGGCCACCGCGGTCGAGGCGCTGGGCGCGAGCGGGGTCGGCATCGCCAGCGTGGCCACCGCCTTCCCCTCCGGCCGGTCCAACCGCACGGTGAAGCTGGCCGACACCGAACTGGCGGTGCAGGCGGGCGCGACCGAGATCGACATGGTGATCGACCGGGGCGCGTTCCTCTCCGGGCGCTACGGCCAGGTCTTCGACGAGATCAAGGCGGTCAAGGCGGCCTGCGGCTCGGCGCACCTCAAGGTCATCCTGGAGACCGGCGAGCTGGCCACCTACGACAACATCCGGCGCGCGTCCTGGCTGGCGCTGCTGGCCGGTGGCGACTTCATCAAGACCTCCACCGGCAAGGTCTCCCCCGCGGCCACCCTGCCCACCACGCACCTGATGCTGCAGGCGGTGCGGGACTGGAAGGACCAGACCGGCGAGCTGCGCGGGGTCAAGCCCGCGGGCGGCATCCGCACCACCAAGGACGCCATCCGGTACCTGGTCGCGGTGCACGAGGTCGCGGGCCCGGAATGGCTGACCAACACGCTGTTCCGGTTCGGCGCCTCCAGCCTGCTCAACGATCTGCTGATGCAGCGGCGGACCCAGCTTGAGGGCCACTACAGCGGCCCCGACTACGTGACGGTGGACTGACCATGAACAATCCCGTGTGGGAGTACGCCCCGGCCCCGGAGTCCAGGGCGATCGCCAACCTCAAGGCGAACTACCAGCTGTTCCTCGACGGCGCCTTCGTCGACGGCGAGGGCGAGCCGCTCAAGACGGTGAACCCGGCCACCGAGGAGGTGCTCGCCGAGGTGAGCACCGCCGCGCCAGCTGATGTGGACAAGGCGGTCAAGGCGGCCCGGCGCGCCTACGACAAGGTGTGGGGCCGGATGCCCGGCGCCGAGCGGGCCAAGTACCTGTTCCGGATCGCGCGGATCATGCAGGAGCGCGGCCGCGAGCTGGCGGTGCTGGAGAGCCTGGACAACGGCAAGCCGATCAAGGAATCGCGGGATGTCGACATCCCGACCGCGGCCGCGCACTTCTTCCACCACGCCGGCTGGGCGGACAAGCTCGGCTACGCCGGGTACGGACCGGACCCGAAGCCGCTGGGCGTTGCCGGTCAGGTCATCCCGTGGAACTTCCCGCTGCTGATGCTGGCCTGGAAGATCGCGCCCGCGCTGGCCTGCGGCAACACCGTGGTGCTCAAGCCCGCCGAGACCACGCCGCTGACCGCGCTGGTCTTCGCCGAGATCTGCCAGCAGGCCGGACTGCCAGCCGGGGTGGTCAACATCCTGCCCGGCGCCGGTGACGTCGGCAGCGAGCTGGTCAACCACGGCGGCATCGACAAGGTGGCCTTCACCGGCTCCACCGACGTCGGCAAGCTGATCCAGAAGTCCCTGGCCGGCACCGGGAAAAAGCTGACCCTGGAGCTGGGCGGCAAGGCCGCCAACGTGGTCTTCGACGACGCGCCGCTGGACCAGGCGGTCGAGGGCATCGTCAACGGCATCTTCTTCAACCAGGGCCACGTCTGCTGCGCGGGCTCCCGGCTGCTGGTGCAGGAGTCCATCGCCGAGGAGCTGATGGCCAAGCTGCGGGCCAGGGTGTCCACGCTGCGCCTCGGCGACCCGCTGGACAAGAACACCGACATCGGCGCGATCAACTCCAAGCCGCAGCTGGACCGGATCCGCGAGCTGGTGGCCTCCGGTGACGCCGACGGCGCGGAGCGCTGGACCAGCCCGTGCCCGGTGCCGGACAAGGGTTTCTACTTCGCGCCCACGGTGTTCTCCGGCGTGCAGCAGGCCATGCGGATCGCCCGCGAGGAGATCTTCGGGCCGGTGCTGTCGGTGCTGACCTTCCGCACCCCGGCCGAGGCGGTGGCCAAGGCCAACAACACCCCGTACGGCCTCTCCGCCGGGATCTGGACCGAGAAGGGCTCGCGCATCCTGTGGATGGCCGAGCAGCTGCGAGCCGGTGTGGTGTGGGCCAACACGTTCAACCGGTTCGACCCGACCGCGCCCTTCGGCGGGTTCGGCGAGTCGGGCTTCGGCCGCGAGGGCGGCCGGGCGGGTCTGGAGGCGTACCTCGATGTCTGAGCGGATCAGCGTGGCCAAGACCTACAAGCTGTACGTGGGCGGGAAGTTCCCCCGCTCCGAGTCCGGACGGGTGTACCCGGTGAACGACGCACGCGGGAAGTTCCTCGCCAACGCGTCCCTGGCCTCGCGCAAGGACGCGCGGGACGCCGTGGGCGCGGCCCGGTCGGCCTTCGCCAAATGGTCCGGCGCCACCGCGTACAACCGCGGCCAGGTGCTCTACCGGGTGGCCGAGATGCTGGAGGGCCGCCGGGAGCAGTTCATCGCCGAGGTGGCCACCGCCGAGGGCATCGCCGCCAAGAAGGCGGAGACCCTGGTGGACGCCGCGGTGGACCGCTGGGTCTGGTACGCGGGCTGGACGGACAAGCTGGCCACCGTGCTCGGCTCGGCCAACCCGGTGGCAGGCCCGTACTTCTCCTTCACCACCCCCGAGCCCACCGGCGTGGTCGCGGTCTTCGCCCCGCAGGCCTCCTCGCTGCTGGGCCTGGTCAGCGTGGTCGCCCCGGTGATCGCCGCCGGCAACACCTGCGTGGTGGTCACCAGCGAGGACCGCCCGCTGCCCGCGATCACCCTGTCCGAGGTGCTGGCCACCTCCGACCTGCCCGGCGGCGTGGTCAACCTGCTCACCGGCAAGGCCGCGGAACTCTCCCCGTGGCTGGCCGAGCACGCCGACGTGAACGCGATCGACCCCACCGGCGTGCCGGTGGCAGCCAGGGCCGACCTGGAGCGCTCGGCCGCGGGCACGGTCAAGCGCGTGCTGCGCGCCCCGGCCAAGGAACCGGACTGGACCGCCACCCCGGACATCAGCAGGCTGCGCGGTTTCCTGGAGCACAAGACGGTCTGGCACCCGACCGGCGTCTGAACCGACGGTGGGGGCGGTTCCGGCCGCCCCCACCCCGCTCACCTCGGCACGTCCAGCCAGTACTGGCTCGGCTGCACGTTCGCCGCCCGCTTCGCCTGGACCCTGCGGTGCGCCAGCGCCCCGGCCCAGCTCACCAGCCCCGCGGCCAGCAGGCCCGCGAGCAGCAGTGCGACCGGCACCAGCGCCGGCACGTCCACCAGCACGCTCCGGCGCACCTCCGGGCCCAGCTGGTGGAAGAGGAGTCCCTGGCCGAAGACCGTGGCGCCGACGAAGAGGACGAACCCCACCGCCGCCAGCACACCCCACTTGGCCAGCGCCTTGGACCGCTCCGGCCCGGTGCGCCCGGCCGAGACGGCGAACAAAACCAGCACGAGTGACACCCCGCTCAACGTGCTCAGCACCGTGCCTGCCGCGTCAATCAGCTCGTCGCCAGTCAGCACGGTCCGCCCCTGCCCGGTGTGCAGCAGGCCCTGGAAGGCCGCGGCGAACAGCAGCACACCGACCACCGTCCCCAGCACGTACCAGCCTAAGAACGGCCGGTCCTTTGCAACGTTGTACATCCGCCCCCCAGTGCTCCCGACGTGCAAGCCCATCGTATCCGGGAAAGCACCGCACAGGCGGGAAAACCCGAGGTCAGCGGATGCGCCAGTCCAGCCTGCCGTCCGGGGTCACGGTCGGCTGACTGTGCCGCACCGGGGTGCCCGTCTCCAGGGCCTCGGCCACCTCGGACACCATCTCCGCCAGGCTGGGCCACTCCGGCTTGTGCACCTCGGAGCGTTCCTGGTCCCACTCCAGCACGCAGCCGTGCAGCGGGCCTGGCCGCAGGTCGACGACCAGGGCGTCGCCGCAGCCATCGAAGGCGATGGGCATCCAGGCCGGGTGGAAGCTGCGGGCCGCGGTGCCCGCCTCCGGTTCGGCGTCCGGTTCGGCCCAGGTCGCGCGGTAACGCAGCCGGCGCCACTCTCTGGCGTCGAAGGCGCTGCGGGTGCTGTGCGGGGTGTAGAAGGGCGGCAGGATCTCGGCGAACTCGGTGCGCTCGGTGCCGTCGCACAGCGTCCACCACCGGCACAGGTCAGCCGGGAAGCTCAGGCCCAGGCGGCGTTGCAGCTCCTCGACCTCGGCGGGCGCCGCGCCCGGCCGGAGGAGTTCGTGGGTGGTGGGCGCGCTCGCGGCCAGCCAGGTCCTCAGCCGGCCCCAGCCCTCGGCAACGTCCATCAACACATGATCGCAGCTCACGGGCTTGATCGGTGCCGCCAACCCGTGATCATCGTTGGTCCGGTCGGAGCAAGGGTCAGCACAAACTCGGTGGAGCCGGCCCCCGACGCCGGCCCCACCGAAGTCTCATCGCGGCGATCTCAGCCGCTCAGCGCCGCCTCACGCATGCCGCGCTGGACGACCGTGGTCGCCGCGCCCGCGAAGGCCGTCCACTGTGGAGCGTGCTCGGCGAGCAGTCGCCTGCCGCCGCTGCTGATCTCGTAGAACTTGCGGCCCGGCCCGCCGTCGCCGGCCCGCCAGGCGCTGTTGAGCAGCCCGGCCTCCTCCAGCCGGTTGAGCAACGGGTACAGCGTGCCGCCCTTGACCTCACCCAGACCGGACTCGGCCAGCTGCTGGGAGATCAGGTACCCGTAGCTCTCCCCGCTCTCGGCGAGCAGGGCGAGCACGGCCAGGTCGAGCACGCCGCGCAACCACTGCGCCTGCCGCACCTCGACCGGACTCACGACTAGAAGGTACCGCCATCTAGCTGGCTGTGCAACCTAGTCGGTCGCGTGAATCCGGCCATCCACGCCCACAACCGGCCTGACGTGCGGCAAGCTGGGCTATCCGGCCGGAACCGCAGGGCACTCCCCCGCGTCGAACCGGTCACACAGGGGCTCATGGGGAGAGGCGACGGGGAGCGATGGCCGAGAAGGGTTTCAAGGTCGACCCGGCCGCGTTGACGAGTTACGCCAACGCGGCCAAGGGCATGTCCGGTGAAATCGGCAAGGTCGGCAGCGGCACGCTGGCCGGGGCCAACGCGGTGCCGGGCAACGCCTTCGGCAAGATCGGCGCGGAGGTCTCCGGCGCGCTGACCCCGGCCGCGCAGACGATCCTGGACGGCATCGCCGCGGCGGCCAAGGCACTGGGCGAGCTGGGCACCGCGGTCAGCGGCACGGTCACCGACTACCACCAGCAGGACGCCGAGCACGCGGCCAGCGTCAAGCGCGCCGCACAGCGCTGAGCACGGGGGAACCAGGACATGTCCGACGTCGAAGCGGTGCTCAACGGGCTCACCGAACCGTTGCGCAACAACCTCAAGGACATCGAGGGCGACCACGGCGCGGCCCAGCGCGCGGCCACCGCCTTCGGCCAGGCCAACACCGCGCTGGCCGATCTCAAGGGCAGGCACAACGGCGCGTTCAAGGGCGCGATGAACGGCTGGTACGGCGACCGCGCCAACGTCTTCCAGGGCCGGGTCACCACCCTGGAGGGCTCGCTGGACAAGCTGGCCGCCAACTGCAAGACCGCCCAGGACGCGGTCAACGGCGCCTACAACGCGGTCACCTCGGCAAAGGGCAACATCGAGCGACTGGTCAACGAGCTGCGCGGCGCGGTCACCCCGCAGGTGCAGGCGGCGCTGGCCGGCAAGGCCGGCGGCAACAAGGCCAGCGTGCCCGAGGCGATCAAGCAGTGCTGGTGCACCGCGGCCAACTTCCACCTCAAGGGCACCCAGGAGATCACCAAGGCCAAGCAGGCGCTCGGCGAGGCCGCTGGCAAACTGCGCGGCCTGCCCGGGGTGGACGTGGGTTCGCTCGGCGGCATGGGCGGCGCGCTCGGCGGCGGCGTGGACGGCACTGGCACCGCGGGAGCCAACGGCCGCAACGGTTCCGGCGGCAACGGCAGCGGCTCCTCCGGGGGCGGCGGCGGTTCGGGCAGCGGTGGTGGGGGCGGGGGCGGCGGTGGCGGCGGCGCGCCCGCGTCCAACCTGCCGGTGGCCATCCCACCGCAGCCGGGTTCCGGTGTGGACGTGAACCTGCCCGGCGGCAAGACCGTGCAGGCGCCCAACGAGATCGCCGCGGCCGCGGTGCGCAAGGCGCTGACCGCGCTGGGCACGCCGTATGTCTGGGCGGCCTCCAACCCGCCGCAGGGCACCGACTGCTCCGGGCTGACCAAGTGGTCCTACGCGGCCGCCGGGTTCGAGCTGCCCCGGCACTCCGCGGCCCAGGCGATGGGCGCGCAGGTGCCGCCCGGTGAGTTGCTGCCCGGCGACCTGGTGGTGTGGAAGGGTCACGTGGCGATGTTCATCGGCGACGGGCAGATCATCGAGGCCGGTGATCCGGTGCAGATCGGCAAGTTGCGCACCACCAACAGCGGCATGCCGTTCATGGGCTTCTTCCGGCCGACCGGCTGAGCGGGGGTAGGTCGATGCACGAGGACTACGTCGAGGCGGACAACGCGCGGGCGGCGGCGAAGATCGCCGAGACCGACCAGCGGGTCGCCGAACGACTGGCCCGCTCCGGGCCGGTGCTCGGCCGGGCCCGCTCCGGCGACGGCGCGGTGCGAGTGACCGTGGCGCCCGGCGGGGAGATCCAGGAGGTGCTGATCGACCAGAGGGCCCTGCAACTGGGCTCCGCGCAACTGGCCGCCGAGGTGCTCAAGCAGGCCCAGCGGGCCACCAGGGACGCGGCCGGGCGGCTGCACCGGACCCTGCACGGCGTGCTGGACGCGCGGGCGTCGGCGGGGCTGACCGCACTGGGCATGGCGCCGCAGCCGGTGACCGACGACGATGACGAGGACGGCGGGTCTTTCCTGCGGAGGGCGCGATGAGCGAGCCGGATGAGCTGCGCGAGGCCGAGGACCGGCTGCTGGCCAGTCAGCAGCTGGAGGCCGACATGGCCAGGGTCATCGGGCAGGCACGCAGTCAGGACGGGCTGATCGCGGCCACCGTCAACGCCAGCGGCGAGCTGCTGCAGCTGTGGCTGGATCCGGCCGCGGTGAACCTGGGCGCGGACCGGCTCGGTCAGGCGATCACCGAGACCGCGCGGCAGGCCGCCGAGTTCGCCGTGCAGCGCTCCTACAACGTGCTCGCCCGCGCGCTGGGCGATGAGTTCACCGCGGTGGTGGAGGCCGTCGGCGGCACCGTGCCCGCCCGCGCGGCGGGCTGGGACAGCGCCGCGGTGACCGGCCCGGCCGCCACGCCCGGCAGGCCCGCGGTCACCGAGGAGGAGGACGAGGACGTGTTCTCCTTCGATCTGTCGAGCCTTCGTTCGGACCGGTGATCCGCTGCGCGCGGTGAACCCGTAGGCTGCGGCCGAATCCGTCGGCGACCCGGAGGCAGGGAATGGCCCAGGACATCGTCCCGATCGAACTCGGTCTTCCGCAGGGTGACCTGGTCACGCTGTGGGCGCCGAAATGGCGTGAGGACGGCGAGGAGTGGGAGGCCTTCCTCGGCCACGGGGAAGACCTCTACGGCTTCGCCGACGCCGCACACCTGGCCGCCTACCTGCGCAAGGCGCAGGAGCACGACCTCACCGACCACCCGGCCTGGGCGCAGGTGCCCGGCCTGCACGCCGGTGAGCTGATCCCGGACGACGAGCACCGCTTCGACCTGGTCGGCGTGCCCGAGCTGGTCGCCGAGGAGCCGGACACCTGGACCATCGGCGAACTGGCCGAGACCGTGGCCATCGTGCGCTCGCTCGCCGATGTCTGCGAGCTGGAGGCCGTGCACGAGGTGCTGGACTCCGCGGACGGGTTCGCCCTGCTGAACCAGGGCACCTACCCGTTCCAGGGGCGCGACGGCGAGGCCAGGTGGAACGACCTGGCCAAGGTCGTGATCGACGAGTGGGACAAGGTCCTGGACGCGATCGACGCCGTGGTCACCCAGCCCGAGGTGGACGAGGCCGCGCTGACCGCGGCCCAGGCCGAACTGGACGAGCTGGAGACCGAGGAAGAGGACGCCGCCGAGGGCGAGCAGGCCGAGGTCGAGGAGGAGGCGCCGACCGGCTTCTGGGCCGAGGTCGGCATCGACCCGATCAAGATCATCACCTCTGTCGGCGAGCACTACACGCTGCGCTGCTACCTCGATGACAAGCCGGTCTTCCTCGGTTCCGAGGGCCAGATCGACGTCTTCGGCACGCCGCGCGCGCTGGCCCGCTTCCTGGCCACCGGCGAGGGTGACTCGGCCGAGGACCACGCCAACGACCTGTCCGCCGTCCTCACCTGGGAGGACGTGGTGGCCGCCGCCACCAACGGCGACCTGGAGATCGAGGTCGAGCAGGACAACACCTACGTGCTGACCGGGCTGGCCGACGATCTGGCAGGCGGGGTCGAGCAGGTGGACCCGTACCAGCTGGAGCTGGCCGTCGAGCTGATCACCGACGCGGCCCAGTGGGCCGAGGACGACTCGGCGGGGAAGGCACTGGCCAAGTCGGAGAGCCTGGGCTGGCTGGTGTCCTTCGTGATCCGCCCGGACCCGAACCGGCTGGCGCCGAGCGCGCCGTTCACCGCCGAGGTGGAGTCCTGGGAGAAGCTGGTCGCCGGTTTCGAGGAACGCCTGCGCGCGCACTGAGCGCTGTAAATCCTTGATAGACAGTGGGGCCGCACCCGGATCACCGGTGCGGCCCCACTGTTTTTCTCATGCCTGGAGCGCGGCGTAACCGGGCTTGATCACATCGTTGATGATCGCCAGGCGCTCGTCGAAGCCGATGAAGGCGGACTTCATCGCGTTGACGGTGAACCACTGCAGGTCGGCCCAGTCGTAGCCGAAGGCGTCGACCAGCGCGGCCATCTCGCCCGACATCGAGCAGTGGCTCATCAGCCGGTTGTCGGTGTTGACCGTGACCCGGAAGCGCAGCCGGTGCAGCAGGCCGATCGGGTGCTCGGCGATGGAGGCCGCGGCGCCGGTCTGCAGGTTGGAGCTGGGGCACATCTCCAGCGGGATGCGGCGGTCGCGGACGTAGCTGGCGAGGCGGCCCAGGTGCACGGTGCCGTCCTCCTCCACCTTGATGTCGTCCACGATGCGCACGCCGTGGCCGAGCCGTTCGGCGCCGCAGTGCTGGATGGCTTCCCAGATCGAGGGCAGGCCGAATGCCTCACCGGCGTGGATGGTGAAGTGCGCGTTCTGCTGGCGCAGGTACTCGAAGGCGTCCAGGTTGCGGGTGGGCGGGAAGCCCGCCTCGGGGCCGGCGATGTCGAAGCCGACCACGCCCGCGTCGCGGTAGCGCACGGCCAGTTCGGCGATCTCCAGCGAGCGGGCGTTCTGCCGCATGGCGCAGAGCAGCGTGCCGATCCGGACCTTCTTACCGCGCGCGGCGGCGGTGGCCTCGCCCTGCCGGAAGCCCTCCTGCACGGCTTCCACGATCCGTTCCAGGGACAGGCCGCCCTCGGTGAACAGTTCGGGGGCGTAGCGGACCTCGGCGTAGACGACACCGTCGTCGGCGAGGTCCTCGGCGGCCTCGGCGGCCACCCGGATGATCGCCTCGGTGTTCTGCATGACGCCGACGGTGTGCGCGAAGGTCTCGAGGTAGCGGACGAGGGAGCCGGAGTCGGCGGCCTCGGCGAACCAGACGCCCAGTTCCTCGGCGTCGGTGGTGGGCAGGTTGGCGTAGCCGCCGGCGTCGGCCAGGTCGATCACGGTCTGCGGTCGCAAGCCGCCATCGAGGTGGTCGTGCAGCAGCACCTTGGGTGCGGTGCGGATGGTTTCCAGAGTCACCGGGGTTGACATGGCGACACGGTACCCGTGCTCGACCGGCGTGTTGGCAAGCCGTTCCGGAGAGCACCCGCTATGATCATTTGACCTGTAAGACGAGCGGTAATTCCACTCTGTCGGATGGTTCTTTGATGTTCTCGCGGCTCCTTCGCCACGGAACGTCGATCATGGTCGGGGAAGCAAGTAGCTCGAATGGGGAACGCGGTTCTGCGCTGATCAACCACTGAAGATCAAACCACTGGCGTTTCCTGCAGCCAGTCACCCGAATGGCGTACTCCTAGCCAACTTTCACCGAAGTTCGGCCGGGGGTCGGTGACCAACAACTCGGGCGACTGGCTAGAGTCGCGTCCGTCGGTCCCCTCCCTTCGACGAAGGTCCCTGCCGTGAGCGAGAACAACCACTCCACAATGTCTTTCGATCGGATGCGCAACACGCTGATCCGCGCAGCCGAGATCCGTGAGAGCGAACAGCAGCAGATCTTCGACGCGCTGGACGAGATCCACGCTCGACTCTCGCCGCTGGAATCGCTCGGCTCGGTGCGCAAGCGCCTCTCCGAGCTGCCCGACCGCACCGAGGTCAGCGTGCTGGCCGAGCGCCTGGACGAGACCCTCGCCCGGCTGGAGGCCCAGGACGGCGCGATCGCCGGGCTCGGCCGCGCGGTGGAGAGCCTGGTCGACAAGCTGGCCAAGCCCTTCGCCCAGCTGGACGGCCGCCTGGACGGCGTCGCGGGCCGGTTCGAGGGCGTGCAGGGCAAGATGGACGGGCTTGAGGACAAGCTCTCCAACATCCACAAGCGGCTGGACGATCTCGGCGGCAACGTCGAGCGGCACCTGGACAAGCAGGACGCCCGCCTGGAGGCGCTGCCCGCCGCGATCACCAACCCGGTGCGCGAGCGCGTGGAGGCGCTGGAAACCGTGTTGCGCGGCCGGATCGACGAGGTGGACGAGGGCGTGCACGAGCACCTCGACGGCACTCGCGAGGCGCTGCAGCGCTCGCTGACCGAGAGCACCGACAACCTGCGCGGCCTGATCTCCGAGGGCACCGACACCCTGCGCAGCTCGATCAACGACGGCACCAGCTCGCTGCGCGGCGCGATCACCGAAGGCAACAACACCCTCAAGAGCAGCATCACCGAGGGCAACACCGGCCTGCGCAACAGCATCAACGACGGCAACAACAGCCTGCACAACGCGCTGGCCGCGGCCCGCGACGAGCAGAACGACAAGCTGGACGACCTGCTCGGCCGCCCCGCGGTCGACCCCACCGAGCGGCTGCAGGGCCTGGCCGACCGGCTGGAGGCGCTCAACGCCCGGCTGGAGCAGGTCGGCGGCCGGATCGACGAGGTCGAGGACAACGTCAGCGGCCGCCTTGGCGACCTGGACGGCAACGTCAAGCAGGGCCTGAACCGGGTCACCGGCTCGGTCACCGAGCGCCCGGACAACGACGCCCTGCTCGGCCTGGTCCGCCAGGCCAACCAGGAGTCCGACCAGCGCCACGCCGGCCAGCTGGACGAGGCCATGGCCACCTTCGCCGAGCTGATCCTCGGCGGCGGCGGCCCCACCCCGCCCCCGCCCCCCGCGGTGATGCCCCGCCAGCAGCGCCGCAGCCGCGCCAAGAGCACCGGCAAGTCCCGCGACGCGGAGAAGTCCGTCGACCCCGATGGCGTGGACGTGGACATCGACAGCTGACGCACACCAGGACCGACCAGAGCGCCCCGGGAGCCCAGGCTCCCGGGGCGCTGTGCTGTGCTCCGACGACTTGGGCCAACTGGTACGCCCGGTTGGCCGAAGTGGGCGTGCCAGTTGGCCCAAGTGCCGTCCGGGTCTTTCCAGACGCCCGTGCCGGGCGGAAAATCGGGGCTGGTCACCCCCGATGTCGTCGCGTCCCTTGGTTCCATGAGGCCGT
>NZ_JBQJIM010000029.1:0-113864 GCF_052078295.1 Crossiella sp. CA198
TCCGCCAGACCCACGCCTACTTCCGCAGCCGAACCACCGAGCAGCACCTCACCACTGCCGCCCCTTGGACCAGCCCCTGGCTACCCGAAGGTTTCGGACAAGACTTCTGGCCAGGTGCTTAGCTCTTGGTGAGCAGGAAAACCCGGATCTCCCGGTTTCCCGCTCGTTCGGCGTAGGTGTTGTAGGCGGGCCAGACCTTGACGATCTCGGACCAGAGCTTGGCTCGTTCCTCGCCGGTGACCAGGCGTCCGGTCACCGGGAAGTTCTTGGCGCGCAAGGTGACCTGGGCTTCGGGGGTCGCGAGGAGGTTCACCGACCAGGCCGGGTGGTGCTGCTGACCCCAGTTCGAGCCGGTGACGATGAACTGCTCGCCGTAGGGCACGAACAACAGGGGCACCGACCTGGGTTGACCGCTCTTCCGACCCGTGGTGGTCAGCAGCAGGGCGGGCAGGCCCAGCAGCTCGGACACGCTGATCTTGCCCTTGGTGCGCTGCTGGATCTTGACGTCCAGCGGGACGAGCTTGCGGCCGAGGGTGGCGAACCACTCCTGGCGGCCGAACTTGACCGCCAGGTTGCGAACAAGATTCATGTTTAGACCTTATTATCCCTCGGCGCGGGCTAGCGAGACCCCGAACCTACCCGCCGGGTCGGTCCACCATTTGCGCAGGTCGAAGCCTGCGGCGGCGAGTTCCCGGCGGACGCCGGACTGGCGGAACTTGGCCGAGACCTCGGTGCGCATCTCCTCCCCCGCGTCGAACTTGACCTCCAGGTCCAGGGCGTCGACGCGGACGCTCATCGGCTTGGTGGCGCGCAGGCGCATCTCGATCCACTCCCAGTCCTCGTCCCAGACCGCGACGTGCTCGAAGGCGTCGACCTCGAAGTCGGCGGCGAGTTCACGGTTGAGCACGCGCAGCACGTTGCGGTTGAAGTCCGCGGTCACGCCCTGGCTGTCGTCGTAGGCGCGGACCAGGGTGTCCTGGTCCTTGACCAGGTCGGTGCCCAGCAGCAGCCACTCCCCCGGTTGCAGGGCGGCGCGGATGTCGGCGAAGAAGTCGGCGCGTTCGGCCGGGAGCAGGTTGCCGATGGTGCCGCCCAGGAAGGCGACCAGGCGCCTGCCGCCGACGGGGAGCCGGTCCAGGTGGCGGGTGAAGTCGCCGACCACGCCGCGGACCTCCAGGCCAGGGTAGTCCTCGGCCAGGGCGGCGGTGGACTGGACCAGGGCGGCGGCCGAGACGTCCAGCGGCACGAAGCGACGCAGGGTGTGGTTGGCGCGCAGGGCATCCAGCAGCAGGCGGGTTTTGGCGGAGGAGCCAGAGCCGAGTTCGACCATGGTCTCCGCGCCGGTGGTGGCGGCGATCTCGCCTGCCACCTGGGTCAGCACCTCGCGTTCGGCGCCGGTGGGGTAGTACTCGGGTAGCTCGGTGATCTTCTCGAAGAGTTCGCTGCCGCGTTCGTCGTAGAACCACTTGGGCGGCAGGGATTTCGGGTTGGCGGTGAGTCCACTGAGGACATCGGCACGCAGTGCGGCGGCCGCGTCGTGCTCGGTCAGGTGGATGTCCAGTACGGGCAGCGTCATCAATGATCCTCAAGGGGGATTATGTCCAGAGTGGACGAATTGGCCAGCACCAGATGCCGGTCGGGGACCGGCTGCCAGTCGCGCTCATCAGTGGGTTCGGAGGCGACGATCACGGAGTTTCCCGTGTGGCGCACGGACAACGAGTACCACCAAGTGGTGGCCACGATGTTCGTGCCGTCGGTCAGCAACAGGTTGAGCCGGGAGTCCGGGGCGGCCGCGGCCACCGTCCGGAGGAGATCGGGCACGGCGGTCGCGGCGGGTTCGCCCGCGCGCAATCGCCTGCGCAGCAACGCCCACAGCAGGGCGGAGTCGGTGCCCGCGTCCAGGGTGAGCAGGTCGGTCGCCGGGAGGGTCTCGGCCAGCTCAGCCACCGAGTGCGGCCAGCCGGTGACTTTTCCGTTGTGGCTGAACAGCCATTGGCCGTCCAGGAAGGGGGCGTTGGCGGATTCGGTCACCGGCATGCCGACGGTGGCCGAGCGCACCGCGGCCAGCACCGCGCCCGCGGACACCGCGCCCGCCCAGGAGGCGAAGGAGGTGTCCGTCCAGAGTGGACTGGCACTGCGGTGCCGGACCGGGGCGGCTCCGGGCGTGGGGTACCAGCCGACGCCGTGGCCGTCGGCGTTGATCGTGCCGCCGCCGCGCATGTCCGCGGGCGCCCAGGACTGCCGCAGCAACGAGTGCGGCGGGGTCAGCACCAGGTCGGCCAAGGGCATGGCGGGGCCCAGGTAAGCCAGATGGCGGCACACGCCTAGCGGTTCACTTCCTCTGCACGCGCGTCGCGCGCGCACCGGAATCCACTGAAGATCTGTCGGCGGACCGGGTGGTCCCAGTTGCGGAAGGTGCCGCGCACCGCCACCTGGTCGGTGCCGAAACTGCCGCCGCGCAACATCTTGTAGTCGCCGCGGAAGAACACCTTGGAGTACTCGTCATAGGGGAAGGCGGCGAATCCGGGGTAGGGCAGGAAGTCGCTGTCCAGCCACTCCCAGACATCGCCGATGAGCTGGCGCACCCCCAGCGGGGAGGCGCCGTCCGGATAGGACCCGGCGGGCGCGGGACGCAGGTGCCGCTGGCCCAGGTTGGCGTGTTCGGGACCGGGATCGTTGTCGCCCCAGGGATATCTGCGGGAGCGGCCGGTGGCCGGGTCGAAGCGGGCGGCCTTCTCCCATTCCGGTTCGGTGGGCAGCCGCTTGCCCGCCCAGCTGGCGTACGCCTGGGCTTCGTGGAAGCTGACGTGCAGCACGGGTTCGTTGTCCGGCACCGGTTCCAGCACGCCGAAGCGTCGGCGCAGCCAGCCGTCGTGGCCGTCGGAACGCCAGAACAGCGGGGCGGACAGGTTGGCGCGCTGCCGGTGCGCCCAGCCGGCCTCGCTCCACCAGCGTTCGTCGTCGTAGCCGCCGGCGGCGATGAACTGGCGGTATGCGCCGTTGGTGACCGGGGTGGTGTCCAGGAAGAAGTCGGCCACCTGCACCGGATGCGCGGGGCGTTCGTTGTCCAGGGCCCACGGTTCGGTGGAGGTGCCCATCTCGAACCGGCCGCCGGGGATCAGCACCTCGGCCGGGAGTCTGTCCACATCGGAGGGTGGGTCCGGCGGCGGTGGGGCGTGCAGGGCGGCCGGGCCGATGCGGAGCTGGTGGGTGGCGAGCATGGTCTCGTCGTGCTGCTGCTCGTGCTGGGCGATCATGCCGAAGGCGAACGCGCCGTCGAGCAGCCGACCGCCCTCCAGTGGTGAGGTGTCGAGCACGTCGAGGACCTTCTCCCGCACCTCGCGCACATAGGTCCTGGCCTCCCTCGGGTTGAGCAGCGGGAGTTGCGGACGGCCGGCGCGGGGGTGTTTGAAGGCGTCGTACAGCTCGTCGATGTCCTGGCGCACCGGGTCGCGGCCGCCGACATCGCGCACCAGCCAGAGTTCTTCCTGGTTGCCGATGTGGGCGTAGTCCCAGATCAGCGGCGACATCAGCTTGGAGTGCTGTTTGACCAGATCGGCCTCGTCGATGGACTCGGTGAGCCCGGTGCTGCGGTTCCTGGCCCGCTGTAAGGATTCCGCGACCGTGTCGCGTAGCTGCTCGATGGGCAGATCGACTGGGTTGACGGTCATGCCAGCTCCTCGGCCGCGCCGACCGGAGCACGGCCGGCCAACAGGTATCCCACGGTCTCCTCGACCAGCGCCCTGGTGGCGGCTGGCAGCCCTAGCTCGGGCAACGCGCGCAGCGCCAGGTCGAAGACCCGTGGCGCCACCATGGCCAGCACCGGATCGGTGAGGCCGTGCCGCGCCGCCTCGACCCAGCGGTCGGCGGCCTGACTCACCGCGTCCAGCGCGCTGTCCACTGTGGACTCCCGGTGGAACAGCGCGATCAGCAGCGCCACCGGGACGGTCCACTCGCCGGTCGGCTGGGTGTCCAGGTAGCGGATCTCGAGGTACCCGCGCGGGCGGACCGGCGGGAACATCGTGCTGAGGTGGTAGTCCAGATCGTCGGTGGTGGGGCGGCGCTCCAGCGCGCCGTCGGCCCAGGCGCCGAAGGTCAGGCCCGGTGGCGCGTCCCAGCAGGTGCCGGGGCGGCGCAGGCAGATCAGCGGGGTGTCCATGGCCCGGCGGGCCCAGTCCGCGGCCGGGTCGGCGCTGACCTCGCCGGCTCTGGTGCGGTTGGGATCGGTGCCGAACAGGGTGCGCATCCGGGCCGAGGCCCAGCCGGTGCGCCGCCCGGCGAACTCCGTGGAGTTGGCGAAGGCCGCCGCCAGCACCGGTCCCAGCGCGTGTGCGACGGCCCAGCGGGTGGCGACCCGGCCGGGTTCGCCCGCGTCCACGCAGACCTGGAGTCCGGCGGTGCTGCACATCATGGTCCGGCCGTCCGGTCCGCGGCGGTTGAACGCGGTCTCCATGGCCGCGTAGCGCGGGACCTGGAGCAGTCGGCGCGGGAGCCGGTGCGCGTCGATGCCGTGCTGACCCAGCCGGAGTCCGGCGCCACGCAGGAGTTCGATGAGATAGGCGATGTCGGCGGTGGCCACGGGCAACAGCCCGGCCAGGCTGGGCGCCGGTTGGGTGGAGATCTCGACCTGGCCACCGGGTTCGACGGTGATCAGGGAGCCGTTCGGGAGCGGGTGGTGCGGGCTGCCCTGGACCAGCAGCGGTGGTGCGTGCGTGCCCAGTGCGTCACGGAGCGTGTTCAGGCTGAGTGGTCGAGCGGGCTGGTCCGCGTGGTGCACGGTCCATTCCAGTTCGACCCCGACCAGCTCGGGTGGGCCGGTTTTGAAGCAGACAGAGGCGACATATGCCTCAGCCTCCGCCCGGTCGTGCAGCGGTTGGGACAGCGGTTCCGCGAAGGTGGTTGCTTCGGACGGCATCACTTTTGATCACCCCTTGTGATCGACCGACATCCGAAGCTACACGCCGAAAGTGAACCTCGCACTCCAACGATCGGCTAGCTGGGGAGACGGCGCCGCCGGGGGCGGTGTTCGTGGCCCGGACGCGGGGGGCGGGGATGCCGGGGTGCTGCGGGCGCGGGGCTGGGTGTCCGCGCCCGCAGCGGCTACCGGCTGGGGTGGTCAGCCGGCCTTGGCGTTGGAACGGCCACGCAGCACGGTGTTGGCGGTGCTGTTGGCCTTGATCGCGGCCTCGATCTGGGCCATGGTCGAACCGGAGGTCAGGCCGGGGACGGTGGTGGTGTTGAGGGCGTAGAGGGTGAAGGTGTACGGGTTGGTGTTGCCGCCGGGGCAGGGGCCGAAGAACTTCTGCGCGTTGGCCCCGCTGCCCATGGCCTTCTGCTTGGCGCCGCCCTGACCGGGGACGGTGAAGCCCGCTGGCAGGTCATCGGGCAGCTTGAGGGTGGCGGCCGGGATGTCCCAGATCGCCCAGTGCAGCTTGTTGCCGTTGTTGACCCGGTCGGCGAAGACGATCGCGTACGCCTTGGCGCCCGCGGTGCCCGCGCCCCAGGCCAGCGGCGGGGACGGGTCCTGGCCCGCGACCTTGTCGCCCGCGCAGGTGTGCCGGGCCGGGATCATCGCGTTGTCGGCGAAGGCCGTGCTGGACAGCTTGAAGTCGCCGGGCTGGGGTTCGCCGCCCTCGTACTGGACGTCGATGCGCAGGATGCGGTCGTTGCCCGTGGTGCCGTCCTTGTCGGTGCTGGTGGTCAGCCAGATATCGCCCTGCTTGTCCACCTCCACCGTGCGCAGCCTGCCGTAGCTGCCCTGGAAGTAGATCTTCTGGTCGACCAGGTTGCCCGCGGCGTCGATGCGCATCCGGTAGATCCGCTCGCCCCTGGTGGTGGCGACGAAGACGTGGTCGTTGATGATGGTCAACCCGCTGGGGCTGGCGGCACTGGTGGACCAGGTCTTCTTCGGCGGGATGGTGCCCGCGCAACCGGAGCCGGAGGTGCCCTCGCACTTGTCCCAGCCGTAGTTGCCGCCCTTGGTGATCAGGTTGACCTCGTCCTGCTGGGAGTTGCCGAACTCCGAGGCCCACAACCGGCCCTGCGAGTCGAAGTCCAAGCCCTGCACGTTGCGGTGGCCGTAGCTCCAGATCGCCTTGCCGGGGAACGGGTTGTCCGCGGGGATGCTGCCGTCGGCGTTGAGCCGCAGGATCTTGCCCGCGTTGTTGTTCAGGTTCTGCGCGTTCGGGCCGTTCTGGGCGTCACCGGTGGAGATGAACAGGTGCCTGCCGTCGGGGCTGAAGCGCAGCCTGCCGCCGTTGTGGAAGCGGCTCTTCGGGGTGCCGCCGAGCAAGGTCTGCCAGCCGGAGAGGGTGTTGCCCTCCAGCTTGACCCGCACGAGCTGGTTGCCCGAGGACGCCGTGTGGTAGATGTAGACCAATCCGTCACTGGCGAAGTTCGGCGAGACTTCCAGGCCCAGCGCGCCGCCCTCGCCGCCGGTGCTCTGCGCGCCGGGGATCTTGCCGAGCACGGTCTTCTGACCCGACGGGGTCACCCGCAGCACATTGAAGCTCTCCCGCTCGGTCACCAGCGCGGAGCCGTCCGGCAGGAACGCCAGGCCCCAGGCCACGTCCACGCCGCCGACGATCTGGCTGACCGCGCCCGGCTCGGGCACGCCGGCGCCGCCGCTGGGGCTGGTGGTCACGGTGATCGGGCCGGAGAGGTCGGAGCGGTTGCCCGCGGCGTCCCTGGCCCGCACCTGGAAGGTGTAGGCCTTGTTCGGGGCCAGACCGGCCGCGGTGTGCGTGGTGGTGCTGCCGTCGGCGGTGCCGGTCTGCGCGCCGTCGGTGAAGATCTCGTAGCCGGTGACCTTCACGTTGTCCGTTGAGGCGTTCCAGGCCAGGTCGACACTGGTCGAGGTCTTGCCGGGGGAACGCAGCGAACCGGGGATGGTCGGCTTCTCGTTGTCCGGCGGGGCCGGGTCGGTGCGCACCGGCACCGGGTTGGAGGCCGGCGAGACGTTGCCCGCGGCGTCCTTGGCGAAGACCGTCCAGTCGTAGAGGGTGTCCGGCTCCAGGTTGTCCACCGTGGCGGCCAGCACCGCGCCGACGCTCTTCATCAGCTGGCCGTGCTGGTAGATGTCGTAGCCGGTGACGCCCACGTTGTCACTGGCCGCGTCCCAGGCCAGGGAGACCGAGCTGGCCGTCTTGCCGGTGGAGCGCAGGTTCGGCGGCGGGGTCGGCGCCTGGGTGTCGCTGCTCTCCACCGAGAGCTTGTCCACGTTCGGGCCGCCGTTGGCGGTCACCGCGGTGGCCCGGATCTTGTTCGCGCCCGCCTTCAGGGTGGCGGTGATGTTCTTGGTGGTCCAGGTGGTCCACGCGCCGGTGCCCTCGAAGGCCAGGTCGTTGGCCACGATCGCGCCGTCCACGGCGACGTCCATGGCCCGGTTCACCGCGGTGCCGTTGGCATAGCGCAGGGTGAGGGTCTGGGTGCCCGCGGCGGCCGCGGTGACCGTCCACTCGACGTAGCCGCCGGTCACGTTCGTGTAGTTGACGAAGCCCCGTCCGGTGAACCCGGTGTGGTTGGACTCGACGACTCCCTGGGAGATCGAGGCGTCCTCTGCCTCGTAGTCGGTGGGCGCCGCGCTCGCGGCGGGAGCGGAGCCCACGGCGAACGCCGCGAGCGCCACAGCGATGGAGGCCGCGGTCACACGTCGTGACCGGGCTGGACTCGTTGCCACAGTTACCTCACACAGCTTGCGGAAGTGCGGTCGTCTGCAGGGGGCGGCGGACGTGCGCGAGCTGGCGGACTCACCTGGTGCCGGGCCGGAAAACGCGGACAGTAAACAAAGTTTCCTAACCCGCGGGCCAGATAACACCACCGTGTCACCGGGCTGTCAACGGCCGGTCGTCGGGATGCGAGAACGTTTGCAGGAATGAACCCGATCGGCCGTGGGATGAATCCCGACTGTGAAGTACGTACGTACGGTTTGCACCCGCCCGGTTCGGACTGTCACGATCAGTAGGTGCCACGGGTAAGCCAGGACCACCTCGACGCGCGCCGCCGCCAGATCCTCGACGGAGCGCGGAGTTGCTTTGCCCGCTTCGGGTACGAGGGTGCCACGGTCCGCCGCCTGGAGGAAGCCACCGCGCTCTCCCGCGGCGCCATCTTCCACCACTTCCGGGACAAGGAGTCGTTGTTCCTGGCGCTGGCCGAGGACGACGCGCACCGGATGGCGCAGGTGGTGGCCGAGCAGGGCCTGGTGCAGGTGATGCGCGAGCTGCTCAAACACGAGTCGCACGACGGCGGCGAACACCCGGCGGACTGGCTGGGCACCCGCCTGGAGGTCTCCCGGCGGCTGCGCACCGACCCGGACTTCCGGGCCCGCTGGGCCGAACGCTCCGAGGCACTGACCGCGGCCACCAAAGCCCGGCTGCAACGGCAGCGCGAGGCCGGAAACCTCCGCGACGACGTGGACGTCGACGTGCTGACCGGATTCCTCGAACTGGTCCTGGAAGGCCTGGTCTCGCACCTGGCCATGGGCCTGCCCGCCGACGACCTCGACCCGGTGCTGGACCTGGTCGAGGAAACCGTCCGCCGCCACCGCCGCTCCCTGCCGTAACCAGAACGGCCAACAAGGCGTACGACAACGGCCAACGCGGCGTACCAGAACGGCCAACACGCGGGCGGGGGTTCAAGCCCGCGCGGCGTGTTGGCCGTTGTGGACGGTGAGTTGGCCGATATGGACGGTGTGTTGGCCGTTGTGGGACGGGGTTTTGGCTGTTGTGGGTGGGGTCAGGGGCTGGTGAGGTGTTCGCCGAGGGCGGCTCGGGTGCGGCGGACGTGCTGGCGGGCGAGTTCGGCGGCCAGGCCGGCGTCCCGGTTGCGGATCGCGGTGACCAGGGCCTGGTGTTCGGCGATGCTGTCCGCGCCGCGGGCGGGGGCGACCGCGGCGAAGTAGAAGCGGACCCGTTTGGCCAGTCCGGCGCGGATTCCCGCCAGGACCTCGTTGTGCGCGCAGGCCGCGATCGCGGCGTGGAAGTGCTCGTTGATGGTCGGCAACCGCTCGGGTTCCTCGCAGTCGAGGGCCTCCCGGCCCAGTTCGACCAGTTCGGTCAGCCGGGCCAGTTGCGGCTCGGTGCGGCGTAACGCGGCCTTGGCCGAGATCTCGCCCTCCAGCACGGTGCGCGCCTCGAACAGGTCCACCACCTCCTGGGTGGACCAGGTGCGCACGAACGCGCCCTCACGCGGCCGCAGCTCGATCCAGCCCGCGGTGTCCAGCGCGCGCAGCGTCTCACGGACTGGGAGGCGGCTCACCCCGAAATGCCGGGCCAGCTCGTCCGGGTCCAGGCGCTGTCCCGGGGTCAGGGCGCCGTCCAGGATCGCCTCCTCCAGCAGGCGATACAGCTGATGTCCCAACGGGGTCGGCGCGCTGAGTCCGGGCAGCTCGGTTACCTTGGCCGTCGGCGTGTCATTGCGCGGCCTGGGCACGAGCGCCTCCTAGTTGCCATATCAACAATCCGCTGCAAATACTGTAGCCAGTTCCGTCCGCCGCCAAACCGAGGATGCGCATGCCCGACCAGCTCGACCAGGTCCAGCACTCCCCCGTCCGGCAGGCGCCGACCGCCCTGCTCGCCATCGGGCTGACCAGCGGTCTGCTCTCCGGATTATTCGGGGTCGGCGGCGGGGTCCTGATCGTTCCGGCCCTGGTGCTGCTGGCGGGTTTCGGCCAGAAACTCGCGCACGGCACCTCGCTCGCCGCGGTGGTGCCGATCTCGATCACCGGCGCGATCGGCTACGCCGTGGACGGGTCGGTGAACTGGCTGGTGGCCGCATTGCTGGCGGCCGGGTCCATGGCGGGTGCGGTGCTGGGCACCTGGCTGCTGCACGTGCTGCCGGTGCGCTGGCTGCGCTACGGCTTCGCCGCGGTGCTGCTACCGCGATCCGGCTCGGTTTCGAGACCCCGCAACGACTGAGCGAGGTCGAACTCGGCGTGGGCGGGGCGGCGCTGATGCTCGCGCTGGGCCTGCTGGTGGGCACGCTGTCCGGGATGTTCGGCGTGGGCGGCGGGATCATCATGGTGCCGGCGATGATCCTGCTCTTCGGCATCAGCGATGTGGTGGCCAAGGGCACCTCGCTGCTGGTGGTCATCCCGACCGGGATCATCGCCACCGTGCAGAACCTCAAGCGCGGCAACACCGATCTGCGCTCGGCCGCGATCCTCGGCCTGGCCGGGGTGGTCTCGGCCTACGGCGGCGTGCTGCTCGCGCTGCTGCTGCCGCCACGGCTCTCGGTGGTGCTCTTCGCCGCGCTGCTGGCCTTCACCGCCTATCGCATGCTCAGGGCCAAGTCGGACTAGCTCAGCCGCCGGTGAAGCGGCCGGAGAAGGTCGCGATCGGGACCGCGCTGGTCCGCCGCGGCGGTGCTGGTCCGGCCGAACCTACGGCTGCCAGCCGACGGGTTCGTCATCGCCGGGCCTAGCCGCGCAGCACCGCGAGTTTGCTCAACGTGCTGCGCCCGGTGATCCGCACCCGCGGCCCCCGAGCCTGGGTGGCGCCCGGCAGCGCCCGCTTGCCCAGCACCGCGCTGCCCTCGTCCAGCACGGTCGCGTCGGGCGGCACCGTGATGATCACCTTGCCGCAGAAGGCGGTGGCCACCACCTCGACCTCGGTGTCCCCGGAAAGCCCGGACAGGTCCAGGATCACCGCGCCGAAGACCGCCTTGACCTCCACCCGCCCCGGTTCCATCGCGCGCTGGATCTTGCTGCCCACCGCGACCACCCGCTGCGCGGGCACCGCGGGCGCGCCCAGGTCGGCCAGCACCGGCAGCAGTTCGGCCGAGGTGCGCGCGTCATAGGCCCTGGCCAGTCGCTCGTTGTGCTCCGGCCAGGTCAGCCTGCCGTCGGCGACCGCGGTGTTGAGCTGGGCGACCGCGACCTCCCGCTCCTGGTCGGTGATCCGCAGCACCGGACGGTTGTCCTCGGCGGCCATGGCTGTCCCCCCTGATTCTCTCAGTGCGCGAGATTCTTTCGTGACGCTGAGTTCTCGTCAAGCGGACCGGCGGCCAACCGAACGGGTCAAGACACTCCCGCCGTCCGGCCGCTTGTCCGTGGCACTGGGTGACGGGACAGTGGAACAAAGTTGTTCCACTTGGAGCAGGACATGCCCAGTACACCGCAGTTGTCCCGAGGGGCCCGCACCCGGCACCGGGTGCTCGACGCCGCCGCCCGCCTGCTGGCCAAGGACCCTGGCGCGAGCCTGGGCGAGATCGCCGCGGCCGCCGGGATCGGCCGCACCACCGTGCACCGGCACTATCCGACCAGGGACGACCTGTTGCAGGCACTGGCCTTCGACGCCCTCGCGGCCATCGCGGAGGGCGTCGGCGAGGTCCCGATGGCCACCGAAGCGCCGGAGCGGGCGCTGCTCGCGCTGGCCACCGCGTTGCTGCCGCTGGGTCCCCGGGTGTCCTGGCTGGCCAACGAGCGTTCGCTGACCGCCAACCGCGAGGTGCTGGCCGGTTTCGAGCGGGTCGCCCGGCCGCTGAGCGAACTGGTGGAACGCGAACAGGCCGCGGGCCGCTTCGCCGCGCATCTGGCGCCGCACTGGGTGGTGCAGGTGTTCGTGGCGGTGCTGTGCGCGGCCTGGGAGGCCGTGGACAACGGCGAGCTGGCCCCGAAGGCGGCGCCGGAACTGGTGGTCGAGACCGTGCTGAGAGGGGTCGCCCGATGACACCCCCTGTGTCAACCTCAAGATCGAAATCAGGCAGCGGCGGGTTGTGTGACCGACTGTTCAGGGACCTGCCGGGCCCCGCCGTGCAGGAACGGATCGTAGGCGGTGCCGTCCTGCCAGCAACGCCACATCACCCGGACCCAGGCGCGGGCCAGGATGCGGGTGGCGTGCGCGTGGTCCTTGCCCGAGGCTCGGGCCCTGTCGTAGATCCCCGCGGCCCAGGGGCTGACGAAGCGGCTGTTCGCGGCGAAGGTCGTGATGGCCTGACGCAGGCGTTTGTTGCAGGCCCAGCGGAAGGACACGCCGCGCTGTTTGCCGGAGGCCTTGGTGACCGGGGTGATCCCGGCCAGCGCGGCGACGGCATCGGGGTGGTCGAACACCTCACGGGCCTCGCCCCACTCGGCCAGGATCTGGCCGGCGTTGATCGTGCCAGCACGCGGGAAGGAGCGGAAGATCTCCCCATCGGGGTGGGTATCCATCCTCTCGCCGGTCGAGCGGTCCAGGTTCTTGATCGCGGTGTTGAGCGCGGTGAGCACGCCGACCTGAGCCAGCACCGCGTCACGGATCCCTTCGGACACAACGGGATCGAGCGTGCCGGCCGGCGCCGAGCGCAGCCTGGCCAGCGGCACGGCGGCGGGTTTCCTGCCCGAGTAGCCCTGCTTGGCGCAGAACGCGGCCATCCGCTTCTCGGTCAGGCCGGCAGCCGATACGGCGGTCGGGTACTGGGTGAGGAAGGCCAGGGCGATCGCCGACTCGATGTCGGCGAAGATCGCTTTGGCGCCGGGCCAGTGCGCGTCCAGCAGCGCCGCGAGCTGGTTGGTGGCCGCGACCCGGGCCTCGACCAGGTCACCGCGGGTGCGGACCACGGCCCGCAATGCCTTGGTATGGCTGGACATCGGCGCGGCCGGGCGCAGGCGGTGGAAGCGGACCCGCAGGTAGTCGGCGATCACCCCGGCTTCCGCCTGGTTCCTACCACACACGCCCAGTTGGCGTCTGCTCAGAAGAGGGTGCACTAGTGACCGTGCTGGGACATCTGCGGTCGCAGCTGACCTTCCTGACCCATCGCGCCGCGCTGTGGGGCGCTTCCGTGATCGGTGATCCCGGCGCGCGGCTGGTGCGCCGTGGCACCGCCGACCCGTACCCGCTGTATGAGCAGATCCGCGCGGCCGGGCCGCTGGTGCGCAGCCGGTTCGGCTTCTACGTCGGCGCCGGGCACGAGCTGTCCGCGCGGCTGCTGCGGGACGAGCGCTTCGGCATGCCCGGCCCGCACGGGGTGTTCCCGCAACGGGCGGCCACCGAACCGGTGCACCCGATCGAGGACTCGTTCCTGATGATGGACCCGCCCGACCACACCCGGCTGCGCCGACTGGTCGCGCCCTGGTTCACCTCGCGCACGATGGCCCGGCGCGCGCAGGAGATCGAGCGGATCGTGGCCGACTGCCTGGACGAGTTCGAGGACGCCGGCGAGGTCGACCTGATCCCGTTGTTCGCCAACCGGGTTCCGGTGCAGGTGATCTGCGATCTGCTGGGCGTGCCCGCGCCGGAGCACGAGCGTTTCCGCGGCTGGGCCAACCGGATCGCGCCCGCCTTCGACGGGGTCAACTCGGTCGGGGAGTTCGAGCGGCTGCGGCAGGTGATGCTCGAACTGCAGGAGTTCTTCACCGAGCTGATCGCCTTCCGCCGCAGGCACCCGGCCGAGGACATCCTCAGTGGACTGGTGCACGCCAAGGTCGACGGCGAATCGTTGAGCAGCAAGGATCTCCTGGCCACCAGCGGGTTGCTGCTGCTGGCCGGGTTCGGCACCACGGTGAACCTGATCGGCAAGGGCGCGCTCGGCCTGCTCACCCACCCGGACGCGCTGGGCCACCTGCGCCGCGATCCCGGACTGGCCGCCGCGGTGGTGGAGGAGACCCTGCGGTACGACCCGCCGGTGCACCTGACCGCGCGCTTCGCCAGGGTGGACGCCGAGGTGGCCGGGTTCCGGATCCGGCGGGGCGAGCAGATCGTGCTCTCCCTGGCCGGGGCGAACCGGGATCCGGCGGTGTTCGACCACCCGGACCAGTTCGACCCGACCCGCCCCAACGCCAGGGAACACCTGGCCTTCTCCGGCGGGATCCACTTCTGTGTCGGCGCGGCGCTGGCCCGCCTGGAAGCCGGGATCGCGTTGCGCGCGCTGTTCCAGCGGCACCCGCGGCTGGAGCTGGCCGGGGCGCCCGAACGCGGGGACGGGCGGACGTTGCCGATGCTGACCAGCCTGCCCGTGCACTGCCCGCGCCGGGCGGCCAGTTCGGCGGCCTGACCCGGCGCGGGCGGAGCGTCAGTTGACGCCGTGCATCAGCCGCTTGACCCGGTTGGCACCGATCCACAGGAACACGGCCAGCAGGATCGCGGCGCCGCCGAGCAGGCCGAAGTAGGCCAGTTCGGACATGGTGGTGGACAGCGGCGCGATCTGACCGGCGATGCCGTTGCCCGCCGCGGTGGCCAGGAACCACAGGCCCATCATCTGCGAGGCGAAGGCGGCCGGGGCCAGCTTCGTGGTCGCGGACAGACCCACCGGGGACAGGCACAGCTCGCCGACCGTCTGCACCGCGAAGACCAGCAGCAGCCACAGCGCGCCGACCTTCTCGCCGCTGAGCCCGGCCACCGCGAGGATGCCGAAGGACAGGCCGATCAGCACCAGCGCGACGGCGAACTTGCGCGGAGTGGACGGCTGCCGGGTGCCCAGGCGCAGCCACAGCGCGGCCACCAGGGGAGCCAGCAGCACGATGAAGGCCGGGTTCACCGACTGGAACCAGGGGGCAGGGAACTCCCAGCCGAAGATGTTCCGGTCGACCCGCTCCTCGGCGTAGATGTTGAGCACCGTGCCGGCCTGCTCGAAGATCATCCAGAACAGGGTGGCGCCGATGAACAGCGGGATGTAGGCCTTGACCCGGTCCCGCTCCACCGGCGTGGTCTTGTCGCTGCGCAGCATGAAGGCGAAGTAGCCGGCGGGCAGCAGGATGGACATGCCGCTGATCAGCAGCACCACGCCGCCGACCTCCAGCACGCCGAGCAGGATCGCGGCCACCACCGCGGCGAGGACCGCGAGCACGATGCCGACCAGCCGGCCAACGATCTTGGCGCGCTGGTCCTCCGGCAGCGGGTTGGTCGGGCGCAGACCGGCCTCGCCGAGGTTCTTGCGGGTTAGCACGTACTGGACCAGGCCGAAGAACATGCCGATCGCGGCGACGCCGAAGCCGACGTGGTAACCCCACTGGGCGGCGAGGAAGCCACACAGCAGCGGCGCGATGCCGCCACCGATGTTGATCGACATGTAGAAGATGGTGAAGCCGGCGTCCCGGCGCGGGTCGTCCTCGCTGTAGAGGCGGCCGACGATGCTGGAGATGTTCGGCTTGAGCAGGCTGGTGCCCAGCACGATCAGCACCAGGCCCACGTAGGTGGTCGAGGCGCCGGCCGGGATGGCCATGCTGATGTGCCCGAACATGATCAGGATGCCGCCGTAGAGCAGCGCTTTCTGCGCGCCGAGCAGGCGGTCGGCGATCCAGCCACCCGGCAGGGAGCCCATGTACACCGCGGCGGCGTAGACCGAGCCGACCGCGATCGCGGTCTCCTTGGGGATGCCCAGACCGCCCTCACTCACGGCCTTGTAGAGGTAGATGACCAGCAGCGCCTTCATCCCGTAATAGGAGAACCGCTCCCACATCTCGGTGAAGAAGAGGCTGGACAGCCCTCTTGGCTGGCCGAAGAAGCCGCGTTGCGGCGCCGCTTCGTTGACGGTCGCGCTCACGGTGAGGTCCCTCCTGATGTCACACCGCCCGGGTTAACCGGACCTGTCAAGGGCGGAAGAGTACGCGCGTCCGATTTGGCTCGACAACGGCCTGTCTTTCACCGAATTAAGTGCTACGAAAGGACCTGGTGACCCAGGTCTCATTCACTGTTGAAACACTTGGTCAGCACAACTGCCAGATCCGGATCGACCGCCAGCGCGGCCCTGGAGCGTGGGCGGATCGGCGAGCAGCGGACCAAGTCGCCACGGGTCGGTTCCGTCCTGGCCGGGTAACTCCAGGAATTCCCGCAGGTCACCGACAAGCTCCGGATAGCCGCGGCGGAGTTCGGTGTGTTCCCGGCCACGTCCGGCACTGAATTCCAGCCCGGCGGCGAGTTTCCTCCCCGCGGTCCGATTCGCGGTGTCCTCGCGCTGGAATCGCAGTGCCGACGAGCCATTCGATCTCGCCATCACCCGGAGAGGTGACGCTCCAAGCCCGGCAGCACCAGTTCCCGGTGCGCCTTGATCACCCGGGCGAACACCTCCTCCGGATCAGCCGCCCACACCTCCTCGTGGAACACCTCCACCTCCGCGAACCCCGCATACCCGGCAGCCGCCACGCACCCGCCGAGCACCCCGAAGTCGATGTGCCCCTGCCCCGGAATCCCGCGCCCCGCGAGGACATCCGCCGGTAACGGAGTGATCCAGTCGCACACCTGGTACAGCGCGATCCGCTCCGCCGCCCGCGCGATCTGGGCCTCCACCTCCGGGTCCCACCACACGTGCACGGTGTCCACCACCACCCGCACCGCGGGGCTGCCGATCGCCTCCACCATGTCCAGGGCCTGTTTCAGGGTGGAGAGCACGCCGCGATCCGCGCAGAAGACCGGGTGCATCGGCTCCAGGGCCAGGATGACGTCGCGTTCGGCGGCATAGGGGGCGAGTTCGGCGACCGCGTCGGCGACCCGGGTTCGAGCGGCGGGCAGGTCGCGGTCGAACAGGCCGCCGACGACCAGGACCAGGGACTGGGCGTGGAGTTCGGCGGCTTCGTCGATGGCGCGGCGGTTGTCGGCGAGGGCTTCGGGCTGGTTGGCGGGGTTGGTGAGGAAGCCGCCCCGGCAGAGGGAGGTGACCGTGAGGCCGGATTCCCTTACCTGGTGGGCGGTTTTGGTCACGCCGTTGGTCTGGACCGGGTCGCGCCACAGGCCGACCGCGGGCACCTGGTGGCGCTGGCAGGCGTCCAGGAGCTGGGGCACGGTGAGGCCGCGGACGGTCATCTGGTTCATGGACAGGTGGTTCACGACTCGACCCCCGCGGTGGCCAGCAGGAGGCGCCAGCGGTGGGCGGCCAGGTCCGGGTCGGGCAGCAAGCCGGTCCGGTCGGCCAGGCGCAGGACCTCGGCCAGGTGCGGCAGGGAGCGGGCCGACTGGGCGCCGTTGACCATGGTGAGGTTGGCCTGGTGGCCGGTGAGCCAGGCGAGGAAGGTCAGGCCCGTCTTGTAGTGGTAGGTCGGGGTGGCGAACAGGTGACTGGACAGCGGGACCGTGGTGGCCAGCTGCGCCCGGAAACCCGCGGTGTCCCCGGCGTCCAGCAGGGACAGTGCCGCGGCGGCGATCGGCGCGATGCCGTCCAGGATGCCCAGCAGGGCGTCGCTGTGGCCCTGCTCGTCGCCCGCGATCAGCTCCGGGTAGTGGTAGTCGTCGCCGGTGTAACAGCGCACCCCCTCGGGCAGCCGCCTGCGCAGGTCGATCTCGTGCCCGGCGTCGAGCAGCGAGACCTTGATGCCGTCCACTGTGGACGCGTGCGCGTGGATCAGGTCCAGGAAGTGCCCGGTGGCCTCGGCGACCTCGGTGCTGCCCCAGTATCCGGTGAGCGCGGGGTCGAAGGCCGGGCCCAGCCAGTGCAGGATCACCGGGCGGTCCGCGGCGCGCAGCACCCGGTCGTAGACCCGGTGGTAGTCCTCGGGTGCGCGGGCGATGGCGGCCAGGGCGCGGCTGCACATCAGGATCGGCTGGACCTCGGCCTCGGCGGCCACCTCCAGCTGTGCCAGGTAGGCCTGCGCGACCTGGTCCAGGGTGGCCGGGCCGGTGAGCTGGTCGGTGCCGATGCCCGCGGCGATCCGGCCGCCGCAGGCGCGGGCCTCCTTGGCGCTGCGCCGGATCAGCTCGGCCGCGATCGGCCAGTCCAGGCCCATGCCGCGTTGCGCGGTGTCCATCGCCTCGGCCACGCCGAGTCCGTGCCGCCACAGATGGTGCCGGTAGGCCAGGGTGCTGTCCCAGTCCAGTTCGGGCGGGGCGCCGGGGGTGTTGTCGGCGAAGGGGCAGGCGACCACGTGCGCGGCAGCGAGGACCTGGCGCGAACTCGACGGTCTGGCCGGCGGTGGCCAGCGCCAGCCGCGGGTGTCCAGGGTGTGCCGGTGCAGGGCGCCGCCGGGCTGGGGCAGCAGGACCTCGGTCACGTCAGCTCCGGCACGCTCAGCCGCCTGCCCTCGGCGGAGGAGCGCAGGCCCAGCTCGGCGAGTTGCACGCCGCGGGCGGCGGTGTGGAAGTTGTGCGGGTACGCCCGCGCGGGTTCCGGGTCGGCCAGGTGCCGGAGGAACTCGGTCCACTGCTCCTTGAAGCCGTTGTCGTGACTGGCGTTGTCCGGCACCGGATGCCACTGCGAGCGGAAGTCCGCCTCCACCGGCAGATCCGGGTTCCACACCGGTTTCGGCGTGTGCGCGCGATGCTGGGCCACGCACTCGCGCAGGCCGGCCACCGCGCTGCCCTGCACACCGTCCACCTGGAACTCGACCAGCTCGTCCCGCCGCACCCGGGTGCACCAGGAGGAGTTGACCTGCGCGATCACGCCCTCGCCCAGCTCGAAGATGGCGTAGGCGGCGTCGTCCGCGGTCGCCTCGTAGGACTGCCCGTGCTCGTCCCACCGTTGTGGGACATGGGTGACCGCGCGCGCGGTCACCGCGGTGATCGGGCCGAACAGGCCCTCCAGGAGGTAACTCCAGTGGCAGAACATGTCCAGCACGATGCCGCCACCGTCCTGCGCGCGATAGTTCCAACTGGGTCGTTGCGCGGGCTGCCAGTCGCCCTCGAACACCCAGTAGCCGAACTCGCCGCGCACGCTGAGCACCCGGCCGAAGAACCCGCCGTCCAGCAGCCGCCGCAGCTTCTTGATACCCGGCAGGTACAGCTTGTCCGCGACCACGCCGTGCCGGATCCCGGCGGCCTCGGCGGCCCTGGCCAGCTCCAGCGCGGCAGGCACGTCCGGGGCGACGGGTTTCTCCGCGTAGACGTGCTTGCCGGCGGCGATGGCCCGGTGCACCGAGGCGACCCTGGCGCTGGTCACCTGGGCGTCGAAGTAGACCTCCACCCCGGGGTCGGCCAGCACACCGTCCACATCGGTGCTCCAGCGCGGCAGGTCGTGCCGGTCGGCGATGTCCTTGAGCTTGGCCGGATCCCGGCCCACCAGCACCGGCTCTGGTAACAAGGTGTCCCCATTCGGCAACCGGATGCCGCCCTCGTCCCGGATCGCCAGCAGCGAACGCACCAGATGTTGCCGGTATCCCATGCGTCCGGTGACTCCGTTGAGTGCGATCCCGATGGGGCGCACCGACATGTCGACCTCCCGTGCACGTAGGTGGCAGTCTGGAAAGCGCTTTCCAACACGCTACGGTCACGGGCTCGCCACCGTCAAGGCGCGGGCCAGCTACTCTGCGTACCGCGAGTATGGAGGTGGACCGGTGACGCAACGGCAGGTCACGCTGGCCGAGGTGGCCAGACAGGCGAGCGTGTCCTTGGCGACCGCGTCCCGCGTGCTGAACGGCAGCACGCGGCAGGTGAGCACCGAACTGCGGGACCGGGTGCTCGCCACGGCGCGTTCCCTCGGCTATCTCCCGAACGCTTCGGCGAAGGCTTTGGCGCGCAACTCCAGCGTGCTGGTCGGCCTGGTGGTGCACGACATCGCCGACCCGTACTTCTCCTCCATCGCCGCCGGGGTGACCAGGGTGGCCGAGGAGAACGGGCTGATCGTGGTGCTCGGCACCACCAACCGGGACCCCGGCCGGGAACTGGCGCTGCTGTCCACCCTGCGCGCGCACCGGGCCAGGGCGATCGTGCTGGCCGGCACCCGCACCACCGACCGCAACACCACCGCGCAACTGGCCGCCGAGGTGCAGGCGTTCACCGCGCAGGGCGGCAGGCTGGCGTGTGTGTCCCAGGCCAGACTGCCCGCGGACACGGTGATCCCGGCCAACAAGCTGGGCGCCACCAAACTGGCCCGCGCGCTGGTCGAGCAGGGTCACCGGCGCTTCGCCGTGCTGGCAGGACCGGCCGAGCTGGTCAGCGCCAGGGACCGGCTGGCCGGGTTCCGCGCCGGACTGGCCGAATCCGGCATCGAACTGGCCGCCGACGCGGTGCTGCACGGCGGCTTCACCAGGGACGGCGGCTTCACGGCGGCTCAGCAGCTGCTGACCAGCAAGACCGGCGCGACCTGCGTGTTCGCCGTCAACGACGTGATGGCGCTGGGTGCGATGGCCGCCTTCCGGCAGGCCGGGCTGACCGTGCCGAACGACATCTCGGTGGCCGGGTTCGACGACATCCCCACCCTGTCCGACCTGGTGCCCTCGCTGACCACGGTCCGGCTGCCCCTGGAGGAGATGGGCGAGCGCGCGGCCCGGCTCGCGCTGGACGAGCAGCCGCCACCGCAGACCCGCTCGATCCGGATCAACGGCGAGGTCGTGCTGCGCGATTCGACAGCGCCACCACGCTGAGAGCACGCTCAGACACGCGCGACATTCCCACGTAGAGGGGACATGGGTCACAGAAACGCGGCCGGACCGCGTTTGTCCAGCGCTTACACTGGGTAGGATCCGCGCACGCGGGTCCGATTCTGTGATCCATCCTGTTTGAGGAGTGAAGCACCCCGTGCCAGACGCGCGGTCCCCCGGAAACAGTAGCGAGCCGGGGGAAAGCCCCGGCTGTCATAGCGGCCCGGACACCCGTCTCCGCGGAGGCGAGCGGTGACCGGAACGCTATCCATCGTGCTCAGCCTGGTCGGCCTGCTGGTGCTGACCCTGGGTACCGGCCTTTTCGTGGCCGCCGAGTTCTCCCTGTCCGCGCTGGAGCGCAGCACCGTCGACGCGCACGCCCGTGCCATCGGCGACCGCAGGGCCAAGCAGGTCCAGCACGCGCACCGGACCCTGTCCTTCCAGCTCTCCGGTGCACAGCTGGGCATCAGCATCACCACCCTGGTCACCGGTTACCTGGCCGAACCGGCCATCGCCCGGCTCACCGGACCACTGCTGATCTGGCTGGGCCTGCCCCAGTCGGTGGCGCTGGTGCTGGCGGTGGCCCTGGCGGTGCTGCTGGCCAACGTGCTGTCCATGGTCTTCGGCGAACTCGTGCCCAAGAACCTGGCCATCGCCCGGCCGCTGCCCACCGCCCGCGCCACCGCGGGCCTGCAGGCCGGGTTCTCCGGCGTGTTCCGGTGGGTGATCACCGGGCTCAACGGCGCGGCCAACTGGATCGTGCGCGGTTTCGGCGTCGAGCCGGTGGAGGAGCTGCGCTCGGCGCGGTCCCCGCACGAACTCGGCTCGCTGGTGCGCACCAGCGCGGCCCGCGGCTCCCTGGACAAGGGCACGGCCACCCTGCTGGACCGGTCGCTGCGCTTCGGCGACCGGCTCGCCGACGAGCTGATGACGCCCAGGGTGCACGTGCAGGCGCTGCGTTCGGACGCCACCGTGCCCGATCTGATCGAGCTGAGCCTGCGCACCGGGTTCTCCCGGTTCCCGGTGCACAGCGGCGATCTGGACGACGTGATCGGCGTGGTGCACGTCAAGCAGGCCTTCGGCGTGCCGGTGGACCAGCGCGACACCACCAGGGTCTCCTCCCTGGCCCGGCCGGTGCCAACGGTGCCGGACACCCTGGAAGGGGACGCGCTGCTGGACCGGCTGCGTGCCTCCGGACTCCAGGTGGCCCTGGTGGTGGACGAGTACGGCGGCACCGCCGGCCTGGTCACCCTGGAGGACCTGGTGGAGGAGATCGTCGGCGATGTGCGCGATGAACACGACCGCGGCGAGGTCAACCCGGTCCGCCCGCTGGGCAAGCAGAGCTGGATGGTCTCCGGGCTGCTGCGTGGTGACGAGGTGGCCGAGGCCACCGGCTTCGACCTGCCCGAGGGCGACTACGAGACCATCGCGGGCTACGTGCTCTACCGGCTCGGCCGGATTCCCCAGGTCGGCGACGAGGTCCGGCACGACGGCTGGCGGCTCACCGTGATGCGGATGGACCGCAACCGGATCGCCGACCTGCGCGTCACCCGCGTGCCCGAGGCCGTGCCTGCCGGGGCCGTCATCGCCCCCGCGGAGGTGCCGGCATGAGCGGCGGAGTCGCACTGATCGTGTCGTTGCTGTTGCTGGGCTTGAACGCCTTCTTCGTCGGCGCCGAGTTCGCCCTGATCAGCGCCCGCCGGGACCGCCTGGAAGCGCTCGCCGACGCCGGTTCGGCCGGGGCCCGCACGGTGATCAGGGCCAGTGAGCAGATCTCGCTGATGCTGGCCGGCGCGCAACTGGGCATCACGCTGTGCTCGATCGCGCTGGGCGCCATCGCCAAACCGGCGGTGGCCGCGCACCTGAGCCCACTGCTGCTGCCGCTGGGTGTGCCCGAGGCGGTGGCCGATGTGCTGGCCTTCATCGCCGCGGTGCTCGTCGTGGTGGTGCTGCACATCGTGCTCGGCGAGATGGTGCCCAAGAACATCGCCATCGCCGGACCCGAGCGCACCTCACTGCGCATGGTGCCCGCGCTGGTGTTCTTCGTGCGCCTGGTCCGCCCGGTGATCACGGTGCTGAACTGGCTGGCCAACGGCGTGCTCCGGTTGCTGAAGGTGGAGCCGAAGGACGAGATCGACACCGCCTACACGCCGAACGAGCTGTCCGAACTGATCGCCGAATCCCGGCGCGAGGGCCTCCTAGATGACTCCGAACACCGCCGCCTGACCCAGACCCTGTCCTCGGCCCAGCGCACCGTCGCCGACGTGCTGGTCCCCCTGGACAAACTGACCACGGTGCCCGAACGCCCCACGGTCGGCGACGTGCAACAGGCGGTGGTCAGCACCGGCTATTCCCGTTTCCCGGTCCGCACCGCCACCGGCTCAGTCCGCGGCTACCTACACGTCAAAGACGTCCTGGACCTCGCCAGCGCCGACCCGTCAACCCCAGTCCCCCTCAACCGAATCCGCGGCCTACCAGAACTCCCAGCAGACGCCCGCCTGGACGAAGCAGTAGCCGCACTAAGAAGAGCCCAAAGCCACCTGGCAGGCGCAGTAGCCCCAGACGGCGCAGTACTAGGCGTGGTCGCCCTAGAAGACCTGGTAGAGGAATACGTAGGCACGGTCCGAGACGCCACCCACGTCCCAAGCTAACCGTCCACCTGTTGCGAAACAGGCGTGGCGCGCAGCGACACGGCGGGCTCTTCACCAGCGGCGGGGTGCCGATTTTTCGCGTTGCCTTGTCGTGCGTCCGACGCATCCGAAGCTTGCTTCGCGTGCGGCGGATGCACGACGAGGCGACTTAGAAGCGAAAAATCCAGCGTGCGGAGCACGCCAAGGACAACGGGGCCGGCACCCACATGCCAGGTGCCGGCCCCGTTGCGCGGGAACCTCCGCGCTCGGGGCAAATCGTGACATCCGCCCGCTCGAGTCGCGGTATCCCGCCCTGGTGGTTGCCAGCGACGGAGGCGGCGCGGTCGGCCCTGCTCCGACCGCACCGTCCCGCTGACGACCTGTGGCGTTGCCCCCGTATGGGTACGAACGGGAGTCACACCCCTGAACTGTGAGCTGACTCACACGCTCCCGGGCGACGTGCCTGTACACAGAATGGCGAGAGAATCACGGACTGTAATCCTCCTCGCCAGTGGGGACACCCCATGCGGAACGCGTCGCCGCCCGCCATGTCCTTCTCCGCCGCCGATTGGGGCCAGTGCGCCAGGCTGCGCCCCGAACTCGTCCGCCTCGCCGCCCGCCGTGGCGCGGGGGACGATGCCGAGGACCTCGTGCACGAGGCCTTCATCCGCACCGCCGCGCACCCGGACCTGGATCGCAGCCGGTTGCGCCCGTTCCTGATGACCGTGGTCAAACGGCTGTGCGTGGACCACCTGCGCCGCCAGGCGGTGGCCAACCGGATCTTCGACCACCCGATGCTGGCCCCGGTGGCAGGCACGGGCGTGGCCGAGGCGGTCACCGACCGGCTGCACGCGCGCTGGATGCTCGACCAGCCCGATCTGCTGGCCGAGGCCGACCGGCGGATCCTGATGCTGCTCGCCGACGGCCGCTCCTACCGCGAGGTCGGCGAACGGCTGCGGATCAGCGAACTGGCGGTCGAGCAGGCCGCCCGCGCCGGACGCCGCCGGATACGCCGCAAGATCGGGCAGATGGAGCCGACCGAACCGTGAGCAGACCGAGCCCGCTCCGGCTGATCGTCTGGAACCGCAGCCACCTCGCGGTGGTCCAGCCGGTGGGCAGGCTGGACCTGTCCACCCACCAGCGGCTGCTGGACGGACTGCTCAAGATCGCCGCGGCCGAACCCGCCGCACTGGTGGTGATCCTGGACAAGCTGCAGCTGGGCTCACCATCGGCCCTGGGCATTTTCCACCGGGTCTGGCGGCAGGTGAACGTGTGGCCGGACATCCCGATGGCCCTGGTCGCCGAGGAACCGGAACTGCAGCAGGCGGTGGCGACCGGTCCGCTGGCCCGGCTGCTGCCGGTGTGCCCGACACTGACCGAGGCGGTGCGGGTGTGCCGCAGTCCGCCCCCGGTCCGGCAACGGCAGGTGCGCCTGCCGTGCGGGGACATCAGCGGGCTGCGCGCCCGGCTGTTCGTCACCGAGGCATGCCTGGACTGGGGGCAGCACGAACCCCTCGGCGACGCGCTGCTGATCGTGCAGGAGCTGGTGTCGGCCGCGGTCGAGGAGGGCGGGCCCGAACTGTGGGTGCGGGTGCGGATGCGCGACATCCGGCTGACCGTGTCGGTGCGGGACCGGACACCCGACGCGCCGGCCCGGACCCCGCCCGCCCTCGGCCAGCTGGCGTTGGCGCACGGGCGCACGCCGAGTCCCGGCGGCAAGGTCACCTGGGCGGTGCTGCGCGGTCAGTGACCTAGAATCGGCTGGTGGCCGCGCTGTCAGCAGAGCACCTCGTCCTCGGCGAGGCGGACTGGCATGCACAGCGCGCGACCTACCTGGAGCGCATCCGGCCGTGGACCGACGGGCACCGCGAACGCAAGGCGGCAGGCGAGAAGCATCCGGTGCTCGACTTCATGTTCACCTACTACAGCTTCAAGCCCGCGCAGCTGGAACGGTGGCATCCGGGGCCCGGCGTGACCCTGGCCGGGGACTCGGCCGCGGAGTACCTGCGCAAGCCCGCCTACACCCGCACCGCCGACGGGGTCACCCTGGACCCGGCCGCGTTCCCGGCCGCCCGGCGGCGCACCGCCGAGTTCGTCGCGGCGCTGCTGAGCGCGACCGCGAGCCGTCCGCCCCGGCTGGGCTGCTTCGGTCTGCACGAGTGGGCGATGGTCTACCGGACCGATCCGGAGCAGGTCCGGCACGTGGGCTGGCCGCTGCGGCTGGGCCACGCGGGCACCGACGAACTGGTCGAGAACAGCCAGATCCGCTGTTCGCACTTCGACGCCTTCCGGTTCTTCACCGAGCCGGCCCGGCCGCGCAACACCCTGCAGCCGACCAGGGAGACCCAGGTCGCGCTGGAGCAGCCGGGGTGCCTGCACGCGACCATGGACCTGTTCCGGTGGGCCTACAAACTCGCCCCGTACCCGCCTTCGGCACTGATCGCGGACTGTTTCGAGTTGGCCCTGGATGTGCGCGAACTGGACATGCGGGCCAGCCCGTACGATCTCGCCGCACTGGGTTATCCGCCGGTGCGGATCGAAACCACGGAAGGCCGCGCCGAGTACGTCAAAATGCAAAGTGCATTTTCCCAGCGGGCCGAGCCACTCCGCGCCGCGCTGGTCGACCTGTGCCGTACGCTGCTCCGATGGCCGGGAGCGGCGAGGTCGGCGGCCGACCATGAC
The DNA here is from genome assembly GCF_052078295.1 of Crossiella sp. CA198. NCBI lineage: Bacteria > Bacillati > Actinomycetota > Actinomycetes > Pseudonocardiales > Pseudonocardiaceae > Crossiella > Crossiella sp. CA198. The sequence goes on from NZ_JBQJIM010000029.1 coordinate 25,507, forward strand.
GATCACGAGACGTTTCCGCAAACCTCGGCTTCCGTCCACTCTCCGTAACATATCTTGACGCTCTTGTGTCACCTGTTAGCGTGACACGTCAACGGCTGATGGCTGTTGATTACCAACGGTTTGATGGTGATCCCGGTGGGAAATGCCGGATGGTCACGCGGGGCTGAAGGGGACGTCGGATGGCTCGACACCGCGCGGCTGGGGAAGGCACCCGGCGCGGGATGGCTCGATGGCCCTTTGTCATCGTTGGTGTCGTCGCGCTGTTCGTGCTCGGCTATCTGAGCTGGACCTGGCTGGGCGGCATCCTGGACCGCCGGGCCGCCGCGCAGGCCGGTGAGTGCAGGCAGGGCGAGCTGGTGCTGCGGATGGCGGTCACGCCGAGCGTGGCCGATCCGCTGCAGAGCGCCGCGATCGCCTGGAACGGACAGCGCCCGGTGATCGACGACTACTGCCTGCGGGTGGAGATCCAGGCGCTGGACTCGCCCACCGTGCTCACCGCGCTCACCCAGGGCTGGGACACCGGCACACTCGGCCAGCCGCCCTCGGCCTGGCTGCCGGAGTCCTCACTGTGGGTCAACCAGCTGCGCGCGCAGAACAAGTCGCTGCTGGGCGCACCGGCCGAGTCGATCGGCAACTCCCCGGTGGTGCTCGCGGTGCCCGAACCCGCGGCGCAGCCGCTGCGCTCCGGGCAGGGGTTCCGCTGGAGCGAGGTCCCCGGACTGCTGGCCGCCCCGGACGGCTGGAAGCGCTTCGGCATGAGCGACTGGGGCCGGTTCACCATGGGTGTGCCGGACCTGGTGCGCAACCCGGCCAGCGCGCTGGCCGTGCAGTGCGCGCTGGCCTGGGCCGGGAAGAAGGAACGCGGCCCGGTGACCATGGACATGCTGACCCAGCCCGCGGTGCGCGCCGCGCTGAACCAGGTGGCCAAGGCCAAGGTCGCGGGCGTGCCGCCGACCACCCAGGACGCCCTGGTCGAGCTGAGCAAGACCCCCGACCTGGCCACCTCGCCCTACGACGGTGTGCCGGTGCTGGAGATCGACCTGTTCCGCCGGAACCTGGGCGTGGACGGCAAGCCGAAACCGGACAAGCCGCTCTACGGCATCCCGGCGACGGGCCCGGCGCCCTCGGCGGACTTCCCGCTGCTGCCGCTGTCCGGGGACTGGATCAAGGACGCCCAGGTGCGCGCGGCGCAGAAGTTCGGCGACTTCCTGCGCGAGCCCGCGCAGGAGAAGGTCCTCGCCCAGCAGGCCGGGGTGCGCGTGCGCAGCACCAACGAACGCCCGCTGACCTCACCGGGGATCACCTGGATCGCCAACGACGACCTGCTGGCGCCCGCGGATGAGAACACCTCGCAACAGCTGGCCGCCTCCTGGGCCAGTTCGGCCGACAACGGCCAGACGGTGACCATGCTGGTGGACGTGTCCGGGTCGATGCACGCCGACGGCGGCCAGGACAAATCCCGGATGGACTGGCTCAAGGCCGCGTTGCGTGGCCAGGTGGACCGGTCGGTGTCGGGTTCTATGGGTATGTGGGAGTTCTCCCGGTCCCTGGATGGCAAGAAGCCGTACCGCCAACTGGTGCCGACCAAGGGTATTGAGCAGCAGCGCAACGCCCTGCGGGGTGCGATCGAGGGCCTCAAGCCGGTGAGCGCCACCCAGCTGTACTCAAGCCTGGCTGTGGTGTACCGCTCGGCTGTGGAGAATTACGAGCAAGGACGGACGAACCGGATCGTGGTGCTCACCGACGGCCCCAACGACGGCGGTCTGAACCTGCAACAGTTGCAGGCCGAGCTGGACAAGGTGCGTAACCCGAACAAGAAGGTCTCGATCAGCTTCATCACGATCGGCCCCGACCCGGAACGCGCCCCACTCACCAAGATCGCCCAGTCCACGGGCGGCTCGGTGTCCGTCGCCGCGGACGGCGCGGCGATCGACCCCGCGCTGGCGCAGTTGCTCTCCGCAGGCTGACCTCGTTCCTCCGCCGAGGACCTGTCGACGTGACGGTGTCCGGGACGCACATGCCGCACCCGGGCACGAATGGAGTGGGTAATGGCAGCAGACCGCCCCGCGCCGCGATGGCGCAAGAGCAGCTACAGCAGCGGCAACGGGGAGAACTGCGTGGAGGTGGCGGTCTTGCCGGATGCGGTGGTGGTGCGCGACTCGAAGAATCCGGACGGGGCGGGGTTGTCGTTCTCGCCGGGGGCGTTCGCGGCTTTTGTGCACGGGCTGGATGAGTTGGGTGGTCATGGCGGAGAAGGGCGGAGCGGGGAAGGGCGCGGCGGGGAGGACTGAGCGAGGCGGAGTCCTTTGTGGACGGTGGAGGGTGGGGGTGAAAACCCCACGACGAGGGCTCTCGCGTGTTCTCCGTACGGCCTGGAGCATGCAGACCACACCTCACCGAGCGGCCCCTGCAACCTGCCGCCGCCTGCCCGCCCAACGCGACGGGGGCCGCTCGGTGAGGTGTGGTTGGCTGGCGGAAGGCCGTACGGAGAACACGCGAGCCCTCGGAGCCACGCTGGAACCAGCCCCGGCAACCCAAACCCCGCCCCGCAACCTGCTCGCCCGGCTCTTGATCTGCCTCCCCCCTCCGGTGGTCTGCCCGGCCGGCGAGGCCATCCTTTTTTGATCTTCGGGTTGACAGTCAAGAGCGAAGATCAAGTGCGTCCTCGCCGGACGGGCAGAAATCAAAGGATGGGGGGAAAATCAAGAGCAGAGAGCAGTGCTCGTACGGTTCCCCATCCCCGTCAGCCCTCCGATACCAAACCACATCCCGGGCAAGCGGCCCGTTGCGGTTGGGCGGGCACGCGGAAGCAGGTTGCAGGCCGCTTGCCCGGGATGCGGTGTGTCCTCTCCAGGCTGACGGGGATGGGGAACCGCTCGGGTGGAGTTTGAAAAGCCACCCCGGCCGCCCGGCTTCGGGCTTCGCCCGCCCGCCGCCGCAGAACCCAATGCGAAGCGCCCCGGACCGTTGGCCCGGGGCGCTTGTCGTTCTTGCTGTCAGCTCTCGAAGGCGCTGATGGGCGGGCAGGAACAGACCAGGTTCCGGTCGCCCTTCGCCCCGTCGATCCGGCGCACCGGCGGCCAGATCTTCGGGCGGTCCGACTTCATCGGGAAGGCCGCTTCGGCCCGGGTGTACGGGTGGTCCCAGTCGCCGGTCAGGGATTCCGCGGTGTGCGGGGCGTTGCGGAGCGGGTTGTTGTCCACCGGCCACTCGCCCGCGCCGACCTTGTCGATCTCCTTGCGGATGGCGATCATGGCCTCGCAGAAGCGGTCCAGCTCGGCCAGGTCCTCGCTTTCGGTGGGTTCGACCATGAGGGTGCCCGCCACCGGGAAGGACATGGTGGGGGCGTGCAGGCCGTAGTCGGCCAGGCGCTTGGCCACGTCGTCGACGGTGACGCCGGTGGCCTTGGTGATGGGGCGCAGGTCGAGGATGCACTCGTGGGCGACGAAGCCGCCCTCGCCGGTGTAGAGGACCGGGAAGTGCTCGTCGAGTTTGCGGGCCACGTAGTTGGCCGCGGCGACGGCGGTCAGGGTGGCGCGGCGCAGGCCGTCGGGGCCCATCATCCGGACGTAGGCCCAGGAGATGGGCAGGATGGAGGCGCTGCCCCAGGGTGCGGCGCTGATCGGGCCGACGCCGGTGGCGGGGCCCGCGGTGGGCTGCAGCGGGTGGTTGGGCAGGAACGGCGCCAGGTGTTCGCGGACGCCGATCGGGCCGACGCCGGGGCCGCCGCCGCCGTGCGGGATGCAGAAGGTCTTGTGCAGGTTCAGGTGGCTGACGTCGCTGCCGAACTTGCCGGGGCGGGCCAGGCCGACCAGGGCGTTGAGGTTGGCGCCGTCGACGTAGACCTGGCCACCGGCCTCGTGCACCAGGGCACAGACCTCGGCGACCGTTTCCTCGTACACGCCGTGCGTGGACGGGTAGGTGATCATGATGGCGGACAGGTCGTCGCGGTGGGCCTGGACGGTCTCGCGCAGGTGGCCGAGGTCGATGTTGCCCTTGTCGTCGCAGCGGACCACGATCACCCGCATGCCGGCCATCACCGCGCTGGCGGCGTTGGTGCCGTGCGCGGAGGAGGGGATCAGGCAGATGTCGCGGGCTTCCTGGCCGCGGCTGCGGTGGTAGGCGCGGATGGCGAGCAGGCCGGCGAACTCGCCCTGGCTGCCCGCGTTGGGCTGCACGCTGACCGCGTCGTAGCCGGTGACCTCGGCCAGCCAGGCCTCCAGGTCGTGCACCAGGGAGAGCAGGCCCGCGGCGTCGGCGGCGGGGGCGAAGGGGTGCAGCCCGGCGAACTCCGGCCAGGTGATGGATTCCATCTCCGTGGTGGCGTTGAGCTTCATGGTGCAGGAGCCGAGCGGGATCATGCTGCGGTCCAGAGCCACGTCCTTGTCGGAGAGGGCGCGCAGGTAACGCAGCAGCGCGGTCTCCGAGCGGTGGGCGTGGAAGACCGGGTGGGTCAGGTAGTCCGAAGTGCGGTTCAGCCCGCCACCGAGGGCGTCGGGGGTCTCGGCATCCAGCGCGTCCACGTCGCCGGTGACGCCGAAGGCCTGCCACACCAGCGCGAGGTGCTCGCGGGTGGTGGTCTCGTCGCAGGCGATGCCGACGTGGTCGTTGTCGGCCAGACGCAGGTTGACGCCCAGGGCGCGGGCCTTGGCGACGATCTCGGCGGCCTTGCCGGGCACGTGCGCGAGCACGGTGTCGAAGAAGCGCTCGTGCCGCAGCTCGACGCCGCCCGCGCGCAGGCCTGCGCCGAGCACGGTGGCCAGCCGGTGCACCCGGGTGGCGATGCCGCGCAGGCCCTCGGGGCCGTGGTAGACCGCGTACATCGCGGCGATCACCGCGAGCAGCACCTGGGCGGTGCAGATGTTGCTGGTGGCCTTCTCCCGGCGGATGTGCTGTTCGCGGGTCTGCAGCGCGAGCCGGTAGGCGGGGTTGCCGTCGGCGTCCACGCTGACCCCGACCAGGCGGCCGGGCAGCTGGCGCTCGAGTCCGGCGCGCACCGCCATGTAACCGGCGTGCGGGCCGCCGAAGCCCATCGGCACGCCGAAGCGCTGGGTGGTGCCGACCACGACGTCCGCGCCGAACTCGCCGGGCGGGACCAGCAGGGTCAGCGCGAGCAGGTCCGCGGCGACGGCGACCTGGGCGCCGCGTTCGTGCGCCTGCTCGACCAGGGCCCGGTAGTCGCGGACCTCGCCGCCCGCGCCCGGGTAGGCCAGCAGCACGCCGAAGAACTCGCCCTCGGGCAGGCCCTGGGCGAGGTCGGCGAGCACGATCTCGATGCCGAGTGGTTCGGCGCGAGTCTGGATGACCGCGATGGTCTGCGGCAGCGAGTCGGCGTCGACGACGAACCGCGCCGACTTGGACTTGCCGGCGCGGCGCACCAGCGTCATCGCCTCGGCGGCCGCGGTGCCCTCGTCGAGCATGGAGGCGTTGGCGGTGTCCAGGCCGGTCAGGTCGGCGACCATGGTCTGGAAGTTGAGCAGGGCTTCCAGCCGGCCCTGGGAGATCTCCGGCTGGTACGGGGTGTACGCGGTGTACCAGGCCGGGCTTTCCAGGATGTTGCGCTTGATCACCGGCGGGGTCACGGTGCCGTAGTAGCCGAGCCCGATCATGGGGGCCCTGACCGTGTTGCGGTCGGCCAGCGCGCGCAGTTCGGCCAGCGCCTCGGACTCGGTGGCCGGGGCGGGCAGGGCCAGGCTCAGCTCACCCTCGCGGATCACCTGGGGCACCGCCCGCTGGGCGAGTTCCTCCAGCGAGCCGACCCCGATGACGTCGAGCATCCGGGCCAGTTCGGCGGGCCGCGGACCGACGTGCCGGTCGGCGAAGGGCGTGCCGTGCTCCAGCGCGGCCAACGGGATGCGATCGGGGTTCGGCTGGGTCATGCTCTCGCCTCCGGCGCCTAGGGGTGGGCATGCGGAACTGCCCTCCCCCTCTGTCCGTACCCGGTGTCCGGGCGCCTGAGAGCTTCACCCGGTCACGGCGGACCGGACTTGCACCGTCGGCGGGTCCGCGCAGGACGAGGACCGCTTTCCAGAGGTGTCTGCCCACACGGTCCGCTTGGCCTGAGAGGTTCCGGGGAGGAGTTGCTCCTTCGGCGCCGGACCGATGGCTCCGGTCCGGGCTCTCCCGCGTGGGGATCACGACTACGCGCGAAATCCTACCCCGCCGGAGTTCACCGGAAGTTTCCGACGTGCCCAAGAACACCAGGTCACCAACGGTGGTCAGGGACAGACACAGCTGGTGGTCGTGCTGGTACGCCGAGTGGTCGTGGTGGTGCTGCGCCGAGTGCTGCTGGTGGTGGGCCGGGTGGTGCTGGTGCGGCTGATGGTGGTGCTGGTCAGCGGCAGCTGGCTGACCACCCTGGTCGGGCTCGGCGAGGAGCCGCCGGGCGCAAGCACCGCCTGGGTCAGGAACACCCCGACCACCGCCGCCACCACCGCGCCGACAGCCCCGATGACCGCGGCGCTACGTTCGAAGGCCATCGCCCTCCCCCAATCCGGAGACCATCCGCACCAGCGAGGATGCGTCCGGTCCCGGTCGGTGGGACTAGGTCGTTCGGGTCACCGGCGGTAACGATCGCGGATACCTGGAGCGCCCCTGGTCAGCCGCTGCCGTGCACGTCCCAGACCGGGGTGCGCACCTGTGGGCCGCAGTCCGGCCAGTCACCGCGGCAGATCCGGTAGAAGCCGGGCGGGAAGTACTGCCAGGACTTGCTCACCTGACTCTTGTCCAGGCCGCACTGGGGTTCGGTGAACGGCGTCCACAACCCGCGCATCGAGCCTTCCAGGCGGTAGCACTCCCCCGGCGCGCCCGCGGTGACGAACAACCCGCGCACCGTGTCGGTGCACCCGGGATCGCACACCCTGGTGACCTGGGCGGCGAAACCCGCCTGCTCATGCCGCAGGGTCAGCGGCCTGGTGACGCCCTCGGCACCGGCCACCGCGGGCACGGCCAGGCCGGGCGCCGCGGCCAGGACCGCGAGCAGCAGCAACACAACACGTCGGATCATGCCTGATGAACCCCCTGATCGCGGCCACCCTCCGGCGGCCCGCGGTCAGTGTTGGACACCGCGTGCCCTGGCAGAAGAGCGGCGGCGGTTTCCTGCCCCGGCGGTCGACCCGTTCGGAGCAGGACCAGTGGTTCAGCCGGTCTGCCGGTCCCGGCGCTTGCGGGACAGCTCGTCGTCCTCGCCGGGCAGCAGCTCCACCCCGTCGGCGCGTTCGGCCGGGAACTCGTGGATGGTGCCGCTGATCTCGCGCATCGCCCCGCTGACCGCGATCCCGAACACGCCCTGCCCGCCCTGCAGCAGATCCACCACCTCCTCCGGGGAGGTGCACTCGTACACCGTGGTGCCGTCGCTGAACAGCGTGATCCGGGCCAGGTCGCGCACGCCGCGGCGGCGCAGGTGATCCACCGCGACCCGGATGTTCTGCAGCGAGACCCCGGTGTCGAGCAGACGTTTGACCACCTTCAGGACCAGGATGTCCTTGAAGGAGTAGAGGCGCTGGCTCCCGGAGCCGTGGGCACTCCTTATGGTCGGCGCGACCAGTCCGGTGCGGGCCCAGTAGTCGAGCTGCCGGTAGGTGATCCCGGCGATCTGACAGGCGGCGGGTCCCCGGTAGCCGACCAGTTCGTCCGGCAACGACAGGTCCGGGAACAAGGCACCCTGCTCGGGCGCGCCTCGATCGCTGGGCGCTTCCTCGACCACGCGTGCCTCCCCTCGGCCGACCTTCTGGTCGGCAACGGCGACCGCACGCCCGTGCGCACACTGGCGTGCCGGTCCTGAGCAGGCGGCCGGGAAGTGGATCCACCCCGGCGCGATTGACTCGCCACCGACGGTAAGACGGCCCATCCCCCGGGTCAACGCGACGCGCGGGGAAGGCTCCCGCGTCGCGCTCAGACCCCGGGTCCGGTTCACTCTTCTGAACCGATTCCCGCGCTGTCACCTGGTCGGACGGTGACGAGCGGCCACGCATCCCAGCACAACCGCCACAAGATCACAGCTTGACCACACGATCGTGTTATGGACGAAGGTTGTTGATCACCCAACGGCGAGGGCCCGGCGACTCCGCTCACGCGGTGTCGCCGGGCCCTGGCAAAAGTCAGCGTTGTCTCTAGGTGTCCGCCCCGCGGAAGTCCTCCGGTGACACGGAGTCCAGGAACTCGCGGAACTTCTCCACCTCGTCCTCCTGCTCGTCCGGGATGACCAGGCCCGCCTCGGCGAGCACGGACTCCTCGGCGTGGATGGGCACCCCGACCCGCAGCGCGAGCGCCACCGAGTCGCTCGGCCGGGCCGAGACCCGCACATCCCCGTCGAAGACCAGCTCCGCGAAGAAGGTGCCCTCCTGCAGATCGGTGATCCGGACCTGTTCGAGCTGCCGCCCCAGTGCCCCGATCACGTCCTTGAGCAGGTCGTGGGTCAGCGGCCGGGACGGCCGTACCCCCTGCTGCTCCAGCGCGATCGCGGTCGCCTCCACCGAGCCGATCCAGATCGGCAGATAGCGGTCACCTTCGGTTTCACGCAGCAGCAGGATCGGCTGGTTCGCGGGTAGCTCCACCCGCACACCGACGACGCGCATCTCGCTCATCGGAACTCGCCTCCTCCAGTGCGTTGGACCGCAACATCCCCACCATGACGAGGATCGCGTACCGACTCCTCCGACGCTACCCGCCGCAGGACACGGTTGCCCGCTCCAGTACATGTCATCGCGGGCACGAATATCACGTTTCGGCCGCGACCTGCGCGGGAGTCATCCGCCGGTCACGCCCCGCAGTCCGATCTTGACCAGCAACGTGTGCAGCGTCACGGACAGCGCGGCCAGCTCCCTGACCACCTCATCCGCCCTGGCCCTGGCGTCCCGGTCGCGTTGCCGGGCCAGTGGCGCCGCGATTTGCTCCACCAGCCCGACTTCCCGGTCGGCGGAGGAACGAAACGCGCGCAGGTGGCGGGGTTCGATGCCGAACTCGGTCATCGCGCGCACGGTGCGGACCAGCGCGGCGGTGTCGGAATCGTAGAACCCGGCGGCGCCCGCCCGCACCAGCCCGTAGCGCTCCAGCTCGATCAGGGTGGCCGCGTCGATGCCGGTGGTCTCCAGCAGTTCCTCGCGGGTCAGCCGGATCTCGCCGCCGCGCTCGAAGGCGGTGGCGGTGGGCAGGCCGTCCACCGCGACCAGCGTCCGCGGCGGGCGCGGGGCGGGACCGGCGGGCAGTTCGCCGTCGTCGATCGCCTCCAGCTGCTCCTTGATCACCTTCAGCGGCAGGTAGTGATCCCGCTGGGCGGCGAGCACGAAACGGAGACGTTCGACGTCGATCGGGGAGAACTGGCGGTACCCCGAGGGGGTACGCGCCGGGCGGACCAAGCCTTCCGATTCCAGGAACCGGATCTTGGAGATGGTCACCTCGGGGAACTCGGCCCGGAGCTGCGCGAGCACCGTGCCGATGCTGAGGCCACCACGCTGGGGCCGCCCGGCCGCCGTCACTGAGCCGGTGCGCCGGGGCCGGTCAGGAAGACCAGTCGGAACTTGCCGATCTGGACCTCGTCCCCGTTGGCCAGCACCGCGGTGTCCACCGGAGCCCGGTTGACGTAGGTGCCGTTGAGGCTGCCGACGTCGACCACGACGAACTCCCCGCCCTCACGGCGGAACTCGGCGTGCCGCCGGGAAACCGTGACGTCGTCGAGGAAGATGTCGCTGTCGGGGTGCCTGCCGGAGCTGGTGGTGTCCCGGTCGAGCAGGAAGCGCGAACCCGCGTTCGGGCCACGCTTGACCACCAGCAGGGCCGAACCCGACGGCAGCGCGTCGACCCCGGAGATCGCGGGCTCGGGAGCCGCGGTCTCGGTGCCTTCGACCTCGGAGAGGAAGTCGGCGCGGAAGATCGAAGTGGACTCTGCGGGACGCTCCGGCGGAACGCCGGGCCCGTCGTGCGTGCTCACCTGAGTGCTCCTCGTGCCGGATGGATCATGCGAAGTGTCCTGCCAACGTACCGTGTTGGTCTCGTCGTTCCCTGAGCGGCTCCTGCGCTTGCCGAAGAGCCGGCGAAAGATCGAGATCACGCTTCGCTGATCTTCTCGGCATAGGCGGCGGCGTCGAGCAGCTGCTCCAGCGCCGCGGCGTCGTCCAGCCGCAGCTCGAAAAGCCAGCCCTCGCCGTAGGGATCGGAGTTGATGGTCTCCGGCGCGGTGACCACGACCTCGTTGACCGCGGTGACCTCGCCTGCCAGCGGCGCGTAGATGTCCGAGACGCTCTTGGTCGACTCGACCTCGCCGACGGAATCGCCGGGCTTGACCGTCTCGCCGACCGTGGGCGGCTGCACGAACACCACGTCACCCAGCGCGCTCTGCGCGTAGTCGGTGATGCCGATGCGCACCACGCCGTCGCCGGTGACCTGCACCCACTCGTGCTCGTCCGTGTACTTCAACTGCTCGGGCACATTCACCGAGTGTTCTCCTCCCGTGCCGGTGCGACGCGCCGACCAACTTGTGTCAACCGGCTGGTCGAGCGTATTTCTGCTTGCGTTCCGCTCGCAACGCGGTGATCTCCACGCGGTCCTGTTGCTGGATGCGTGTCGAGCCGCCCTTGCGTTCCACTGTGTCCACCACCCCACCGGGGATGTTCAGTGCCGCGGCAAGAGTAGGGGGATCGCCGATGGCCGTGATCACGTAGGGCAGGGTCAGGGTGGTCCCGTCGATCCGGATCAGCCCGTCCGCGCCGGTCAGCGCGGTGTCCACGCCCACCCGCACCGGTCCGGCCTGCACTGCCTCGGCGCCGGCGTTGCGCAGTTCCTGGATGACGTCCAGGAGCACCTCGGGCCCGAGTTTGCCGGTGCCGTCGTTGATCTCGATCCGCAGTCCGGGTCCGGCCACCGGCACCGTGCCGGTGAGCACGGCCAGCGCGGTGACCCTGCGGCGGGCCTCCTCCAGGGCCGCGGCCGAGGCGGTGCCGCCCTCCTGCAGCCTGCGCAGGGTGGCCTCGGATTCGGCGATCTCCTTGCGCAGCGAGGCTTCCTTGGCCTGCAGGCCGTCCAGCAGCACGATCAGGTCCTGCGGCCGGGCCTCGGCCAGGCCCTCGCCGGTCTGGGTGCGCCGGACCTGGGCGACCAGGGCCACGCCCAGCACCAGGCAGAGCAGCACCATGGTGGATCCGGTGACCCAGCGGTTGTCCCTGATCCGGACCAGGCGGTGTTTGGCGCCGGTGCGCCGCGTCGATTCCGGTTCGGTCATCTCAGGCCTTGAACAGGTGTCGCCGGATGGCCGCGGCGTTGCCGAAGATCCGGATGCCGAAGACCACCACCACCGCGGTGGACAGTTGCGCGCCCACGCCCAGTTCGTCGCCCAGCCACACGATCAGCGCGGCGATGACCACGTTGGAGACGAAGGAGACCACGAAGACCTTGGCGTCGAACTTGCCGTCCAGCCGGGCCCGGATGCCGCCGAAAAGCGCGTCCAGCGCGGCGACCACCGCGATCGGCAGGTAGGGCTGAGCCCATTCGGGCACCGTGGGGTCCAGCCACAGGCCGAGCAGGACGCCCACGGCCAGGGCGAACAGGGCGATCACCGTTTTCCTCCAGTGGTGCTGGTGGGCGGGGTGGTCGAACGCGGCGGCGGCTGGGTGGTCGGGGAGACCGGCGGGCGGGTGACGGTGGCGGCCATTCTGCCTTCGGTGATCCCGGCGGCGGCCAGGCGCAGCTCGTCGCGGGTCTCCACGGTGAACACGGTGCCGTAGTCGGCGGCGAAGCCGAGGAAGCGGCGGCTGGCCTCGGTGAGCGCGAGCGCGTCGCGCATCTCGGCGGGCGAGCCGATCGCCTCCAGCACGTAGGGCTGGGTGATGGGCCGGTTGTCCACCAGCATCGCGCCGCCTGCCTGCCGGATGGTGGCCCGTGGCTGCAACCGGACGCCGCCCACCGCGACCGCCTCGGCCCCGCTCGACCACAGCGCGTTGACCAGCACCTGCAGGTCCCGGTCCAGGATGTTCTGGTGGTTCTGCCCGCCGCGGGCCTCGATCGGGTCCCGGACGGTGATCAGCAGTCCCGGTCCGCGCACCGCGACCGCGCCCGCGGCCTGGTTGAGCGCGGTGAGCCGGTCCAGCTCGGCCCGGCCCGCCTCGTCGCCGTCGAGGGCGCGGCCGCGGGCCTGGTCCAGGGACCGGGCCAGTTCGGCGGCGCGGCGGCTCAGTTCCTCGGTGTTGGCGCGGGCGGCCTGCACGTCATCGGCCAGGCTGCGCCGGGCCTGGTCGGCGTCCGGGGCGCGCTGACCGGCGTCGGAGGCGGCCACGCCCATCAGCAGTCCGGCCAGCAGCGCGCCGCCGACCAGCCAGGCCTTGTGACTGCGACGTTTCGGCGGTTCGCCGCCGCGGCGCTGGTGCGCCTCGTCGTAGCCCGCGTCCAGGTGGTCGCCGAGCAGCTGGCCCAGGATGCCCAGCTCAGCGGGTTTCGGGTCAGCCACCGGCGGCCTGCGCGAGCCGGGGCGGGGCGCCCGCACGCAGCGCGCCGCCGAGCTGGATCAGGTAGAGCACGGCGGCCCAGACGTACATGGCGCTGCCCCAGATGGTGAAGGCGTAGGCCAGCGGCCGGAACCACTCGGCGCCGGTGTAGGTGCCGTCGGTGAGCAGCAGCAGCGGGAAGGCGTACATCAGGCAGAAGGTGGCGGCCTTGCCGACGTAGTGCACCTCGAACGGGCCGTAGCCCAGGCGGCGCAGCACCAGCACCGCGATGCCGAGCACGATCTCCCGGCCGACCAGCACCGCGACCACCCACCAGGGCACGATGTCGCGGATCAGGAAGGCGATCAGGGTGGCCAGGATGTAGAGCCGGTCGGCCGCCGGGTCGAGCAGGGCGCCCAGGCGGCTGGACTGGTTGAGCCAGCGGGCCAGTTTGCCGTCCAGCCAGTCACTGAGACCGGCGACGACCAGCACGATCAACGCGGCGATGTCCGCTTTCGGGCCCAGCAACAGCCACAGGAACAGCGGGACTCCGGCGAGCCGGAGGAAGCTCAGGATGTTCGGAACGGTCCACACCCGGTCCGGCAGCTCGGCCTGTGCCGGTTCCTGCCTGGTGCTGCTCACTCGTTCCCCTCCAGCCACCCGTCTGATCCGCGCTGCTCAGGGTGCCACACCGGTTCGGGGTCGATGTGGGGTGGCCCGAGGGGATCAGACGGGTGGCGAGGGCGCCGCGACTCAGTCGCGGCGGGTGCTCCACCCCTGACGCTGCAGATCCGCATTCGTCAGCAACTGCGCGCGGCCCCGGTCATCGACTCCGGCCCAGCGGGAGCGGCCGAAGCCCTGCTCCAGGACGAACGCGTGTCCACCGCTCCACACCACGCTGCACGGCGCGGTGGGCAGGCTGGACAGGCGGGTCGTACTCGCCGGGTCGTCGATGGTCGCGAAGACCGTCTGTGCGCTCATGGTGGGCGGCACCTCCATCAGGTAGTTCGGCTCACCGCGGTTGAGCGTTAGCGGCGATGAACCAATGATGTGGTGCGGTCGAGGGGTTTAGGTCCGATTCGGACTGGGTAGCGGTGACCGGCGCCACGGCGTCGGTGAAGGGCAAACCAGACTTCGTCCCGGCTAAAGCCTTGATGTCCTATCGACCGGAAGTTTCCTGACCGAAACACGAAGTAACAGGTCAGCGCGGTGCGCGGCCTTGAGCGCCGTCTGGTCTAACGTCGACGGAGCCGCACGCTGGGCGCACGGCTCCGTCGACGAACGGTTGAGCGGCCTCAGCCGGCCAGCTCCTCCAGGGCCTGCTGGGCGGCGGCCAGCTCGGCCTGCAGCTGCTCGACGCGCTGGCGGTGCCGTTCCCTGGCGGCGTCGATGACGGACTGGACGGCCTCGGCCGCCTCCTCCGGCAGCTCGGCGGCCAGGTTCGCCACGTTGGCCGCGGCCACCGGTGCGGGCTTGACCTTCTTCTTGCCGCTGACGACCTCGACGGTCCACTCGCCGTCGGCGGTGGCGGTGAGGGTGACCGTCAGCTCGGCTGCCCCGGCGGAGGGGGCCTTCTTGGCCGCGGGCTTGGCCGGCTTCGGCTTGTCCGCGGGCTTCTCGGCGGGGACGGGCGGGGCGGACTCGGCCGCGGGGGCGGCCGGAGCCGACGACTCGGCCGCGGGCGACTGCGCGGGGGACGCGGGCGCCTCGTTGGGGGACTCGGCCTCTGCCGTGGTCACGGGAACCTCCTCGGTTGGGGTCACCGTCCGTTTGCGGGACGGCTTGGTGATGGTGACTTCGCTCGGTGAGAAGGACAGCACGTCCATCGACCCGGTCGGCCGGACCTGGATGAAGTCGCCCTCCGACTCATCACCCAGGGCCAGCACCTTGCCGGAACGACCTTCCTCGACGCCAACGGCCAAGGAGGTGAACCACACGATCGGGAGGCGTCCCTCGGTGAGCTCACCGCGGACGTGGTCCAGATCCTGCTCCGACAACGCCTGGGAAATCGACAACTCTTCTCCTAGCAGGGGGTTGATCTTGATGATCTTGGTCAGCGGAAGAAAGCTTGCCGCACACCCCTGACAAAACATATCGGGAGGGTCCGAGGCGGAGAATCGGGCCGCCAGCGGGCATGATCGGGGTATGACGCAGCAGAACCTGTGGCTGGCCGATGTCGACGGCAACCTGGTCCGGGCCGCTCAGGTGGTCGGCCTGAGCGTGTACGCCCTCGGTGGCTACCCGGTCGGCAAGGACGCCCCCGGCGAGGTCACCCTCCGCGCCGATCTGGCCGCCACCGCCCCGGACGGCTCCAGCCTGACCCGCACCCTGACCGCCGCGCTGCCCTTCGCCGTGGTCGACGAACTGCGCAGGCACCTGGTGCAGCAGCTGGCCCGGCTGGGCGAGTCCGCGGAGCCGGTGGTGCTGCGGGTGGAACTGAAGGACAACGTGATCCGCTGGACGGTGGACCGCTTCGGCGCCCGCCCCGAGGCGCCCGCGCCGGTCCCGGAGGCCGCGCCGGCCGCGGTCTAGCAACCCAGCTCGGCGCCGGCGCCGGTGAGCTGGAGGACCCGGCGCACCAGCCCGCGGGACTGGGCGCAGCGCAGCCCGCCGCCGAGGATGAGCTGGCGGCGGCGGGCGGTCAGCAGCACGCCGATCGCGGCGCAGTCGACGAAGGTGGCCTGCCGCAGGTCGACCACCAGCTGTCCGCCCGCGCGCACGCAACCGGCCAGCATCCGCCGCAGCTCCGGCGCGGCGGCCAGGTCCAGCTCGCCGTGCACGAACAACGTCGTGGTGCGCCCGATCCGCACGACGTCGAGCTGGAGATCCGGTGGCGCCGCCGTCATGCGGGCAGTGTTGCCCGGCGCGGGGGCGGGGAAACGGCCATTGGGGTGAAGTCGGTTCGGTTAGCCCGATCGCGGGTATTTCCCGGTCATGACCCGCCGGGACGTGGTGGCCATCGGTGCCTCCGCGGGCGGGGTCGAGGCGTTGTGCGCCGTGGTCGGCGCCCTCCCCCCGGGCCTGCCCGCCGTTGTTCTCGTGGTGCTGCACGTGCCACGTAACGCGCCGAGCGCGCTGCCGCGCATCCTGAGCCGGTGTGGTCCGTTGCCCGCCCATCACGCGGTGCACGGCGATCCGGTCCGGCGCGGACACATCTACGTGGCGCCGGCCAACCATCACCTGCTGCTCACCGACGGCCGGATCCAGCTCTCCCGCGGTCCGGCGGAGAACGGGCACCGGCCCGCGGTAGATCCGCTGTTCCGTTCGGTGGCCAGGGCGCACGGGTCGCGGTCGGTGGGCGTGGTGCTCTCCGGGGCGCGCGATGACGGCACCGCGGGGCTGGCCGCGATCAAGGCGGTCGGCGGGCTGATCGTGGTGCAGGACCCGGCCGAGGCGCCGCACCGTTCGATGCCGGTCAGCGCTCAGGAGCACAATGACGTCCAGCACGTCCTGTCCGCCGCCGAGATCGGCGGGCTGATCGGGAAGGTCGCCGCGGCTGAGGTGCCCGACACCGGTGGGGTCGTGGACGACCTGCTCGCAGCGGAGGCCGAGATGGCCGAGTTCTCACCCATGACCACCGACGAACTGGGCGCCGTGCCCGCCGGGCTGGCCTGCCCGTCCTGCCACGGCGCGCTGTTCGACCTGCCCGGCGAGCCGGTGCCCCGCTTCCGCTGCCGGGTGGGTCACGCCTGGTCGCCGGAGACCTTGCTGGCCGAGCAGGGCTTCCGGATGGCCGAGTCGGCCACCGAGCGGGGCAACACCTGGGCGGCACGCCGGTTCGCCGACACCGCCACCGACACCAAGGCCGCGGGCCGGCTGGTACGCGATCTGATCAACCGGATCGCGACCGGGCCACCGGATCGCGGGGAAGGCGAACCCGATGAGCAGTGAGCTGGCCTGCCAGGTCGACCAGACCGGGGCGGTGGCGGTGGTCCGGCCGCACGGCGTGCTGCGGGTGAACACCGCGTCCGCACTGCGCGGGGCGGTGGCCAAATGCCTCGCCGAACAGCCCGCCGCGGTGCTGCTGGAGCTGACCGGGCTGCGGCTGGGTGACGAGGTGGCGCTGACCGTCTTCCCCGCGCTGAGCCGGCGGGCCGCGGAGTGGCCGGGCATCCCGGTGGCGTTGTGCTCGGTGCCAGCGGAGGTGTTCGCGCCGATGGCCCGGATCGGGCTGGTCCGTTACCTCACGGTGTTCGCCGGTCCGGCGGAGGCGCTGGCGGCGCTGGCGGACCGGCCGCGGTCGCCGGTGCTGCGCGAGTGGTACCTGCCGGAGGCTGGCGCCTGCAGGCAGGCGCGCGAGGCGGTGGGTCAGGCCTGTGCGACGTGGCGGGTGGAGGAGCTGGCCGAGGCCGCGGTGCTGGTGGCCAACGAGCTGGTGGCCAACGCGGTCAGTCACGCGGGCACGGCGCTGCAGCTCACCGTGGCGATGCGCGGGTCCTACCTGTGTCTGTCGGTGCGCGATGGCAGCGCGGCGCCGCCGGTGCTGGCGCGACGGCCGGCGCGGGCGGGCGGCCAGGGGCTGGTGCTGATCTCCAAACTGGCCACGGCGTGGGGGCACCTTTCCGCGGTGGACGGCAAGGTCGTGTGGGCTACGCTCCGGGTGCGGCAGCCGGGTGCCGGTCGGAACGGGCGGTAGCTGCCGCGTCGTAGCCGCACCGGAGAGGCAGCACGTGACGCAGACCGACCCCCAGTTCGAGGCGCTGCTGGTCTACCTGAAGGAGACCAGGGGTTTCGACTTCACCGGGTACAAGCGGTCGAGCCTGGTGCGCCGGGTGCAACGACGGATGGCGCAGCTCGGTCTGGCGGACCACGCGGAGTACCTGGATCAGCTCCAGGTGCGGCCGGAGGAGTTCACCACGCTGTTCAACACCATCCTGATCAACGTCACGAACTTCTTCCGGGACCCTGACGCGTGGGACTACCTGCGCTCGGAGGTGCTGCCCGAGCTGCTCGCGGCCAAGGAGCCGGACAGCCCGATCCGGGTGTGGAGCGCGGGATGTGCCTCCGGCGAGGAGGCCTACACGCTGGCGATGGTGCTGGCGGAGCTGCTCGGGCCGGAGGATTTCCGGCGCCGGGTGAAGATCTACGCCACCGATGTGGACGAGGAGGGCCTCGGCCAGGCCCGGCACGCCAGCTACGGCGACCGTGAGGTCCGCGATGTGCCCGCCGAGCTGCTGGAACGCTATTTCGAGCCCAGCGGCAACCGGTACGTCTTCCGCAAGGACCTGCGTCGATCGGTGATCTTCGGCCGGAACGACCTGGTGCAGGACGCGCCGATCTCCCGGATAGACCTGCTGGTCTGCCGCAACACGCTGATGTACTTCAACGCCGAGACCCAGTCTCGGATCCTGACCCGGCTGCACTTCGCGCTGGCCGAGGGCGGGGTGCTGTTCCTGGGCAAGGCGGAGATGCTGCTCAGCCACGGCAGCCTGTTCACCCCGATCGACCTGAAGCGGCGGGTCTTCCGCAAGGTGCTGCGGCACATCCCGGTGAACGGCACCATGTTCGCCGAGCTGCCCCAGCCACAGCCGCGGGTGGAGCTGGCCGGCCTGGACCTGCTGCGCGCCGAGGCCCTCGCGGCCAGTCCGGTGGCCCAGATCGTGGTCAACGCCGAGGGTCTGGTGGCGCTGACGAACCGGCAGGCGGAGCTGCTCTTCGGCATCACCGCCAAGGACATGGGGCGGCCGTTCCGCGATCTGGACGTCTCCTACCGGCCGGTGGAACTGCGGCGCTACATCGAGCAGGCGCAGCTGGACCGCCGCACGGTGCTGGTCGCCGATGTCGAGTTCCGTCGCGCCGCGAACGAGGTGCTGTACCTGGAGATCCAGGTGAACCCGTTGGTGGACGGCGACTCCGGTCTGCTCGGGGTGACGCTGGTGTTCCAGGACGTGACCTCCTCCCGCCGGTTGCAGGATGAGCTGGAGTACGCGAACCGGCAGCTGGAGACCGCCTACGAGGAACTCCAGTCGACGAACGAGGAGCTGGAGACCACCAACGAGGAACTCCAGTCCACGGTGGAGGAGCTGGAGACGACGAACGAGGAACTCCAGTCGACCAACGAGGAACTGGAGACCATGAACGAGGAACTCCAGTCCACCAACGACGAACTGCAGTCGATCAACGACGAGCTGCGGGACCGTTCGACCGAGCTGGACGCGGCGAACGCCTTTCTGGAGGCCATCCTCACCAGCCTGCGCGCGGGGGTGGCCGTGCTCAACCGGGATCTGCACGTGCGGGTCTGGAACCGGCGGGCCGAGGACCTGTGGGGGCTGCGGCCGGAGGAGACCCTCGGCCAGCACTTCCTGAACCTGGACATCGGCCTGCCGGTGGACCAGATCCGGCCGAGCATCAAGCAGATCCTGCACGGCGACGGGCAGACCCAGGAGCTGGCGCTGGCCGCGGTGAACCGCAGGGGGCGCGCCATCACCGTGCGGGTGATGTGCTCGGCGCTGCGCGCCCCCGGTGCGGAGACCACCGGCGTGATCCTGTTGATGGAGCAGGAGGATTCCGGCTCCGGCGACCACGGCTGAGGCCGCGGCTCACTCCACGGTGAGGCTCTTGGCCAGGTTGCGCGGGCGGTCGATGTCCCGGCCGAGCTTCTCCGCGATGTGGTGGGCGAAGAGCTGCAGCGGGATGCCGAGCAGCACCGGGTCGAGCTGGACCTCGTTGCGCGGCACGAACAGCACGTCGTCGGCCAGGCCTGCGGGCAGTTCGGTGTTGGTCACCGCGATGACGGGGCCGCCGCGGGCCTTGATCTCCTCGATGGTGGCCAGGTTCTTGCCGAAGGTCTCATCGGCGGGGATGACCACCACCGAGGGCATCTCCGGGTTGATCAGGGCCAGGGGTCCGTGCTTCAGCTCGGCCGACTGGTATGCCTCGGCGTGGATGTAGGAGATCTCCTTGAGCTTCTGCGCGCCCTCGCGGGCCACCGGGAAGCCGCGCACCCGGCCGACGAAGAACATGTGCCGGGCGTCGGCGTACTTGTGCGCGACCGCGCGGATGGCCTGCTCGGCGGCGAGGATCTCGCTGATCTGGTCCGGCAGCCCGCGCAGCCCGTCGACCAGGCGGCGGCCGTCGGCCAGGCTGAGGTCGCGGACCCGGCCCAGGTGCAGGGCGAGCAGGGCGAAGGAGGCGGCCATGTTGGTGAAGGACTTGGTCGCGGCCACCGAGACCTCGGGTCCGGCGTGCAGGAACAGCCCACTGCCGCATTCCCGGGCGATGGCGCTGCCGACCACGTTGACCACGCCGAGCAGGCGGCCGCCCTTGCGCTTGAGTTCGGCCACCGCGGCCAGGGTGTCGGCGGTCTCGCCGGACTGGCTGACCGCGATGTAGAGGGTGTCGGGGTCGATCACCGGGTTGCGGTAGCGGAACTCCGAGGACGGTTCGGCGTCGGCGGGGATCCGGGCGAGTTCCTCGACCAGGGTCGCGCCGATCTGGCCCGCGTAGTAGGAGGATCCGCTGCCCAGGAACTTCACCCGGCGGATCGAGCGCACCTCCCGCGCGTCCAGGCCCACCCCGCCGAGCCGGGCGGTGCTGAAGCGCTCGTCCAGGCGGCCGCGCAGGGCGCGGTCCAGTGCGGCGGGCTGCTCGTGGATCTCCTTGTGCAGGAAGGTCTCGTGCCCGCCCCGGTCGTAGTCCTCGATGCTCATTGCGAGGGTGGTCGGCGTCTTGGCCACCGCGGAACGGTCCAGCCTGCTGGTCACGTACTCCCCGGCGCGCACGGTGGCGAGTTCGCCGTCGTCGAGGTAGACCACCTGCTGGGTGAAGCGGACCAGCGCGGCGACGTCGGAGGCGATGAACATCTCGTCGTTGCCGATGCCCAGCACCACCGGGCTGCCCTGCCGCGCCACCACCAGCTCCTGCGGGAACCGGGTGTCCAGCACCACGATCCCGTAGGTGCCCTCGACCTCGGAGAGGGCTTCGCGCACGGCGTCTTCGAGGCGCTCGGCCGAGCTGCGGGCGACCAGGTGGGCCAGCACCTCGGTGTCGGTCTCGGAGCTGAACTCGGCGCCCTCGGCGCTCAGCTTGGCCCGCAGCACCTCGGCGTTCTCGATGATCCCGTTGTGCACCAGGGAGATCCGCCCGGTGGGGTCCAGGTGCGGGTGCGCGTTGGCGTCGGTGGGCTCACCGTGGGTGGCCCACCGGGTGTGCGCGATCCCGATCCCGCCGGGGAGCTTGTCCGGCACCAGTTCACGCAGTTCGGCCACGCGCACGGCGGCCTTGACCACCTTGAGCCTGCCCTTGCTCAGCACGGCCAGCCCGGTCGAGTCGTAGCCGCGGTACTCCAGCCGGTGCAGGCCCTCCAGGAGCACCTCGGCCGCGTCCCGGTGTCCGACATAACCGACAAGTCCGCACATACGCTGTTTCTCCCTGCTCAGTGGATGATCCGGCTAGCCGTAGACGATCCGGCGCAGCTGCCGCGCGGACAGCGCGGGCGCGGCCACCGGCCGTCCGGCCAGCTCCGCCGCCACGATCGCCCAGATGTCGTCGTTGCGGCGGTTGCGCCGTTTCAGTTCCCGGTGCCGCCGCCGGACGTAGTCCTCGACCGGTTCGGCGAAGTAGCCCATGACATCGCTGACCACCCGCGCCGCGACCGCCGGTGGCAGCCCCGTGCTCACGACCACGTGCCGTACGAGATCGTCCGGCAACGGCGGCGCGCCCACAGGTACCTCCAGCCCCGAGACTGCCCCGCCCCGGTCCGACTGAGCAACTTTCCTGCCCGGATTCGGGCAAGCCAGCCTCCCATACTGCCCCGTCCGGCGGTGTTAGCGTCGCCGCGTGGCCGACTCGCGTGACGTGCTGACCCGCCCGGCACCCGCCCCTGACCGCGTGCTGCGGTACGGGCCAGGACCGGACCGGGTGATCGATGTCAGGTACCCGGTGGCCGAGGGCCCGCACCCGGTGATCGTGGTGGTGCACGGCGGTTTCTGGCTCGCCGAGTACGACCGCGCGCACACCGGCCCGATGTGCGCGGCCCTGGCCGACGAGGGCTATCTGGTGGCTGCCATCGAGTACAACCGGGTCGGCCAGCCCGAGGGCGGCTGGCCCGGCACCCTGGACGATGTGGCGGCCGCGCTGGACGCGCTGCCCGGTTTGCTCGGCGCGTCGGCGGATCCCGATCGGGTGGTTCTGCTCGGCCATTCCGCGGGCGGCCAGCTGGCCATGTGGTCGGCCAGCCGCCACCGCCTGCCCGCGCACAACCCCTGGCACCTCCCGCGCCGCCCGGCCCTGCGCGGCGTGGTGTCCCTGGCCGGGGTGCTGGACCTGGTGCTGGCCAATGAGGAGCAGCTCGGCGACGGCGCGGTGGCCGGCCTGCTCGGCGGCCACCCGGACTCGCACTGGGAGCACTACGCCGCCGCCGACCCGGCCCGTCTGGTGCCCACCGGCGTCCGCGGCATCCTGCTCCAGGGCCTGGCCGACCCGTGGGTGCCGCCGGAGGTCAGCCGCTCCTACGCGGCCGCGGCCGTCGCCGCCGGCGACCCCACTGAGCTGCGCGAACTCCCCGGCGAGGGCCACTACGGGGTGATCGACCCGGACTCCGCGGCCTGGCCCGAGGTGCTGCGCGCGCTGGCTGATCTGCTGGTCTGACCAGCGCTCAGCTGTGGCGCTGGGCGCGGAAGACCGTGTCGTGGGTGTGCGGCGTGCCCGGCGGCGCGGGACTCACCCGTGGCCGGGTCTCGTTGACCAGGATGGTCCAGCCCTCGCCCAGCGCCTCGGCGAAGTCGGCTGGCGCGTAGAAGTCGGCCATCCTGATCTCGGTGCCGTCGTGGCCCTGGTGGTCGTGCCCCTCGGCCAGGTCGTGGCTGACCACCAGCAGCGTCCCGCCGGGCGCGACCGCCTCGGCCAGCGCGCGCAGGCTGGCCGGTCCCAGTGCCCGGTGCAGCGGGAAGTAGCTCAGCGCGACCAGGTCGAAGGCGGCAGGCGGAGGTGGCGTGGCCGGCATATCGGAGTGCAGCAGGGTCAGCGTCACCCCGCAGGCCCTGGCGGCGTTGTCCGCCCTGGTCAGCGCCTCCTGGGAGATGTCGGCGGCGGTCACCCGCCAGCCCTGTTCGGCCAGCCAGATCGCGTCGGCGCCCTCCCCGCAGCCCACCTCGAGGGCCCGGCCCGGCGCGAGGCCGCTGATCTCGACGACCAGCACGCCGTTGGGCGCGCCGCTCCACACCTGGTCGCGGGTCCGGTACAGGGTGTCCCAGTAGGTCTCGTCCATGGGGACACCGTGCGCCTGTTCCGGCCCGGCTGACAATGTTCCTTGCCGAAACGGCAAATTCAGACCACGCCGGCGATCACCTCGACCGCGGTCAGCGCGTCGGCGTAGCGCACGTACAGCGGGGCGAATCCGAAGCGCAGCACGTCCGGGGGCCGGTAGTCGCCGATGACCTCCCGGGCGATGAGTTCCTTCATCACCTGTCCCGCCTCCGGCACGGACAGCGCGATGTGGTTGCCGCGGCCGGCGTCCCGCGGGGTGCGCACGGTGACCCGGTCGCCGAGCAGTTCGTCCACACAGGACAGGAAGAAGTCGGTCAGCCGCAGGCCCTTGGCCCGCACCTCGGCGATGCTGGTCTTGTCCCAGACGTCCAGGGCGGCGTCCAGGGCCAGCATGGACAGGATGTCCGGGGTGCCGGCACGACCCCTGGTCACGCCCGCGCCGGGGGTGTACTCGGGGGTCATCGCGAACGGGTCGGCGTGCCCGCACCAGCCGGACAGCGGTTGGTCGAAGGCGTCCTGGAAGCGTCGCGGCACATAGAGGAACGCGGGCGCGCCGGGTCCGCCGTTGAGGAACTTGTAGGTGCAGCCGACCGCCAGGTCGACCTGGTGGGAGTCCAGTTCCACTGGTAGCGCGCCAACGCTGTGGCAGAGGTCCCAGACCACCAGCGCGCCCGCCCGGTGCGCGGCCTCGGTGATCGCGCCCATGTCGTGCAGCACGCCGGAGCGGAAGTCGACGTGGTTGGCCAGCAGGACCGCGGTGTGCTCGTTCATCTCGGCGGCGGCCTCGGGCATGGGCACCGGCCGGACCCGCACCCCGGTGAGTCGGGCCACCGAGGCGGCGATGTAGCCGTCGGTCGGGAAGGTCGCCGCGTCCACCAGCAGTTCCGGCCGTCCCGGGTTGAGCCGGATCGCGGCGATGAGGGCCTTGAACAGGTTGACGCTGGTGGAGTCGCCGACCACGACCTGCCCCGGCGCGCTGCCGATGAGCGGGGCGAGCCGGTCACCGAGGCGTTCCGGCGCCCCCCACCAGCCCTCGCCCCAGCCCCGGATCAGGCGACGGCCCCACTGCTGTCCCACCACCTCGGCCAGCCGCGGCGCGACCGCGCGCGGCAACGCGCCGAGGGAGTTCCCGTTGAGGTAGACCACATCCGGGTCGAGGTCGAACTCGTCCCGGCAGTGCGCGATCGGGTCGAGCGCGTCCAGTTTCCTCGCGGTGTCGGCCAAACTCATCGTGCTCTCCATCCTCAATGCCAGCCGCCCAGTCACAGCCGCCCGGTCACAGCCTCGCGGTCCTCAGACGTAGCTGCGCGCGGTCCACAGCTCGGGGAAAACGCTGCGCTGCACCCGTTTCTCCAGCCAGGCCACGCCAGCCGAGCCGCCGGTGCCGACCTTGGCGCCCATGGCGCGGCGGGTGGCCAGCAGGTGGTCGTAGCGCCAGCGCGCGAACTCCTCGGCGATATCGGTGAGCACCTCGCCGAGCCGTTGCTCGTCGTGATGCTTGGTGCGGTCGGAGTAGATCAGCGTCCAGACCTGCTCCACCCGCGGATCCGGTTGGTAGGGCTGGGTGAAATCGCGGTCCTGGGCCGAGGCCGGCACGTCGTAGCCGCGGCGGCGCAGCAGGCCGAGCGCGTCGTCGTAGAGGCTGGGCCGGGCCAGCGCCTCCTCCAGTTCGGCGTGCATCGCGGGCACCGCCCGGTGCGGCACGAGCAGTGAGGGCGCCTTCTCGCCGAGCAGGAACTCCACGTGCCGGTACATGCCGGACTGGAAGCCGGAGCCCTCGCCGAGGTTGGCCCGGAAGGCGTTGAACTCCTCGGGGGTCATCCGCGCGATCGAGCGCCAGGCGGCGTTGAGCCCCTGCACGTGCAGCACGCTGCGGTGCAGGGTGCGGACCGCGGAGTCCAGGTCGTCGGCGCGCATCTCGGTCTGCGCCTGCCGCCACTCGAAGCACAACAGTCCGAAGTAGAGTTCCATGATCTGGGTGATGACCAGGAAGGACATCTCGCCGGGGTCGGTGGACCAGCGCTGCTGCAAGGAATGCAGCACCGAGGCGTGCACGTAGTCCTCGTACGGCGTGGTGCCGCCGAAGTCCAGCTTGGGCTCCGCCATGATCGGACAGCCGCCGGTGTCGGTCATGGTCCTCCCTTCGTGGTGGACCTCCATTCCATCGCTGTCCCGGCCAAACCGGAATGGGCGGCGGGGGCGAATCCGGTGGTCGCGCCTTGCGTTCGAATCCGGTTGGGCCGCCTAGGCTCACGTTCGTGAACTCGGAGCTAGACAAGGTCGACTGGGCGCTGCTGGAGGCGTTGCAGGCCGACGCACGGCTGTCCTACAACGAGTTGTCGCGCCGGGTGCACGTCTCGCCACCCACCGTGGCCCAGCGCGTGCGGCGGCTGGAGCAGCTCGGCGTGATCGCCGGGTATCACGCCCGGGTGGACCCGAGCATCGCAGGCCGGCCGGTGATCGCGTTGGTGCGCATGAAGTGTTACGGCGCGCGCTGCATCACCGTGCACCCCGAACTGCTCGACGACTGCCCCGAGGTGCTCGAGGTGGTCCGGCTGACCGGCGACATCTGTTCCGTGGTCAAGGTCGCGGCCAGTTCCATCCGCGCCCTGGAACGCCTGCTGGAACGACTGTCGACCTACGGCGAGACCTCCAGCGCGATGGTCCTGTCCACTCCGGTGGACTGGCGCCCGGTGACCGAACCCGCGGACTGACGCCACCACGAGATCCCCAGCCCCAGCACCCAGAGCCGCACCACCCCGGCCAGCGGCGCCACCACCGGGAACCCGAAGCCGGGCACCAGGGTGAGCACCAGGTAGGCGACCGAACCGATGACCGCGCGGCAGGCGGCCACCCGCAGTGCCGTTCTCTCCATCACGAACCCCCGATTGTGGCGCTCGACCTCCCTCGGATCACCGCGGCCGCGGTGCGGCTGCTGGACGAACACGGCCTGGCCGCGCTGAGCACGCGCACACTGGCCGCCGAACTGGGCGTGCGCGCCGCGACGCTGTACTGGCACGTCCGCGACAAGGACGAACTGCTGGGCCTGGACGCCGAGGCGATCTGCGCCGAGGCATTCGACATCGACGAATCCCAGCCCTGGCGCGACCAACTCGCCACCGGCCTACGCCAGTTCCGCGCCCTGCCGCGCACGCACCGGGACGCCGCCCAGCTGCTGCGGCTGCGCCCGCCCCGCGGCCCGCGCCGGTTGGGCCACATCGAGACCACCACCCGGATCCTGCTGACCGCGGGCTTCACCCCCGCGGACACCGCGGCGATCTCGGTGCTGCTGGCCGATCACCTGCTCGCCTCGGCCGTCGAGGACGACCGCCGGGCAGGCGCGGCCCCGCACGCGGAGCTGACCAGGTCCGCCGCCGCCTAGCGGGGCCGGGTGGCCCTAGCGGTACTGGCGGAAGTCCGGATCGCGCTTCTCGGCGAACGCTGCCGCGCCCTCCTTCCCCTCCGGGGTCTCGGTGAACAGTTCCAGGCCGTCGAAGGCCAGGTGGGAGATCCCGCCGATGTGGTCGGTGTCGGCGTTGAACGAGTGTTTGAGGAAGCGCAGCGCGGTCGGCGAGTAGGAGCCGATCTTGCGGGCCCAGGCGCGGGCGGTGTCGAGCAGTTCCCCGGCCGGGACGACCTGGTTGACCAGGTTCCAGCGTTCGGCGGTGTGCGCGTCGAACAGGTCGAGCAGGAACCAGATCTGCCGTGCCCGCTTCTCCCCCACCACCCTGGCCAGGTAGGCGGAGCCGAACCCGGCGTCGAAGGAGCCGACCCTGGGTCCGGACTGGCCGAAGCGGGCGTGCTCGGCGGCCACGGTCAGATCGCACAGCACGTGCAGCACGTGACCGCCGCCCACCGCGACGCCGTTGACCGCGGCGATCACCGGTTTGGGCACGTCCCGGATGATCCGGTGCAGCCGTTCGATCTCGAAGGTGCCCCATTCGGTCTCGCCGTAGCCACCGGTCTCGGCCCGTTCCTTGACGTCGCCGCCCGCGCAGAAGGCCCGCTCACCGGCGCCGGTGAGGATGATCGCGGCCACCCGTTTGTCCGCCCAGGCGTGTTTGAACGCCGCGATCAGCTCGTCCACGGTGCGGCCGCGGAAGGAGTTCATCCGCTCCGGCCGGTTGATGGTGATCACCGCGTGGTTGTCGTCCTCGACGGTGTAGCCGATGTCGGTGAAGTCCTCGATCCGCACGGTTCTCCTCGTCCTCTCAGTCGGTCTGGACGAGCACGGCCATGCCCTGCCCGACCCCGATGCACGCCGCGACCACACCCAGCCCGCCACCGCGCCGCCGCAGCCCGCGCGCGCAGTCCACGATCGCCCTGGGCATGGAGGCGCCCAGGGGGTGCCCGAGGGCGATGGCGCCGCCGTCCGGATTGACCAGGTCGGTGTCCAGTGTGCAGCCCTCGGCGGCCAGCTGGTCCAGGGTGGACAGCACCATCGCGGCGAAGGCCTCGTTGATCTCCCAGCGGGCGATGTCCCGGTGGGACAGGCCGTTGCGGTGCAGCAGGGTGCGGATCGCGGGCACCGGGGCGACCGCGAAGCGGTGCGGGTCGGAGGCCGCGGTCGCGCTGTCCCTGATGCGCGCCAACGGTTCCAGGCCCAGCTCGGCAGCGGCTGCCCTGGTGCCCAGCAGGGCGGCCAGGGCGCCGTCGGAGAGCGGGGAGGAGTTCCCCGCGGTGACGGCCCCGTCCGGGCTGAACGCCGGGCGCAGGCGGGCCAGCGCGGCGGCCGAGGTGTCCGGGCGCAGCGCCTCGTCCCTGCTGACCTGCTCGACCGGCAGGACCCAGTCGTGCGAGCCGTTGTCCCAGGCGGTGCTCGCCAGCCGGTGTGAGCGCAGCGCCCACTCGTCCTGGGCGGCCCGGCCGATGCCCAGGTCCGCGGCGACCTGTTCGGCGCAGGCGCCCAGGCTCGCGGTCCACTCGGCCGGGAACTTCGGGTTGATCAGCCGCCAGCCGAGTGCGGTGGAGACCATCTCCATCCGCTGCGGCAGCACCTCCTCGGGGCGGGGCACCACGAACGGCGCGCGGGACATGCCCTCCACCCCACCGGCGATGGCGATCCGCCCCGCCCCCACCGCGAGCAGGCGGGCGGCCTGGATGACCGCCTCGCCACCGGAGGCGCACAGCCGGTTGACGGTCACCCCCGGCACGGTCACCGGCAGCCCGGCGAGCAGCGCCGCCATCCGGCCGATGTTGCGGTTCTCCTCCCCCGCGCCATTGGTGTTGCCGTAGACGACCTCGTCCACCAGGGCCGGGTCGAGGCCGGGGTTGCGGCGGATCAGCTCGGCGATGGGCAGGGCGGCCAGGTCGTCGACCCGGACCCCGGCCAGGCCGCCACGATGGCGGCCGAACGGGGTGCGCACGGCATCGAGCAGGTAGGCGTCCATATGTCGTCATCTTGACGGTCGTCACCAACGTTTGACAAGCTTCGCAGGTGATGGCACGCACCAGCCTGGTCACCGGCGCCGGCCGGGGCATCGGCGCGGCCGTGGCCCGCCGGTTGTCCGGCGAGGGCCACCGGGTGGCGCTCACCGCGCGCAGCGAGGCCGAACTGCGGGCGGTCGCGGCCACCCTGCCAGGGGAGTCCCTGGTCCTCCCGGCCGATCTCACCGAACCGGGGGCGGTGGCCGGGCTGTTCGACGCGGTGGAGGCCGCCTGGTCGCCGGTGGAGATCCTGGTCGCCAACGCGGGTTCGGGCACCGCCACCCCACTGCACCGGATCACCGACGAGGAGTGGACGGCCGCCCTGGCCCTCAACCTCACCGCCCCGTTCCAGTGCCTGCGCCGGGCCATCCCGGCCATGCGCGCGGCGGGCTGGGGACGGCTGATCGTCATCGCGAGCACCGCGGCCAAACAGGGCGAGGCGCACCTCGCCGCGTACACCGCGGCCAAGCACGGGGTGCTGGGCCTGGTCCGGGCGGCAGCGGCCGAACTGGCGCGGACCGGGGTGACCGCGAACGCGATCTGCCCGGCGTATGTGGACACGCCGATGACCGAGCGGACCGTGGACGCGGTCGCCGAGCGCACCGGCAGGCCGCCGGCGGAGATCCGGGCGATGCTGGCCGCGAAACAGCCGATCGGGCGAATGATCTCGGTGGCGGAGGTCGCGGACGCGGTCTCCTTCTGCGTGGCGAGTCCGGCGTTCACCGGACAGGGGTTGAACATCGACGGCGGGACGGTGCAGTCGTGAGTCTGGAACGGGTCAATCCGCCGGAGCTGGCCAGGCCCTCGGGCTTCAGCCACGCGGTGGTCGCCGGAGCCGGCCGGACGGTGTATCTGGCCGGGCAGACCGCGCTGGACGCGGACGGCCAGATCGTGGGCGCGGACGTGGTGGCGCAGTTCCGCCAGGCGCTGGGCAATCTGCTGACCGCGTTGCGGGCCTCGGGCGGACGGCCGGATCAGCTCGCGACGCTGACCATCTACCTGACCGACGTCGAGGACTACAAGGCGCACGGAAAGGAGATCGGCAAGGTCTGGCGCGAGCTGGCCGGCGAGTCGTACCCGGCGATGGCCGCGATCGGGATCGCGCGGCTGTGGGACCGCGAGGCGCTGGTGGAGGTTCAGGGAACCGCGGTGCTGGACTGAGGACAGGCGGACGCACAGCGGCCGTCGCGCTGCCGCGAACCCGGACCTTTCCCTTGCGCGATAAGGAAGTGGGCGGGTGGCGGCGGGTAGGCTGAGCTGCATGGCGGGGTGTCTCCAGACGGTCGAGGTGGTCGGTGGTGGACCTGCCGCGCCAGTCTGCGCACACCTCCACGGCGTGTTCGCATAGCGAAATAAAGTTCGCTAGGAGGCCGGTGTCGGTGGGCCGTGCCACGCTCCTCGCATGGCACTCACCCAGCCCGCACACCTGGCGGAGACGCTGTCGGCGGACACCCGGCAGCCCCTACCCCTGGACGGTTCCGAACGCGAGATCCTGACCGCCTACCTGGACTGGCACCGGACCACCTTCGAGCTGAAATGCCGGGGCATGGCCCCGGAAGCCCTGTCCCACGCCCAGATTCCACCGTCGAGCCTGACCCTGCACGGGATCCTGCGGCACCTGTCCGGGGCGGAGCGGTGGTGGTTCCAGATGCAGTTCGCCCAGCGGGACGTGCCGCACCTGTACTACACCGACGAGGACCCCAGTCAGGACTTCGACAGCCTGGACGGAGACGTCGACGAGGCGTTCGCGGTGTGGCGGGCCGAGGTGGCGAAGTCGCGGGAGATCCTGGCGGCGCACGCGCTGGAGGACACCGGGATCCACCTGGCCACCGGGCGGCCACTGGCCTTACGCCGGGTCGTGGTGCACATGATCGCGGAGTACGCACGGCACTGCGGGCACGCGGATCTCTTACGTGAGCGGACCGACGGGGTCACCGGCCACTGATGCGCCTGCTCACCGACGCGGAGTTCCGCGCGACCATCCAGGCTCGCCCGGTCCTGGTCGCCGCCGAGGTGCCCGCGGTGGTCCGGGCGTATCTGAAGTCGGTCCCGCATGCCCAGCGGCGTGGCTTCGCGGCCACACCCGAGGCGGTGCGGGACATGCCGGAGCTGGGCTTCCGGCATGTGCTGTTCCCTGGTCCGCGGAACGTGTTTCTCGTGGTGGTGCTGGAGGTGCCGGCTGGGGTGGTGCTGGGCCACCACGTGCTGGATCTCAACCAGCTCTATGGAGTCAGGAGGTGATGCGGGACTCGGCGTGGTCGTGCGCGGCCGGGGCGAGCTTGTCCTGCAGGGCGGTGAACAACTCGGCGGCTTCGGCGCCGGGCCAGTCCGCCGGCAGCAACTCGGCAGGCAGGCCCGGGTCCAGGTAGGGCAGGCGGCGCCAGGCCGTGAGCAGGCGGACGTAGTCGGCGAAGGCCTCGGCGGGCTGCACCGTGCGGCGGCGACGCCAGCGGGCCAGCAGTGGGCGGTGCGCGGTGAGGAACTCCGTGTACAGCGTGCGCAGGGCGGCCAGGTCCCACCAGGTGGCGACCTTGCCGGTCAGTTCGGCGAAGCCCAGGTGGTCGGCGCGGAACAGGTCGACGTAGGCGGACAGGTCCAGGCGGGAGAGGACCTCGGCGGTCTCGGCACGCAGGTGTGCCGGGGCGATCCACACGCCGGGGGCGGTGTTGCCGAAGCCGAGTCTGGTGAGCTGGGAGCGCAGGGTGTGCCGCTTCTGGCGCTCGGACTCGGGGACGGAGAAGACCGCCAGCACCCAGCCGTCGGCCACGGTGGCCCTCGGGCGCTCGAAGATGCGGTGGTCGCCCTCGCGCAGGATGAGTCTGGCCTGCTCGGACAGGGCGTAACCGGCCGCGCCCCCCACCCGGGAGGCGTCCAGGATGCCGCGTCGCTTGAGCCGGGAGATGGAGGACCGTACCGCCGGTTCGTCCACGCCCAGTTCGCCCAGCAGGCGGATCAGGGCGGCCACCGACAGCCAGCCGCCGACCTCGCGGGCGTAGAGGCCGTAGACGGTGACGATGAGCTGGCGGGGTTGCGCGGACTGGGCGTCCGCCGCTCCCCCGTCCACTTCGGACAGGTCAACCAGGGTGGTCACCGGCAAACGATATCGCGTCGATGCGTATGTCGGCCTATTGACTGTCGTCATGAGCGGTGAATACTGGCCGGGCAGCTCACCGACGCCGAGACGAGGTGCGTGCCCGTGGTTCTGTCCCGCTCAGCACACGTCGACACGTTCTGCCGGGACCACCTGCCACCGCGCGAGCAGTGGCCGGAACTGGAGTTCAGCCTGCCCGAGCTGGTCTACCCGGACCGGCTGAACTGCGCGGTCACCCTGCTGGAGGACACCATCGCCCGGCACGGCGCGGACCGGCCGTGCCTGCTCAGCCCCACCGGTCCGGCCTGGACCTACGGGCAGCTGCGGGACCGGGCGAACCAGGTCGCGCGGGTGCTGGTGGAGGACTGCGGGCTGGTGCCGGGCAACCGGGTGCTGCTGCGCGGGCCGAACAACCCGTGGCTGGTGGCCTGCTGGTTCGGTGTGCTGCGGGCGGGCGGGGTCGCGGTCACCACCATGCCGCTGCTGCGCTCGGGTGAACTGCGCACGCTGACCGAGATCGCGAAACCGGCGATCGCGCTGTGCGACAACCGGTTCCTGGCCGAACTGGCCGCAGTGGACCTGCCGGTGATCGGCTACGGCGGTGATGACCCGGCGGACCTGACGGTGCGCGCGGCGGCGAAACCGGCCGGGTTCGAGCCGGTGGCCACCGCGGCGGACGATGTGGCCTTGCTGGCCTTCACCTCCGGCACCACCGGGCGGCCCAAGGCGACGCTGCACTTCCACCGGGATGTGCTGGCCAACTCCGACACCTTCGCCCGGCATGTGCTGCGGCCGGACGCGCGGGACATCTTCACCGGCACTCCCCCGCTCGGCTTCACCTTCGGGCTCGGCGGCCTAGTCGTGTTCCCGCTGCACGTGGGCGCGGCGACGCTGTTGCTGGAGCGGGCCACGCCGGCCGAGCTGGCCGACGCGGTGCGGGAGCACGGGGTGACCGTGCTGTTCACCGCGCCGACGGCGTACCGGGCGATGCTGGCGGCCGGGCTGGCGGACCGATTACGCGGGTTGCGGCGGGCGGTCTCGGCCGGTGAGGCTTTGCCGAGCGCGGTGTGGCACGAGGCCGAGCGGGCGACCGGGTTGCGGATCATCGAGGGCATCGGCGCGACCGAGTTGCTGCACATCTTCATCTCCGCCGCCGATGACGACATCCGTCCTGGCGCCACCGGCCGCCCGGTGCCCGGGTTCCGGGCGGAGATCCTGGACGAGCACGGGAAATCGGCGCCGGACGGCGTGGTCGGCAGGCTCGCGGTGCGTGGCCCGACCGGCTGCCGCTACCTGGACGACGAGCGGCAACTGAGCTACGTCCAGGATGGCTGGAACCTCACCGGCGACGCCTACCTGCGCGATGCCGACGGCTACTTCTGGTACCAGGCCCGCACCGACGACATGATCATCTCCTCCGGTTACAACATCGCGGGCCCGGAGGTGGAGAACGCCCTGCTCAGCCATGCCGAGGTGGTCGAATGCGGGGTGGTCGGCGCGCCGGACGAGCAGCGCGGCATGGTGGTGCACGCCTATGTGGTGCTCGCCCCTGGCGTCACCGGCGACGCGGCCAAGATGACCGAACTGCAGGACTTCGTGAAGAGCGTGATCGCGCCGTACAAGTATCCGAGGGTGATCGAGTTCCTGCCCGAGCTGCCCCGCACCACCACCGGCAAGCTGCAACGATTCCGGCTGCGCGAACGCGCCGCGGCGGAGTCTGGGACCATCGGCGGGTGATCCTGCACATCTGCTCGCACGCGGACTGGGCCGCGGCCCAGGAGTCCGGCCGGCACGAACCCGAGGGCTACGCCGCCGAGGGCTTCGTGCACTGCAGCGACTTCGGCCTGGTCCATCTCCCGGCGAACCGCCTCTTCCGCGGCCGGGACGACCTGGTGCTGCTGGTCGTCGCCCCGGACCTGCTGGACGCGGAACTGGTGTGGGAGCGGGCTTCCAGCGATCCGGACAACCCGTCCGCGCCGTGGTTCCCGCACGTCTACGGCACGATCCCGGTGTCCGCGGTGATCGCCGTGCACGATTTCCCCGAGCAGCCGCACGGTTTCGAGTTGCCCGCGGCACTGCGTCGCTGGCCGATCGCGCGCACCCACACCAGGACGGCGACCCGCGCCGAGAGCTGAGGTAGTCCGGCCCCGGAACACCGGCCGTCAGAGCGGCATGAAGCGGCCGCCGTTGACGTCCAGCACCACCCCGGTGATGTAGGAAGCCTCGGCCGAGCACAGGAACAGGATCGGGTCCACCGCCTCCCGCAGCTCAGGCATGCGGCGCAACGGGATCGCGTTGAGCACCTCGTCGCGTTCCGCCTGGCTCAGGCCGTCGAACATGCCCTGTAACCGGTCGGTGAGGAACAAGCCGGGAGCGATCGCGTTGACGCGTACGCCGTCCGGGCCCGCCTCCTTCGCCAGTCGCTTGGTCAGGCCGATCAGGGCCGCCTTGCTCGCCGCGTACGGCACGCCGGTGACCGGGGAGGGCTGGCGGCCGCCGATCGAGGAGGTGGTGACGATGGCGCCATCGCCCGCGGCGGCCAGGTAGGGCAGGGCGGCCTGGCAGCAGTAGAAGGTGCCTTTGAGATTGACGTCGACCACCAGGTCCAGGTGTTCGGGTTCGATGTCGGCCAGGTCTTTCGGGGTGCCCAGGGAGCCGCCGGCCAGGGCGACCAGGATGTGCGGGCCGCCCAAGTCTTGATGGATGGCGGCCATCACCTCGGTGACCTGGGCCGGGTCGCGCACGTCCACCGTGTAGCCCGCCGCAACGGCGCCGCCGCTGGTCAGGTCCTCGGCGAAGTCCGCCGCGCCTGCCACATCCAGTACCGCTACCGCGGCGCCCTCGGCGGCGAAGCCCGCGCAGACCGCGCGGCCCAGGCCGCCGGTGCCGCCGGTGACCACTGCCGTCCGGCCCTCGAAGCGCATCCCGACCTCCGGTGTGGCATTTCGTTCTGTTGACGGTCGTCAGGATTGCAGCATACCCTGGCGAGGTGCGAATCGCGGTTGTCGGTGGCGGGCCAGGCGGGCTCTACTTCGCCGCGCTGGCGCGTCAGCTCGGTCGGGAACACGAGATCACCGTGTGGGAGCGCAACGCGGCCGATGACACCTTCGGGTTCGGCGTGGTGTTCTCCGATGAGACCCTCGGCGGCATCGAGCACGCCGATCCGGTGATCCACCAGGCCATGCAGCGGGAGTTCGCGCGCTGGGACGACATCGACGTGCACTACCGCGGCGAGGTGATCACCTCCGGCGGGCACGGGTTCGCCGCGATGAGCCGCCGACGGCTGTTGCAGGTGCTGCACGAGCGGTGTGCCGAGGTCGGGGTGCGGGTGCGACTGTCCACGCCGGCGCCGGAGGTGGCCGAGCTGGCCGCCACGCACGATCTGGTGGTGGCCGCGGACGGGGTCAACTCCGCGGTGCGCGCCCGGTACGCGGAGGTGTTCCGGCCGACCGTGGAATCGCGGCGGTGCCGGTACATGTGGCTGGGCACCGACCTGGTGTTCCCCGCGTTCCTGTTCCACATCAAGGATACCCCGCACGGGGTGATGCAGATCCACGGCTATCCCTACGACGCCAAGGGCAGCACGTTCATCGTGGAGATGCACGAGGACGTGTGGCAGCGGGCCGGGTTCGCCCGGCACCACCGGGACGATCTCGCGCCGGGCGAGAGCGACGAGGGGTCGATCGCGATGCTGCGCGAGCTGTTCCCCGAGGTCCTCGACGGTCATGAGCTGTACGCGAACAACTCGCGCTGGGTCACCTTCGGCACCGTGCGCAACCAGACCTGGCGGCACGGCAACATCGTGCTGCTCGGCGATGCCGCGCACACCGCGCACTTCTCCATCGGCTCCGGCACCAAACTCGCCATGGAGGACGCCCTCGCGCTGGCCGCCTGCCTGCATGAGGAGTCCACAGTGGACAGCGCGCTGGCCGCCTACGAGACCGAGCGGCGGCCGGTGGTGCTCTCCACCCAGCGCGCGGCGCAGGCCAGCCTGGAGTGGTTCGAGAACCTGGGCGGTTACGCGCATCAGGCGCCCGCGCAGTTCGCCTTCAACATCCTCACCCGCAGCCGCCGGGTCACCTACGACAACCTGCGGTTGCGCGATCCGGAGTTCGTGGCCGGGATCGACTCCTGGTTCGCCGGTGGCGGCGAGGTCCGGCCGCCGATGTTCCAGCCCTACCGGCTCGGCGAGCTGGAGCTGAAGAACCGGATCGTGGTCTCCCCCATGGACACCTACTCCGCCACCGACGGCACCCCGAACGACTTCCACCTGGTGCACCTGGGCGGCAAGGCGCTCGGCGGGGCCGGCCTGGTGATGACCGAGATGGTCTGCGTGTCCGCCTCCGGGCGGATCACCCCAGGCTGCACCGGGCTGTACCGGCCAGAGCACGAGGACGGGTGGCGGCGGGTGGTGGACTTCGTGCACGGCCACACCTCCGCCCGGATCGGTGTCCAAATCGGACACTCGGGACGCAAGGGGTCGACCCGGTTGATGTGGGACGGCATGGACCAGCCGCTGCCCGCCGGGAACTGGCCGGTGTGCGGGCCCTCACCGCTGCGCTACGCCCCGGACAACCAGGTGCCCAGGGAACTGGACCGGGCGGAGATGCTGCTGATCAGGGAGCAGTTCGCCGACGCCGCCCGCTCGGCCGCGCGAGCCGGATTCGACGTGCTGGAACTGCACTGCGCACACGGCTACCTGCTGTCCTCGTTTCTGTCGCCGTTGACCAACCAGCGCACCGATGAGTACGGCGGCAGCCTGGCGAACCGGTTGCGTTACCCCCTCGAAGTCTTCGACGCGGTGCGCGCGGCCTGGCCGGTGGAACGGCCGATGACAGTGCGCATCTCGGCCACCGACTGGGCCGACGGCGGGGTGGACATCGAGGAAGCCCTGGCCATCGCGGACGCCTTCGCCCGGCACGGCGCGGCCGGGATCGACGTGTCCACCGGGCAGGTCGTCTCCACCGAACAACCCGCGTACGGCCGCAGCTTCCAGACACCCTTCGCCGACCGGATCCGCAACGAGATCGGGCGCAAGTATGGCATCGCGGTGATCGCGGTCGGCGCCATCTCCTCCGCCGACGACGTCAACTCGATCCTGCTCGCGGGCCGGGCCGACCTGTGCGCACTGGGCCGCACTCACCTCTACGATCCACAATGGACACTGCACGCGGCAGCCGAGCAGGACTACGCCGGTCCGGCGGCGGACTGGCCGGTGCAGTTCCGGGCCGGGCGGCGGCGGCCGCAGACCGGGCGCACGGACGGGCCGCGGCCACGGCTGGACCTGGTCCGGGAGGGCGAGCAGGCTACCCGGCACGCGCGCTGGACTCCGGACGGCGCCTGATGCGCGCCCTGGCCGCGTTGTGGTCAGCCCGATCGGTGGCCGTGATCGGCGCGAGCGAACGACCAGGGGCACTGGGCGGGCGACCGGTGGAGTTCCTGCTGCGGTACGGGTATCAGGGGCGCGTGCTGCCGGTGCATCCAACAAACGAGACGGTGTTCGGACTGCCCGCCTATCCGAAGGTGGCGGCGTGCCCCGGGCCGGTGGACCTGGCGATGATCATGGTGGCTGCGGACCGGGTGCCCGCGGCGATCGAGGACTGCGTCGCGGCCGGGGTGCGGGCGGCGATCGTGTGCTCCTCCGGATTCGCCGAGACCGGCGCCGAGGGGGCACGGCGGCAGGAAACCCTGGTGGCCCAGGCGAAAGCGGGTGGGCTGCGGATCCTGGGGCCCAACTGCATCGGGTCGGTGGGGGTGGCGAGTGGGCAGGTGACCTCGTTCAGCCCACTGTTCGAGGCGCCCTCGACCCGGTTGGTGCCGGGGTCGCTGGCGCTGGTGAGCCAGAGCGGGGCCCTGGGATTCGGGGCGGTGAGCCTGGCTTTCGAGCGCGGGCTGGGTCTGGGCTGGTCGGTGAGCACCGGCAATGAGGCCGAGGTGACCGCCCTCGAAGTGCTGGCGACGCTGGCCGAGGAGCCCGGGTGCACCGGGTTGCTGGGGTATGTGGAGTCGCTGGCGGATGTCGAGTCGTTGCGGCGGTTGGCCGCGGCGGGCAAACCGGTGGCGCTGGTCAAGGCCGGGCGGTCGGCGGCAGGGGCGCGGGCGGTGGCCTCGCACACCGGGGCACTGGCCACCGACGACCGGGTGACCGACGCGGTGCTGCGGCGGTACGGGATCGTGCGAGTGTCCGATGTGGATGAACTCCTCGATGTCGGTGAGGCGTTCGCGGCCGGGACGCGGGCGTTCGGGGACCGGGTCGCGGTGGTGACGACCTCGGGTGGGTCCGGGATCCTGGCCGCGGATGCGTTGGCGCAGCACGATTTGCGGCTGGCGGAGCTGGGGGCGGGGACGCGGGCGGCCTTGGCGGAGGTCGTGCCGGCGTACGGGTCGGTGGAGAATCCGGTGGATGTCACGGCGGCGGTGATGGCGCGGCCGGAGTTGTTCCAGCGGTGCCTGGACGTGGTGGCGGCGGATCCGGCGGTGGATGTGGTGCTGGCCTGTTTCTGCGTGCTGACCGGGTCGGATGTGGCCGGGATCGCGGACGGGCTGACGCGGGTGCGGCGGGAGACGGGGAAGGCGGTGCTGGTCGCGCGGACCGGGGCGGAGCACTTGGCGCCAGGGGCGGCGGCGGTGTTGCGGGCCGGTGGGGTGCCGGTGTATCCGACGCCCGGGCGGGCGGTGCTGGTGGCGGCGGCCGCGGTGCGGGCCGGGGCTCGGGTGGCGGTGACGGCGGCGGGCACGGCAGGCGGGATTGTGGCTCCCGCCAACGGGATCAGCGAGGCTGACTTCAAGGAATTGCTGCGGGAGAACGGGATTCCGGTGCCGGTGGGACGACTGGTCGGCTCGGCCGCGGACGCCGTCGCGGCGGTGGGTGAGGTGGGTGGACGCGCAGTGTTCAAGGCCGTGGTGCCCGGGTTGGTGCACAAGACCGAGGCCGGTGGGGTGGCGCTGGATGTGGATCCTGGGGCCGCGGCTGGGGTTTATGACCGGCTGGCGGCGCTGGGTGGGGCGGTGCTGGTCGAGGAGTTCGTGACTGGCGCGGTGGAGGTGCTGGTCGGGGTGGCTCCTGGGCCCTGTGGGCCGATGCTGGCACTGGGGTTGGGCGGGATTTTCGCCGAAGTGCTGGATGACGTGGTGCTGGCGCCGTTGCCGGTGGATGCGGATGAGGTGCGGCGGATGGTGGGTGAGTTGCGGGGATCGGCTCTGCTGTATGGGGTTCGGGGGCGGGTCGCGGTTGATGTGGACGCTCTGGTTGATCTTGTGGTGCGGGTGAGTTCGCTGGTGTCGGGGTGGGGTGGGCAGGTGGATCTCAATCCGGTGGCGGTGCTGCCGCGCGGGGTGCGGGTCCTGGACGCGGTGTACCTGGCCGAAGGAGCTGACTGAGGTGGATGTCGGACGGGTGGTCGCTCGGGCGACACGGCGGTTTGCGGCGCGAACCGCCCTGGACGGGCCGCAGGGGCGGCAGAGTTTCGGGCAGCTCGGGGATCGGGTGGCTCGGCTGGCCAACGGGTTGCGGGGCCTGGGATTGACGGCTGGGGATCGGGTTCTGGATCTTCAGACGAATCAGAACACCTATGTGGAGACTGATCTGGCGCTG
Organism: Crossiella sp. CA198; assembly: GCF_052078295.1. Taxonomy (NCBI): domain Bacteria; kingdom Bacillati; phylum Actinomycetota; class Actinomycetes; order Pseudonocardiales; family Pseudonocardiaceae; genus Crossiella; species Crossiella sp. CA198. The sequence continues at coordinate 64,238 of NZ_JBQJIM010000029.1, forward strand.
GCCGCGGCTGGGCTGGTGCGGGTGGCGTTGAACTATCGGTTGCATCCGCGGGACTGGGAGCACATCGCGGATGACTGCGGGGCCACCGCGCTGATCTACGACGCGCGGTTCGCGGAGTCGACCGAGGCGTTGCGGGATGGGCTGGCCGGGCGGGTGGTGGTCATCGGGGACGGGCCGGGGATCCGGTACGAGCGCCTGCTCGGCGACGCGGCGGCGGGGTGGCCGCCGGGGGTGCTGGACGCGGATGCGTTGGTGTCGTTGAACTATTCCTCCGGGACCACCGGACGGCCCAAGGGCGCGCAGCGCACGCACCGGAATCGGCTGGCCAGCGTGGTCAACATGACCTCGGACGTGCTCGGGGTGATCCCGGGTGGTGCGGACACCTACCTGCACGCCGGGCCGATCACGCACACCAGCGGACTGTTCGTGCTGCCGTTCCTGGTGGCGGGGGCGGCGCAACTCATCCTCCCGCAGTGGGATCCGGGCGCGGTGCTGGACGCGGTGGCGCGGCGCGGGGTCACGCACACCGCGCTGGTGCCGACGATGATCGCGCGGCTACTGGCGATGCCGGAGTGTGACCGGAAGACCATGCGGGGCTTGAAAATGCTCGGTTACGCGGGGGCGCCGATGCCGCCGGAGCAGATCCGGCAGGCCTTCGAGCGGATCACGCCGAACCTGGTGCAGTACTACGGACTGGTCGAGGCCATTCCGCCGGTGACCGTGCTGGACGCGGCCGATCACGCTGCGGGGCTGGGGAAACAGCCGGAGCTGCTGACCTCGGCCGGGCGGCCCGCGTTCGGGGTCGAACTGCGGGTGGTGGCCGAGGACGGGACCGACGTCGCGGCGGGTGAGATCGGGGAGGTGATCACCCGGGGCGAGCATGTGATGCGCGGGTACTGGCAGTCCGGGCGGCGCACCGATCTGGGCAAGAGCGTGCGGGACGGGTGGCTGCACACCGGCGACCTGGGGCGACTGGACGAGGCCGAACGGCTGTGGCTGGTGGACCGCAAGGGCGACATGATCATCTCTGGTGGCTACAACATCTACCCGCGGGAGGTGGAGGACGTGCTCGCCGAGGTGCCTGGGGTGCATGAGGTCGCGGTGGTGGGCATCGCCGATCCGGACTGGGGGCAGCGGGTGGTCGCCGCCTACTCCGTCCACAATGGAGCGTCGGTGGATGAGGACGCGCTGCTGGCGCACTGCCGGGAGCGGCTGGCCGCCTACAAGAAACCCAAGGAGCTGCACCGGGTGACCGGTTTTCCGTTGAACTCCACCGGGAAGATCGCCAAACAGGTGCTGCGGCAGACTCTCGCCGAGCGGGAGGGCTGAGTCGTGGTGGAGCGGCTGCGCGCGGACTACGCACCCGACGGGGCCGAGCACCCCGGGGAATTCCCTTACACCCGTGGGGTTTCGGCCGAGCCGAAGCCGTGGATCATGGGGCAGTACGCGGGGTTCGGCACCCCCGCGGCCAGCAACCGGCGGTTCCAGCAACTACTCACCGCCGGGGTGACCGGGTTCAGCGTCGCACTCGACCTGCCCACCCAGCTGGGCCTGGACTCCGACCATCCCCTGGCCGCCGGCGAGGTCGGGCGGGTCGGGGTGGCCATCGACTCACTCGCCGACATCGAAACGCTGATGGAGGGCATCCCCCTGGAACGCATCAGCCAGGTGCGCACCACCGCGAACTCCATCGGCTACGTCTGGGCGGCGATGTTCCTGGCCCTGGCCAAACGCCGCGGCGTCGACCCGAACTCGTTCGGACTGTTCATCCAGAACGACGTGCTCAAGGAGTTCATCGCGCGCGGCACCCAGATCTTCCCGCCGGAAGCCTCGTTGCAGCTCGCGGTGGACGTCATCGAGCACGTCTCCGCACACGCCTCGCGCTGGGTGCCCCTGGCCATGAGCGGCTACCACATCCGGGAGGCCGGGGCGGATGCCGTGCAGGAGATCGCCTTCACCTTCGCCAACGCCCGCGCCTACCTGGACGAGTGCGTGCGCCGCGGGATGAGCGTGGACGACGTCGCGCCGACCCTGTTCACCTTCCTCTCCAGCAACATCGACCTGCTCCGCGAGGTCGCCAAATTCCGGGCCGCCCGGCGGGTCTGGGCCCGGCTGACCAGGGACCACTACGGCGCGATCGACCCGCGCTCGCACCAGCTGCGGATCTTCGCCTTCACCGCCGGATCCTCGCTGACCGCGCAGCAACCGCTGAACAACGTGGCCCGCACCACCGTCGAGGCCACCGCCGCGGCACTGGCCGGGGTGCAGACCCTGCACGTGTGCGCCTACGACGAAGCACTCGGCGTGCCCACCGAGGCCGCCGCCACCCTGGCCCTGCGCACCCAGCAGGTGGTGGCCTTCGAGACCGGGCTGACCGAGACGGTCGACCCCCTGGCCGGGTCCTACGCGGTGGAATCCCTCACCGACGAACTGGAAGCGCGGATCTGGGGCCTGCTGGGCGAGATCGAGGACCGCGGCGGCGCACTGGCCTGCATCGGCTCCGGCTGGTTCCAGCGCGAACTCTCCGACGCCGCCTACCGGTACGCGGTGGAGGTGGAAAGCGGCGAACGGCCCGTGGTCGGGGTCAACCTGTACCCCTCCGGCGCCGAACCCCTCGAAGTCTTCTCGGTGGACCCGGGCGCGGAGGCCGAACAGGTCGCGGCGGTACAACGAGTGCGCGCGGAACGGGACCCGGCCGCGGTCGCACACGCCCTGGACGAGCTGAGCGCGGTGGCCAAGGCCGGTGGGAATGTGGTGCCCGCCTGCGTGGTCGCGGTGGAGGCCTACGCCACCGTGGGCGAGATCGTGGACCGGTTGCGGGAGATCCACGGCCGCTGGCAGCCCACCACCGCTTTCTAACGCGCCCGCGCGCCCTGTGCCCGGCTCAGCGGCAGTTCGATCGAGGAGGAATCGGCGAAGGTCAGGCGCAGCAACGGTCGCCGCCGCGAGCCGTACACCCGCATCGACTCGTACCGGCCTTCCCACAGCGTGCGCACCTCGCCGTTGGCGGTCACGAACACCGTCACCCGGTTGCCGCCCGCGGCCAGCCACGGCTCCCGGTTGATCCCACCCAGGCGCACCGTCCGGGACACCTCACCCAGGCCGACGGCCAGCGCGCCCGGCCCCGTCCCACGCACCTTCGGCTTGCGCTCACTGCGATCCCAGCCGCCAGGAGCCAGGATCGAGGCCGACACCGCGACCGCGATCAGCAGCACCGCGGGCACCATCCACAACAGATGCAGCCGCCGTGGGGCGCCGGGGACCTTGGGCGGGTAGCCGCGGACCGCGTAATCCGGCCGCTTGGCGAAATCGGCCACCACCACGACCTCGGGCCAGACCCGGGTGATCGCCCTGGTGGCCGCGTCCTCACTGCGCATGCCCAGACCGTACGGCCCCGGGACCGGGTCCTACGGCCGGTGGAGGCGAACGCAGCCGCTAGTCAGCGCAGGTCCAGACTTTCGTCAGGGGCGGCGGGACAGCGCCTCGCGGGCCATCAGCGTGGCGGCGATGAACACGATCGGCATGGCCAGGATGGACACGAACGGGATGGCGCACAGCAGGTAGGCAGGCACACCAAGGCCCAGCACCATGCCGCGGTGCCTGCGCAGGATGTGGTGGCGCTGCTTGAGGGTCAGGCCGCGGCGGGTGAACGGGACCGCGGAGAACTCCAGGGCCAGGATCCAGCCGCCCACACACGCCACCAGCACCGGGATCACGGTCTGGCCGACCACCGGGATGAACCCGGCGAACAGCAGCGGCAGGTTGATCAGGATGCTGACCGCGACCAGCAGGATCGAGTCCCGGATGCCCAGCCACAGCATCCGGCCCCAGGAGACCTTCTCCGCCTCCGGCACCCCGCCGAGGCTGTCCTCGACGGTTTCTGAGATGTGCTCGTAGAACGGGCTGCCCACGACCAGGGTGATGGCGGTGAAGGCGACCACGCTGACCGCGATGGCGCCCACCACCACGGCCAGTCCGGCGATGAACCGGGTGGTCTGGCGCAGCCAGTCCGACCAGGTGTCGGCGAACGGGGTCAGCCAGGTGGCCAGGTCACCGGCCCAGTAGGCAAGGGTGATCAGGCCGCCGAGCATCAGCAGCGTGGTCAGCACCGCCGGGATGGCGCCCAGGAGCAGCAGTTTCGGGCTGCGGAAGGCGATGCCGACCGCGCGGCCCAGGAAGCCGAGGCCGGTGAGGACGCCGAGTTTGGCTGGGGCGGGGACCTGGGCTGGATGTGACATACCGATCATCGTAGGGGTGTCACATCCAGCCAGGAGGGCGAATCAGGCCTCGTCCGCCTCTTCCTCGGCGTCGGGGTCGTACTCGGTGACCTCGCCGTCCCAGCCAACCTCGACCAGCTCGATGCCGGGGGCCTCGTTGACCACGGCGAAGGGGTCGATGAAGTAGGACAGGGCGTCGGCCGGGTCGGCCTCCAGCGCGGCGATGGCCTCCACGCGGGCTTCCTCCGACACCTCGGTGTCGGCCTTCAGCTGCTCCAGCGCAGCGGCCTTCAGCTCACCCTCATCGGTCAGCTCGACGATCAGCTCGACGTTCAGCCGGATGTACCGCGGCGCGGTCTCGGTGCTCATGGGCAGAAACATAGGCCACGTCCCCGAGGCCGCTTTAGCTGGGCTGCCAGTGACGTCGTCGCAGGTCCAAGGCTTGCACCCCGTCAGGTGAAATCCGGGCGAACGGGGTTGACGCGGGCGTCAGGACAGGGTGTGCCGGACCTGGGCGAGCAGGCCGTCCCGGTGGTCGGGACCGACCGTGCTCAGCGTGGCCGAGAGCGTCTCCAGGGCCGCGGCCAGGGGGTCCGGCAGCACGGCCAGGCGCAGGGTGGCGAAGGCCGCGGTCTGCTGCCGGAGGCCGCCGGGGACGGCCACCGTGCTGGGCACGCCGGGGTCGGCGAGCAGCCGCTCCCCCGCCGCCCGCCAGTCGGTGAAGGGCTCCTCGCCGCGGTCCACCGCGGCCAGCGCGCCGGTGATCCAGTCCAGGGTGGTCAGCCCGGCGGCGGCGCATGCCTGGCGGGCCAGCGTGGCGGCCAGCGCGCGTTGGGTGGCGGGCGGCGCGGCGGCGAGGGCCTCGGCCACCTCGCGGTGCTCGCGGATCACCTTGCGGGCGTTGCCCTTGAGGTGCCGCAACGCGGGGCTGGGCGGCTCGCCGCCCCAGCGGCGGATGTCCTCCTGGCGTTGCCGCAGCGCCGCCCGCACCTGCTCCTCCGCGCTGCGGCGGGCTTCCTCGGCGGCGAGTTGAGCCGGGGTGGGCGGCGGCGGGAGTTTGCGGGCCTCGGAATGCCAGTAGGCGGCGTTCTTGCTGGTCTGGCGGAGCACCGCGTCAGGGGCGGGCTCGGCGGGCCAGAGCTGGAGCAGGTAGCGGTCCACGACGCCGTCCTCGGTGATCGCGTCGTTGGCGGCGTCCATGCCCTGGGCGCAGTACCGGATCCGGTACTCCCCCGGCGGCAGCTCCAGGGCGTACCAGCGTTCGCCCCACTCGCTGAGCACGGGATCGTCGCCGGTGAGCGCGCACGAGGCTTCGACCACGTCCGGCCAGTCCTCGCCGAGCGGGGGCTGCTGGTCGTGCAGCTCGATGGTCAGCCCCACCTCGCCGGTGTGCCTGCCGGTGATCAGGAACAACAGCTCGGGCCGGGCCGCGCCGAGCAGCCCGTTGGACTGGCCCCGGAAGCTCGCGCTCAGGTCGCCGTCGAACGGGCTGTCCCGGTTCAGCAGGTACATCTGTCCGTAGTGCACGGACACGGTCTTGCCCAGCAACAGCCTCACGGCAACGGCACCGGCTGGTGCGCGCTGACCGCGGTGCCGAAGATCGGCTGGCCTGCCCCGTTGAAGGACAGCGGTTGCAGCCGGACACTGCGGCCCATCCAGCCCGTGCCCGGGTACTGCCTGGCGTGGTAGGTGATCCACCAGCGGCCGTTGACCTGGATGAATCCATTGTGGCCAGGGGCGATGGTGCTGTCCTGGCCGTGGAAGACGCAGTCGCCGGACTTGGACCAGGCGGCCGGTTCGGTGGGCGAGCCGTTGAGCGTGAGCAGGCCGATGCAGTAGTCGTCGGTCCAGCTCGCGTTCGCCGAGAAGGTCATGAACAGCTGGTTCTGCGGACCGATGATCGGCTGCGGGCCTTCGTTGAGCAGCACGTTCGCGTGGTTGGGCCGGGTCTCCCAGCGCTGAGTCGGCGAGGAGATCTTGACCCGAGGGCCTGCCGGGGTCATCGGATCGTGCATCCTGGCCACGTACAGATGCTGGACCTCGTTGGCGTTGCCGTAGTCCCGGTCCCAGCCGGACCAGGCGTAGTAGCCCTGACCGTCCTTTTCGAACCACACGCCGTCAATGGCCCACTGCCCGTCCGGCAGCCGCTGTTCACCCAGATAGTCGTATGGACCCGAAGGATCGTCGGTACGGCCACGCAGCGCGAACATCCGATGACTGCGGCCGTTGCCGTTGTCCGAGGCGCCGGTGAAGAAAATCCACCACTGGTTGCGGATCCGTTGCAGTTCCGGCGCCCACACCTCGGTGCAGGCGATGGCCGGGCACTGCGGATGCCGCCACAGCACGATCGGCGGCGCGTCCCGCAGGCCCTCCACCGAGCCGGACTTGCGGATCACCAGGTCGTTGCCGTTGTACTGGTCGCCCTGCAGCAGGTAGTAGACGTTGTTGTGCCGCACCATGGTCGGATCGGCGCCGCGGTCCAGCAGCGAGTTGTAGAACACCCCGGAGATCAGCGGCGAGCTGGTCCGGAAGGTCGCGTCGGCCCGGAACAGCGGGCTGTTGTCGTTGTCCGCCAGGTAGACCTGACCGCCGGCGTGCCGCAGGAAGGCGTTGCCGAACTGGAAGGACCGCAGGGACACCGCGTTGGGGTCGGCCAGCCCGGACACCTGGCAGAACGTGGCGTCCTCACGGAAACCGCGACTGTCCTGGAAGCCGTCCAGGCGCAGCCTGCCGTTCTGGTGCCGCAGGTAGTGCCGCTTGAAGTTGCGCGACTCCAGTGACACGCAGTTGCCAGCCAGACCAGGGACAACGGCCCAGGTCGCGTCCGCCCGCGCCCACTCAGGGCTGTGCGGGTAGATGTCGTCCAGCCGGGCCCAGCCGCCGCCGTGGCGGATGTACCCGTTGGGAATGTTGAAGGCCCGCAAGGAGGTGTACGTCGGGGCCTGACCGCTCTGGGCGGTGGCTATCGGCTCGGCGATCAGCCCGAAGGCGAGCCCGATGATCCCCAGGAACGCGACCCAGCGCGCAGGGCGAGACCACATCGCCGACCCCCTTTGGTCGAGCATGCCGCGTGTCGGACCATGGTAGGTAGCCAAACGGCGGGGTTGAAGCGGCCATCCGGTGCCTATCGCTTGCCGCACAACCCCTTACACCGACTGCCTGATCGACACGGTAAGTCATAGAGGTCCGATCTCCCTACTCGCCACGACAACTTCTTGATCACGACCCGACGAAAGGCGGCGCGGCGGCTGGCCCCCGGCAGTAGGCGTCCGGAGCCAAACCGGCAGAACAAGGCGGGTGCGACTTGGCCCGTTTGGAGTCATTTCATACAGTTTATTCAGTACGCTCGCACTGATACCGGACACTGGTGTATTCGTTCGGTAGCCACAGGGAGGTGTTGTCCGGTGCCCAAGGTCGTCGATCACGAACAGCGCCGCCGCGAGCTGGGCCGGGCGCTGTGGCAGGTGATCCGGCAGCAGGGCATCGACGGCGCCTCGGTGCGCAGCGTGGCCCGCGAGGCAGGCTGGTCGCCGAGTTCGGTGCAGTACTACTTCACCACCCAGTCCGACCTGCTCGCCTTCGCGATGCGGATGATCTCCGAGGTGCTGCGCCGGGCGCCCACCAGGAGCACGCTGCCGCCGGACCCGAGGGACGCGGCCCAGGAAGCCCTGGAACGCATGCTGCCCATGGAGTCCGAACTGCGCGCGGTGGCCGAGGTGTGGGTGGCCTTCCTCTCCCGCACCCTGGTCGACGACGAGGCCCGGCGGATCAACCGCGGCGGCCACGAGCACCTGTCCCGGACCTGCCGCCGCCTGCTGGACGAGCTGGCGGCCAACGGGATGCTGGCCGAGGGCCTGGACCTGAAGCTGGAGGCGGACCGGCTGCACGTGCTGATGGACGGCATGGTGCTGCACGCGGTGACCGCCCCCGACCTGATGCCGCCGGAGCGGCTGCGCGCGGTGCTGCACCGCCAGCTCACCAGCCTGCTCGCCAAGGACTGATCCAGTCCACACCCGACAGTCCACAATGGACTTCGTTTCCAGCTGACCCGCACTTGGGACACAGCTGTCTCAAAATCACGCGCAGACCCCTTGCCGGGCCAATCCGGTAAGGGGTCTTGTCAGTTAACGCGCGAGTAGGTACGGTCCGTTCATCTGGCAACAGCCCTTATCAGACGCCCGGAGAAAAGGGGCGAACATGTCGAGTAGTTCCCGTCGTCGTGCGCTACTGACCAGCCTGCTCACCGCCGTTCTGACCCTGTCCACGCTGGTCACAGCACCGGCGAACGCCGAAACGGCCGGGGTGCCACTGCCCTCGGCCGATCCCTTCTACCGTCCCCCTGCCCCGCTGCCGCCGGTGGCCGCCGGCGATATCCTGCGTTCCCGGCCGATCGTGGCCAAGGCATTGGTGCTGCCGTTCCCGGTGCGTGCCTGGCAGGTGCTGCACCGCTCCACGAACAACCAGGGCGCGCCCAACGCGGTGGTCGCCACCGTGCTGGTGCCGCACACACCCTGGACCAACGGCCCGCGTCCACTGGTGGCCTACAACATCGGCACCCACGGCCTGTCCTCGAACTGCGCGCCCTCGTTCTGGTTCCGGGCCGGGATCGAGTACGAGCTGGCGCTGATGACCCTGGCCCTGGCCAAGGGCTGGGCGGTCGTGGTCAGCGACTACGAGGGCTCGGCCACCACCGGCCCGCACACCTACACCGCCGGCCGACCGACCGGGCACGCCGTGCTGGACGGAGTCCGTGCCGCGCAACGACTTCCCGAGGCCGGACTGGATCCGAAGGGCCCGGTCGGCATCTGGGGCTACTCCGAAGGCGGCCTGGCCTCCTCCTGGGCGGCCGAGCTGCAACCGGGGTACGCGCCGGAGCTGAACGTGCGCGGGGTGGCCGCGGGCGGGGTGCCCAGGGACATCGGCAACGTCGGCTACAAGATCGACGGCGGCCCGTTCTTCGGCTTCTTCCTGGCCGCCGCGATCGGACTGGACACCGCGCATCCGGAGATGCGGCTGGAAAAGGTGCTCAACGCCAAGGGCCGCAAGGCTTTCGCCGAGGTGCGCAATCAGTGCCACGCGCAGTGGACGCCGCCCTACGCCTTCCACCGGATCAGCGAGTTCACCGAGGTGCCCGATCCGATCCAGCTGCCGCAGTTCCAGAAGGTGCTGGCGCACAACAGACTGGGCACCGGCACCCCGGCGATTCCGGCCTATGTCTACCAATCGGTCAACGACGAGTTCATGCCGATCAACGACGCCCGGCAGCTGGTTCGCGGCTGGTGCTCGCGCGGGGTGCGGGTGCAGCTGCGGGAAAGCCTGCTGAGCGAGCACATCAGCCTGGCCGTCACCGGCGCGCCCGGTGCGGTGCACTGGCTGGCCGACCGATTTGGCAACCGTCCGGCACCGAGCAACTGCTGAGTGAGGGGATGGCTGACGTGACGCGGACCTATCCCGCGATCGCCGACCTGGCCGCCTGGGCTGGCGAGGTCTACGGCGACGCGCCCGCACTGCGGTTCCACCGGGACGGCGACTGGCAGGACCTGTCCTACGCCGGACTCGCGGGAGCGGTCCGCGCCACCGCCGACGGCCTCACCGGCACCGGCATCGGCATCGGCCCCGGCGACCGGGTCGCGGTGCTGGCCGAGACCGGTCCGGAGTGGACGGTGGCCGACCTGGCCATCGCCGCGATCGGCGCGGTGGTGGTGCCGGTCTACCCCACCAACTCCGCACCGGAATGCGCCTGGGTGCTGGGTGATTCCGGGGCGAAACTGGTCTTCTGCGGCAACGCGGCGCAGGTGGACCGGGTGGCCGGGTTGCGGCCGGAACTCCCGGCGCTACAGCACATCGTGAGCTTCACCGAGGTGCCGGGGGCGGTCTCGCTGGCGGAACTGCGTGCTCGTGGGGTGCGCGCGGCTCCGCCGGCCCCGGACCTCAACACGATCATCTACACCTCCGGCACCACCGGCCCGCCCAAGGGCTGCCTGCTGACCGAACGGAACTGGCACGCCGCGCTCAACGCGATCGGCCCACTGGTCCGGGTCGGGCCCGGCGACGTGATGTTCCTGTATCTGCCGCAGGCGCACATGTTCGCCCGCATCGTGCAGTTCCTGACCCTGGCACACGGGGCCACGCTGGGCTTCTACCGCGGCGACATCCGGCAGTTGCTGCCCGACCTGGCCGCGCTGCGCCCGACGATTCTGCCGTCGGTGCCCCGGCTGTTCGAGAAGGTGCACACCACCGTGCAAGCCCTGGGGCTACCGGCGGAACAGGTCCCGGAGATGGTGCGCAACGCGTTCGGCGGCCGGTTGCGGGAGGCGCTGACCGGGGCGGCGCCGATCGCGCCCGCCGTGCTGGAGTTCTTCGCCGGCTGCGGCATCCCGGTGTACGAGGCGTACGGGATGACCGAGTCCACCGCACTGATCAGCGGCAACCACCCGGACGCCTGGAAGTTCGGCACCGTGGGCAAACCCTTCCCCGGCATCGAGGTGCGCATCGCCGCCGACGGCGAGGTGCTGGCCCGGGGTGAGAACGTCTTCCCCGGCTACCACAACAACCCGGACGCCACCTCGGCCACGGTGATCGACGGCTGGCTGCACACCGGTGACCTGGGCGCCCTGGACGAGGACGGGTTCCTGCGGATCACCGGGCGCAAGAAGGACATCATCATCACCGCCGGCGGCAAGAACCTCACCCCAGCCAACCTGGAGAACGACCTGCGCGGCTGCCGCTGGATCTCCCAGGCGGTCATGCACGGCGACCGCCGCCCCTACCCCGTCGCCCTGATCACCCTGGACCCGGACGAACTGCCGAACCTGGCCCGGGAACTGGAGATCAGCGCGGAACCCACGGAACTGGCCGGGCACCCACGGGTGCGCGCGCTGATCGAGGAGGTGGTGACCGCGGCCAACGAGGCGTACGCGCCGCCGGAGCGGATCCGCCGATTCGCCTTGCTGGCAAGGGATTTCAGCGTGGAGACCGGGGAACTGACGCCGACGCTGAAGCTGCGGCGGGCGGTGGTGGCGGCCCGCTACGCAGCCGAGTTGGACGCGCTCTACCCGGAAAACTGAAGCTAGGGCGGCAGTACCGCGGTGGCGACGCCCTCCACCACCCGGCCGCGTTCCGCCGCGGGCTGCCGCCACCAGCCCGAGCAGCCGTGCACACACGGATGCCGCAACAGCCGCAGCTCCAGCGAGCCGCCGGGTCCGGGCGCGGGCTGGGCCCACTCGAAGTAGCCGGTGCCGCGGCACAGGGTGCAGGGGGACTCAGTGCTGACCGGGGACGTCTCCAACGCCACCACACCTCCCGCAGGCCGCGTAGTCCTTGTCGGGCACGGTGCCGGAACCGAAGCAATCAGGACAGAGCTTCATACGTACGAGCATTCAGCATGAGTGATCGACACCAACGGGAAACTGGCAACATTCACGGCATTTCATCCGGAAGTGCGCCCCATACCGCCATCCGAGTGTTGGCCGTTATGGACGGTGAGTTGGCCGTTATGGACGCCGAGTTGGCCCAACTCGTACGCCACGTTGGCCGTTGTGGGACGGAGCGGGGGGTGGGGTTGGGGGTGAAACCCCACGACGAGGGCTCTCGCGTGTTCTCCGTACGGCCTGGAGCATGCAGACCACACCTCACCGAGCGGCCCCTGCAACCTGCCGCCGCCTGCCCACGAATCCGCAACGGGGGCCGCTCGGTGAGGTGTGGTTGGCTGGCGGAAGGCCGTACGGAGAACACGCGAGCCCTCGGAGCCACGCTGGAACCGGCCCCGGCAGCACAAACCCCGCCCCGCAACCCGCTGGCCCGGCTCTTGATCTGCCCCACCCCTCCGGCGGTCTGCCCGGCCGGCGAGGCCATCCTTTTTTGATCTTCGGGTTTTGATCTAAAACAAAATCAAGATCAAGTTCGTCCTCGCCGGACGGGCAGGAATCAAAGGATGGGGGGAAGAACAAGAGCAAAGACGAAGAGCAAGAGCAGTGCTCGTGTGCGGTTCCCCATCCCCGTCAGCCCTCCGATACCAAACCACATCCTGGGCAAGCGGCCCGTCGCGTTGGGTTGGCCGGGCGGAAGCAGGTTGCAGGCCGCTTGCCCAGGATGCGGTGTGTCCTCTCCAGGCTGACGGGGATGGGGAACCGCTCGGGGGATGTTGGAAAAGCCACCCCCGCCGCCTGTCCCGGGCTTCGCCCGACCGCAGTGCCTACGGCGTCCCACAACGGCCAACTCGGCGTCCGTAACGGCCAACTCGGTGTACGACAACGGCCAACACGCGCGCGGGGGGTGGGTTAGTGCTGGATTTGGGAGGTGGCTATGCGGGCTATTTCTTTGGTGATGTCCTCGATTGGTGTGTTGCCGCCGAGTACTGACCAGTGGTGCACGAGTTCGTTCACCGCGCCCATCAGGGCGATCGCGGTGAGCCGGAAATCGCGGGGCTGGGCCTCGCCGCGGTCGACCGCGCGGTGTGCCTCGGCTTCCAGGAGGTCGATCCAGCGTTCCCGCCAGCCTGCTCGGTAGCGCTCGACCTCGGCGCTGACCCCGACCACCTCGACGTAAGCGACCCTGGCCAGCCGGGGGTCGTGCGCGGTGGCGTCGAGGTAGGTGTGCACGGCGAGCTGGGTGCGTTCCACCAGCCCGGCCTCGGGCAGCCGGGCGAAGGCGGTGCGCACGGCTTCGATGGCGGCGGTGTTGACCCGGTCGTGCAAGGCCATCAGCAGGGCTTCCCGGCTGCCGAACTCCTCGTAGAAGTTGCGGGTGGACACCGCGGCCTGGGCGCAGAGCCGTTCGATGCTGGCGGCGGCGTAGCCCTCGGTGCCGAAGAGTTCCAGGCCGGCGGCGAGCATCCGGTCCCGGCGTTGCGCCCGGCGGTCCGCGGCCGAGCGACCCGCGTAGTCCCGTCGTGCCACCGGTCCCGCGCCCATGACCCTCCTCCAGTGCGCCGCTGCCGGGTCACTGTACCGACCAAGCTCGCCCGGCTCACTCCGATGGCGGGCACCGGATCGGCGGGTCCGCGCTGACCATGGAGGTTCGGCCGTCATTGCGAGGAGGGCGCTGACATGCCCGAACAGGACCATTCCGCCGATTTCCGCTACTGCGCCCTGCGCGCCCAGTCCGCCCCCTCGGTGCCAGAGGGGCTGAACCTGGAGCGGGTGCGGGCGATACTCCGGACCCGCTCCAAATGGGCCAACGGCACGGTGTTGCACTACTACTTCTTCGACCGGGACACCGACGGCGAGCAGGTGCGCTTCTCCGACGGCAGCACCCGGTTCGTCTCCTGGGTGGGCGCGGAGCCGCAGCGGGAGGTGGTGCGGCGGGCCTTCCGGGCCTGGCAGGAGCTGGGCATCGGGCTGCGCTTCGAGGAGGTGCCGGACCGGGCCCAGTCGGAGCTGCGGATCGGGTTCATGGACGGCGACGGCTCCTGGTCCTATGTGGGCCGGGACGTGGTGCTGCACGCCGGGGTCAACGACCGGACGATGAACTTCGGCTGGGACCTGACCGAGGACGACTACGGTGTGACCACGGCCCTGCACGAGATCGGCCACACCCTGGGCATGCCGCACGAGCACCAGAACCCGTTCGCCGGCATCGAGTGGGATGAGGCGAAGGTCTACGCCTCGCTGTCCGGTCCGCCGAACTTCTGGGACCGGCAGACCATCTTCCACAACATCCTGCGCAAACTGGCCAACGACGAGGTGACGGGGTCGTCCTGGGACCCGGATTCGATCATGCACTACGGCTTCGGCCCCGGCCTGATCCGCCAGCCGGCCAAGTACTCCGGTGGCCTGCGCCCGCCGGGGGTGCTGTCCCCGGTGGACAAGGAGTTCGTGCGCAAGTGGTACCCGGCCCCGACCGGCGCGCCGACCGCGCTGGAACACCTCAAGACCGTGCAGCTGGAGCTGGCGGCCGGTCAGCAGGCCGATTTCAGCATCACTCCGGCGGCCACCGGCAAGTTCCAGATCGGCACCTTCGGCGGCTGCGACGCGGTGCTGGTGCTCTTCGAGGAGATCGACGGCCAGCCGGTGTACCTGGCCGGTGACGATGACAGTGGCACCGACCTGAACGCGCTGATCGAGGCGAAGCTGGTGCAGGGCAGGCGCTACCTCGTTCGGCTGCGGCTGTACTACTCGTGGAGCTTCGGCGGGGTCGGACTGATGTACTGGTGAAGACCGGTGGGGCGGGTCCGCCCGCCCCACCGCGCGACCAGCGCCGTCCGGGAGGAGAAGACACGTGGCAGAACTCGGTCCGGAGGTGCGGGAGTGGCTGGCCAAGCCGCTGTTCTGGCATCTGGCCACCCTCAACGCGGATGGATCGCCGCAGGTCACGCCGATGTGGGCGGAGGCGGACGGGGACCGGGTGTTGATCAACACCGCGCTGGGCCGGGTCAAGGAGGACAACCTGCGGCGCGATCCCCGGGTGTCGCTGTCGGCGACCTCGCCGGAGAACCCCTACGACCGGGTGGAGATCCGCGGCCGGGTGGTGGAGTTCGTGACCGGGACGGTCGCCGAGCGGGGCATGGACCGGCTGGCGAAGAAGTACGTCGGCACCGACACCTACGAGTGGCTGCTCCCCGGTGAGCGGCGGGTGATCCTGGTGATCGAGCCGCTCCGGGTGCGCCGGGTGGTCGGGGTGGAGCCGTTCCGGCCGGGCGCGCTGGAGCGCCCCTGATGCCCACGGCGCGACCCGAACGGCGCAACACCTTCGGATGACAGCGACTGCCACGGACTGAGCCGTCCGGCCTCAACCGCCGCCTGAGCGCTGACAAGACCGGACGAAATTCTTGACATCGATGTCAGTCCCGGGCTTCGCTTTCGTCCGGGTTGTGCCGGGTCGAGTCCAGCACAGCCGTCTGCACCCCCCGACATCCCAGGCGGAGGACTCGAAGCGTGAGGACCAAAGTGCGCGCAGCACGATCACCGATGATGCTGGTCTGCGCGAGCATCGTGGCGCTGAGCCTGGCCGGGTCCCCGGTCGCGCTGGCGGCGCCACCGGAGACAGACCAGGGGCAGCCAGTGGAGGGCACCTCGTTCGCCACCTCCTTCGAGGCAGGCGAGCCACAGCCGACGTGGACCGACACGCCCGAGACCGGGCCGGATGGCAAACCGAAGGCGTCCGGAGTGACCGGCGCGGACTCGGTGAGCATCCCGGGCAGCGTCAACGACAAGATCACCGCCACCGCGGCCAGCGCGGAGAACACCGCGGGCGGTGAGGTCAGGGACAACCTCTTCGACGGCAGCCTGGCCTCCAAATGGCTGGCCTTCGAGCGCACCGGCTGGGTCTCGCTGACCCTGTCCGAGGCGGTCGCGGTGCAGAAGTACGCGATCTCCTCGGCCAACGACGCGGCCGAGCGGGACCCGAAGGACTGGACCCTCAAGGGCTCCAACGACGGCGCCAACTGGACCACTGTGGACAGTCGGACCGGCGAGAGTTTCGCGAAGCGGCACGAGACCAAGACCTTCACGCTGACCAACACGGTCGCCTACCAGCACTACCGCCTGGACATCTCGCTGAACAACGGCGCGTCGCTGATCCAGCTGGCCGAGCTGCAGCTGGCCGGGCCGAGCAACGGCGAGTTCCCGCCGTACATGCGCACCGTCGCGGGCAAGGGCCCGGCAGGCGGGTACAACGTGCGCAACAACAGCGGGTTCACCGGCTCGCGTGCCTTCCGCTACCTGGGCACGCACGAGGCCAAGGGCCGCGGCTACTCCTACAACAAGGTCTTCGACGTCGACATCCAGGTCGGCCGGGACACCGAGTTGTCCTACCTGATCTTCCCGGAGTTCGTCTCCGGCGACCTGAACTACCCCAGCACGCACGCCGCGCTGGACCTGGCCTTCGCCGACGGCACCTACCTCAGTGACCTCAAGGCCACCGACCAGCACGGCTTCGAGCTGTCGCCACGCGGTCAGGGCGCCTCCAAGGTGCTCTACACCAACCAGTGGAACCTGCAGCAGTCGGTGATCGGCAAGGTCGCCGCGGGCAAGACGATCAAGCGGATCCTGGTGGCCTACGACAACCCGAACGGCCCGGCCAGCTTCTCCGGCTGGGTGGACGACATCCGGGTGGGCACCGCGCCGAAGATCAGCGCCAAGCGGCCGTCCGAGCACGTGATCACCACCCGCGGCACCAACTCCAGCTCCAACTTCTCCCGGGGCAACAACTTCCCGGCGACCGCGGTGCCGCACGGCTTCAACTTCTGGTCCCCGATGACCAACGCGGGCACCACCAGCTGGCTGTATGAGTACGCCAAGGCCAACAACCCGCAGAACCTGCCCACCTTGCAGGCCTTCACCGCCAGCCACCAGCCGAGCCCGTGGATGGGCGACCGGCAGACCTTCCAGGTGATGCCCTCGGCCGAGGGCACGCCGAAGCTGGACCGCGCCGCGCGCGCCCTGCCGTTCAAGCACGTCAACGAAACGGCGCGGGCGCACTACTACGGCGTGACCTTCGAGAACGGGATGAAGACCGAGATCGCGCCGACGGACCACGCGGCGTTGTTCCGGTTCACCTTCACCGGGGACACCTCCAGCCTGTTGTTCGACAACGTCAACAACAACGGCGGGCTGACCCTGGACCCGGCCACCGGCACCGTCTCCGGCTTCTCCGACATCAAGAGCGGCCTGTCCACCGGCGCCACCCGGCTGTTCGTGCACGCCACCTTCGACCGTCCCGCGACCGCGGGCGGCAAGCTGACCGGGGCGGGCCGGGACAACGTCACCGGGTACCTGCGCTTCGACACCCCGGCCGACAACCGCACCGTGACCATGCGGATCGCCACCTCGCTGCTGAGTGTGGAGCAGGCCAAGAAGAACCTGGCCCTGGAAGTGTCCACTTCGGACACCTTCGACTCGGTCAAGGAGCGCGCGCAGACCGAGTGGGACAAGCAACTCCGCGTCATCGAGGTCGAGGGCGCCACCCAGGACCAGCTGCACACGCTGTACTCCAACCTGTACCGCCTGTTCCTGTACCCGAACTCCGGGCACGAGAACGTGGGCAGCAAGGACAAGCCGGTCCTCAAGCACGCCAGCCCGGTGGCCCCGCCGACTGGTCCGGACACCCCGGTGAGCACCGGCGCGAAGATCGTCGACGGCAAGATCTACGTCAACAACGGGTTCTGGGACACCTACCGGACCACCTGGCCCGCCTACTCGCTGTTCACGCCGAAGAAGGCGGGCGAGATGGCCGAGGGCTTCGTGCAGCAGTACAAGGAGGGCGGCTGGGTCTCCCGCTGGTCCTCCCCCGGCTACGCGAACCTGATGGTGGGCACCAGCTCGGACGTGGCCTTCGCCGACGCCTACCGCAAGGGCGTGACCAACTTCGACGTGCGCGCCGCCTACGACGCCGCGGTGAAGAACGCCACCGTGGCCCCGCCGAACCCTGGCGTGGGCCGCAAGGGCCTGGACACCTCGGTGTTCCTGGGCTACACCTCCACCAACACCGGTGAGGGCATGTCCTGGGCCCTGGACGGCTACATCAACGACTACGGCATCGCGGTGCTGGCCAAGACCCTCTACGAGGAGGCCAAGCCGAATGACCCGCGCCGCAAGGAGTTCAAGGAGAACTACGAGTACTTCCTGAACCGGGCGCAGAACTACGTCAACATGTTCGACTCGAAGGTCGGCTTCTTCCAGGGCCGCAAGCCCGACGGCAGCTGGCGGGTCGAGCCGGACAAGTACGAGCCGCGCGAATGGGGCCACGACTACACCGAGACCAACGCCTGGAACATGGCCTTCCACGCGCCCCAAGATGGTCAGGGCCTGGCCAACCTCTACGGCGGCCGGGACAAGCTGGCGGCCAAGCTGGACAAGTTCTTCAGCACCCCGGAGACCGCGGAGTTCCCCGGCTCCTACGGCGGGATCATCCACGAGATGATCGAGGCCAGGGATGTGCGGATGGGCCAGTACGGGCACAGCAACCAGCCCTCGCACCACATCACCTACATGTACGACTACGTGGGCCAGCCGTGGAAAACCCAGGAGAAGGTGCGCGAGGTGCTGTCCCGGCAGTACACCGGGTCCACCATCGGCCAGGGCTACGGCGGTGACGAGGACAACGGCGAGCTGTCCGCCTGGTGGCTGTTCAGCGCGCTCGGCTTCTACCCGCTGCAGATGGGCAATCCCAGCTACGCCATCGGTTCCCCGCTGTTCACCAAGGCCACCGTGCACCTGGAGAACGGCAAGGACCTGGTGATCAAGGCGCCGAAGAACAGCCTGCGCAACGTCTACGTGCAGGGCCTGAAGGTCAACGGCCGCAACTACGGCAAGACCGACCTGCCGCATGACCTGATCGCCAAGGGCGGCACCCTGGAATTCGACATGGGCGACAAGCCCTCGAAGTGGGGCACCGACAAGGACGCCGCACCCAAGTCGATCACCGAGGGCAGCGCGGTCCCCGCGCCGCTGCGCGACGCCGAGGGCACCCGCACCGCCTCGGTGGACGTGACCCCGTTGACGGACAACAGTTCCGCCACCGAGATCGCCTTCCCCGGCAAGACCGGCTGGGTGCAGTTCCAGCCCAAGGTGCAGACCGACCCGGTCACCTTCTACACCCTGACCTCCGGCAAGGCCGAGGCCGACCCGAGCGGCTGGGTGCTGAAGGGTTCCTACGACGGCAAGACCTGGGCCACGGTCGACGAACGCAAGAACGAGCAATTCAAGTGGCGCCAGCACACCAGGGCGTTCAAGGTCGCCAACCCCGGCCGGTACAGCCAGTACCGCCTGGAGATCACCGGCGGCGCGGGCGCCACGGTGTCCCTGGCCGAGGTCGAGTTCCTCAGCAAGCCGGCGGCCAAGCCTGGCAAGGAGATCACCGGCAAGCACGAGGGCCCGCTCACGGTCACCGAGGGCACCACGGTCCTGCGCGACGCCGAGATCACCGGCCCGGTCACCGTCGCCCCCGGCGCCACCCTGCACGCCTACGGCAGCCGTATCAGCGGCCCGCTGTCAGCTACTGGCGCCGCCGGCGTGGTTCTGTTCAACAGCAACGTTTCCGGCCCGATCAGCATCACCGGCACCACCGGCGAGCTGAGCATCGAAGCCACCCGGATCGAAGGCCCGGTGACCCTGGTGGGCAACACCGCCCAGGAGGCCCCCGTGGTCTCCGCCAGCGGCATCCAGGGCCCCGTGACCTGCGCGGGCAACACCACCGCACCGGTGGACAACGGCTTCGACAACACCGGCACCGGCCCCCGGACCGGCCAGTGCCAGGACCTGTGAGCCGCTAGCAAACTGAACAACCGAGGGGCCCTCCCAGCGACAACGGGAGGGCCCTTCGCCCTACCCAGCCTCAGTCCTCCATAGCCTGGTAAGCCGCGGTCCAGAAGTCCTTGATCAGCAACCGCGACACCGGCGAATCCTGCGCCACCTGCGTCAGCAACACCCCACTGAACCCGGCCGCCGGATCAGCCTGCGCCGAAGTCCCCAGCCCGCCATCCCACCCGAACTGCCCCACCTGCGCGAACCCCCGCCGAGCGATCCGCACCCCCATCCCGAACCCAAACCCGCCGTGGTCCCCGAAGAACTCGTTCAGCTCGTCCTTCTCCACCTTCTGCGCGGGCGTGAGCTGATCCGAGGTCAGCAACGCCACCGACCCCCGCGACAACACCCGCTCCCCCCGATACTTCCCGCCCTGCAACAACATCCGCTGGAACGCGTGGTAGTCCGCAGCGGTCGAGACCAGCCCGTCCCCACCCGTCTCGAACCGAGGCGGCTTGCTGTACTTGCCCCCCACGGCCGGATCCCACACCACCAGCTCCCCCGTCGCCGGATCGTGCGCGTAGCTGGTGGGCAACCGATCAATCTTGTCCTCCGGCACGAAAAACCCGGTGTCCACCATCCCCAGCGGCGCGAAAATCCGCTCCCGCAGGAAGTCCCCCAGCAACCCTCCGGTCACCCGGGCCACCAGCAACCCCAGCACATCCGACCCGACGTGATAGAGCCACCTCTCCCCCGGCTGCGCCATCAACGGCAACGACCCCAGCCGCTGAATCCACACATCCGGCTCAAACCCGGACGGCGGCACCAGCAACCCCAATTCCGCCATCGCCCGCCGGATAGGCGTGTCGGCGCCGGTCAGATCAACCCCGAACCCCCAGGTGAACGTCAGCAGATCCCGCACCGTGATGGCCCGCCGGGCCGGCACCGTGTCCGCCACCTCAGCGTCCGGCCGCACCAGCACCCGCCGATTCGCCAACTCCGGCAACCACTCGTCCACCGGGTCATCCAGCCGCAACCGGCAGTCCTCCACCAGCGCCATCACCCCGGCCGCGATGATCGGCTTGGTAGCGGAGGCGAGCCGGAAGATCGAGTCCTCCGCCATCGCCGCCCCACCCCCCACATGCATGTCCCCCAGCACCTCGACGTGCGTCTCATCCGCGGTCCCGAGCAACGCGACCAGCCCCGGCACCTCCCCGGAATCCACCCGCTTCGCCAACTGCTCCCGCACCAGCCGCAGCCCCGCCTCGTTCATCTTCACTCCCCAGTCGCGCACATCGTTCCCGTCTTGCGCACACTGTACGCACCCTCGCGTCGGCACCGCAACCCACCCCCTCCTGAACCAGTTGGGCCAACTCGTACGCCGAGTTGGGCCAAGTGGGCGTACGAGTTGGCCCAACTCGGCGGCGGATGGGCACTCCGCGGGACTCGCCGACGGGAGGCCGCACGGTGGGCCGGGCCGGGTCGCGCAGGAAACCGTTGACCTAGTGGTCTAAACCACCTAGCGTGTGACGCACGCCGCCAGCGTGCCCCCTGTACCTCGTCCCCTGCGGAGTTACAGATGACCAGTACACGTCGGCGCACCATGGCCGGAACCCTCGTGGCCGCGTTCGCGACAGCGGCTGCCCTGATCGCTTCCCTGGCCCCAGCCTCGATCGCGGCGCCGGTCGCCGCGGCCGAACAAGCAGCGGAGCCACTGGCCGCGGCCGCGCCCAACAAGGTGATCGGCTACTTCGCCCAGTGGGGCACCTACGCCCGGAACTACCACGTGAAGAACATCGTCACGAGTGGTTCCGCGTCGAAGCTGACCCACATCAACTATGCCTTCGGCAATGTCACCAACGGCCAGTGCGCCATCGGTGACGCCTACGCCGACTACGACCGCGCCTACACCGCCGACCTCAGTGTCGACGGCAAGGCCGACACCTGGGATCCGGGTGTGCTGCGGGGCAGCTTCGGGCAGCTGCGCAAGCTAAAGAAGCAGTTCCCACACATCAAGGTGCTGTGGTCCTTCGGTGGCTGGACCTGGTCCGGCGGCTTCGGCCAGGCGTCCAAGAACGCCGCGGCCTTCGCCGAGTCCTGCTACAAGCTGGTCGAGGACCCGCGCTGGGCGGATGTCTTCGACGGGATCGACATCGACTGGGAGTACCCGAACGCCTGCGGGCTTTCCTGTGACACCAGCGGTTTCGGCTCGTTCAAGACGCTGATCGAGGCACTGCGCAAGCGGTTCGGCGGCAATAACCTGGTCACCGCCGCGATCACCGCGGACGGCTCCAATGGCGGCAAGATCGACGCCGCGGACTACGCGGGCGCCGCGCAGTACCTGGACTGGTACCTGCCGATGACCTATGACTACTTCGGCGCGTTCAACGCCCAGGGCCCGACCGCCCCGCACTCGCCGCTGACCTCCTACACCGGCATCCCGCAGCAGGGCTTCAACTCCGATGCGGCGATCCAGAAGCTCAAGAGCAAGGGCATCCCGGCCAGCAAACTGTTGCTGGGCATCGGTTTCTACGGCCGTGGCTGGACCGGCGTGACCAAGAAGGAGCCGGGCGGCACCGCGACCGGGGCCGCGCCGGGCACCTATGAGGCCGGTATCGAGGACTACAAGGTGCTCAAGACCAAGTGCCCCAGCAACGGCACGGTCGCCGGCACCGCCTACGCCCACTGCGGCAACCAGTGGTGGAGCTACGACACCCCGTCCACCATCCGCGGCAAGGGTTCCTACGCCAAGACCCAGAATCTGGGCGGCGCGTTCTTCTGGGAACTCTCCGGTGACACCAGCAACGGCGAGCTGATCACCGCGGTCAAGGGTGGCATCAGCTAATCCCTTGCCGCACCAAGGCAACCGGGGTGGTCCCACCACTGGGACCACCCCGGTCTCCATTACTCCGACACGGCCAGCGTCTCGTAGTACTCCTGCTGCGCCGGGTAGTAGTCGTCAAAACTGGGCAGCGCCTTGCCCTCCCTGGACGCGACCAGCATGTCCAGGTAGTACTCCCACCCAGGGCCGATCTCGCCGGCACCCTCCCGCTTTTCCCGGTGGTGCACCAGTTTCAGCTCAGTGACACCGTCCACTTCGGACACTTCAATGGTCAGCAGCCAGACGCCGACCTCGTCCACGGTGCTCAGCTTCAGCAGCCGGGGCGGGGCGCAGTCGTCGATGCGGACGTCCATCCACCCCTGGCCCTCCTCGAAGACCATCTGCACCTTGATCGTGCGCCCGGGACCGGATTCCCCGGTCCACGGCCCGAACCAGCGCGCGGTGCGCTCGGATTCGGTCAGGCTGGCCCAGACATCCTCGGCCGGGGCCCGGAAAGTGCGCGTCAGCACCAGATCGACGCCGGTCTCGGTGCCGAACAACCGGCCGGTGGGCAACGGATTCATGCCGTGTTCTCCTTGTCCTCCACCGCAGGGGGCCGCGCACGGCTTTCCCTGCGGGTGCGGTAGACCTCGGTTTCCAGTGCGTCGAGCCGGTGTTCCCACCCGGTCGGCCGCTCGAATTGGACCAGCCAGGCGGCCAGTTCCCGGAAGCGTTGCGGATCAAGTGTGTACAGCCGCTGCCTGCCGACCAGCTCGTCCTGAACCAGCCCGCTCTCCCGCAGCACCCGCAGGTGCCTGCTCACCGCGGGCCGGCTGATCTCGAACTGCCCGGCGATCTCGCCCGCGGACAACCGGCCGTCCCGGAGCAGCACCAGGATCTCCCTGCGCACCGGATCGGCGATCGCGCCCGCCACCTCATCCACGACCGGAAGCGTAACCCATCGGTTACGCGTTGGCCAGTCAGAGCACCTTCAGCTCGACGATCCGCCAGTTCGGGCCGTCCCGCCGCGCGGTGACCTCCAGCTGCGCCGCCCCGGAGTTCTGCACGTTGTCGCCGGTCCGCAGCATCTGCTGATCGACGAAGACCAGCACGGTGGCGGTGTCGCCCTGGATCTCCCGCACACCCGCCGCCCGGATGGTGGTGGTGAGCACCAGTTTCTGCGCCGGGGCGACCTTGCGGACCTCGGCGAACAGCTCGCGGTACTGCTCAATGGCGCGGCCGTCGAGCACCCGGGCGGCGGCCTGTTCGGTGCGGCCGGTGTCGGCGTGGTCGTAGCTGAAGGTGTCCCGCACCGCGTCGGTGACCTGCCGCAGCACCACATCCGTGGTCGCATTGTCGACCAGCGCGACATTCCCGCCCGGCCGCAGCGACTGCGTGGCGACCGCGGCCCAGATCGCGAACCCGATGGCGACCACCAGCACCGCGCTCAGTACCGGCACCAGCGGAAACGTCCGCTTCACCGAAGCCTCCGCCGACGGTTCGCCGGATTCTGGCTTGGTCTCCGCTGGGGCTGGCAATGGCGGTTCGACCTCTGCCGGGGCGATCTCCACCGCCACCGGCAACGCGGTCTCGGGCAGGCTCGGGGCAGGCGGGGTGACCTCCGGCTCGGCGGCCACCTCCGAGGTCACCGGCTTTGGATGCCGCCCGGCCACCACCCGCACCCGCCGCACCGGCTTCTGCACCCCGCGCCCGCGCGTCACGGCCCACCCACCCCCATCGTCTGCAACCGCCCCACCCGCCATCCCGCCGCGGTCCGGGTCAGTTCCGCCGACAACCGGCTGCGCTGGGTGCTCGGCTGTGCCCCGTCCCTGGCCACCGTCACCTCCACCGCCGCGATCAGCCGCGCCGCCCCCGCGTGACCGTCCACAGTGGTCAGTGCAGCCGACAGCAGTTTCGCCGTGGTCGCGGTGCGGGCCGTCTTGATGTCCCTGGCGTGCTGCTCCCGGTTCTGCGCCAGCTCCTCCAGCAACGTCCCGGTGGCCACCTCCCGCCAGCGCGCCAGTCCAGCCTCCACATCCCGGTGATCCAGGGTGTTCAGCTCCACCACGGCCCGCTGCCCGGCGGACAGGGCGGCGTCCCGCTCCACGGCCTGCCGCAGATCCGGATCCCCGCTCGCCGCCCACCAGCCCCAGCCGAACCAGCCCGCCGCGAGCAACGCCACCGCGACAAGTCCACAAAGGACTGATCTCATCGGCCCTCCAACCCCAGCAACTGCCCCAATGTCCGCGGCCCCGGCTGTGGTCCGAGCAATCCCAGCGGCCCGGGTAACCGCGGATCCGCCTGCTGCTGCCTGGCCGGTGGCGACACCGCGGGCCGTCCACCGAATGGCGCGTTCTGCGATCCGCGCACCCCGGTCGGACTGTTCGGCGGCTCCGCGCAGTACGCCTTGTTGTTCAACGCCGCGTCCGTGGTCTCCTTGCCCGGCCGCTGTTTGGTGCCCTCATAGCCCTTGGTGCAACTGAACGGGTCGAAGAAGTTCAGCACCAGTCCCAAATGCCCGGTGCCATCCCCGGAGGCGGTCGGCGAGGTCGCGGTGATCACCGGAAACGCCACCAGCAACTGCTCCAGCCCCGCGGTCCGCGCACTGGTGATCCGGCTGGTGGTCAACAGGTTCGCCAGCAGCACCGACAGCCCGGTCCCGGACCGCCGCAGCAGATCATCGGTCCGCGCCGCGACCTCCGGCACCTCCTTGGCCAGCACCCGCAGATCCGGGTCCGATCGCCGCAGCTGATCGGCCAGTTCCCGCAGACTCCGGCTGTAGTCCAGGATCTGCCTGCTCTGCTCCTCCTGCGTGCCCAGCACGGTCTTGGCGTTGGCCAGCAACTCCTTGGTCTGCGGCAGGTGCTGGATCGCGGTCCGGGTGAGGCTGTCCGCGCTGTCCAGCAACCGTTGCAGGTCCGGCCCGGCGTCTGCGAAGGCCGTGTTCAACTCGCCGACCACCGTCCGCAGCGAGTCCACCGGCACGCTCTTGACCAGGCGGTGCGCATCGGCCAGCACCGAGGACACCTCGGCCGGAATGGTGGTGCGCTGCTGCTCGATCACCGACCCTTCGGCCAGGTAGGGCCCGCTGGTGTGCTTGGGCCGCAGGTCCACGTACTGCTCCCCCACCGCGGACCGGGTGGCCACCACCGCCTCGGTGTCCGCCGGGATGCGCGGCGCGGAGTGTTCGATGTCCAGCTCGACCTCCAGCCCGCGCTCGGTCAGGTGCAGCTGCCCGACCCGCCCCACCGCGACCCCGCGATAGGTGACCTCGGCATTGGTGAAGATCCCCCCGGAATCGGCCAGCCGCACCGTGACCAGGTACCCGCGGGCGCCGAACAGCCGGTCCAGTCCCGCGTACCGGGCGCCCACGTAGCTGAGTCCGATCGCCGCGATGGCCAGGAACAGTCCAATTCGGATGATCACGCCCCGGCTCATCGCCGACCACCCAGGATCGTGTGCAGCAACCCGCCGAGCCCGCCCAGCAGACCCGGTTGCTCCGGCGGCTTCGGCGTCCCCGAAGGCGCGCCGGGCAGCAACGGCTCAGCCGGGGGTTTTCGCGGATCCGGCGGCTGGATGATGGGCTGGTTGGAGCGGGTGAGGTTGTCCAGGATGGAGCTGAGGTCCAGGTCCAGCTTGACGTCGGCGTTGACGTAGTCGCCGCGCAGGGTGTGCAGGGTCTGGTCGGTGAACGGGAAGCTCACCAGGATCTCCAGGGACTTGGGCAGGTTCTCCCCGGCCTCGGCGATCTTGCGCAGCACCGGTTCGAGGAGCTTCAGGTCGGCGATCAGGTTGGTCGAGCTGCGGCGTACGGTGTCGGTGGCGGTGACCGCGAGTTTGTCCAGTGCCCGCAGCATCTCCACCAGCTGGTCCCGCTGGGTGTTGAGCACCGCGAGCCCCGGCGCCAGGTGGTCCAGCGCGGTGGTCAGGTTGTGCCGTTGCGCGACCAGTGTGGTGGACAGCCGGCTGATCGAGTCGATGGCCCTGGTGATGCCCACCCGCTGCCCGTCCAGATCCGCCACCACCTTGTCCACAGTGGACAGCAGGCCGCGCAACCGGGCTTCGTTCCCGGCCAGTGCCGCGTCCAGTTCGGTGGTGATCGTCCGCAGCTGCCCGATCCCGCCGCCGTTGAGCAGCAGGGACAGTGCGCCCAGCACCTCCTCGATCTCGGTGCTGCGGTTGGTCCGGTCCAGGGGGATCACCGCGCCCTCGGCCAGCTGTCCCTCGGGTTCCTTGGGCGCGGCCAGTTCGACGAACTTCTCCCCCAGCAAGCTCGACTGCCGCAACCGGGCGAGGGCGTTGCCCGGCAACCGCACCGCCCCGTTGACCGCGAGCCGCACCTCCGCGGTCGCGTAGTCCGCGCCGAGCTTGATCTCCTCCACCCGTCCCACCGCGACGTCATTCACCTTGACTCCGGCCTGCGGCACCAGGTCCAACACGTCCGCGAACCGCACAGTGATCCGGTACGGCGCGTCACCAAGGTCCGCCCCGCCCGGCAGCGGCACCCCGTACATCCCGGTGCACCCCGCCAGCACCACCACCGGCGCCAGCACCCAGCGCCCGCGTACGAGTTGGGCCAACTCGTACGCCCAGTTGGGCCAACGGGCCGTACGACTTTGGCCAAGTCGGCGTACGAGAACGGCCAACGCTCGGGTGGGGGGCATTAGCGGCCGCCTAGGAGGGGGAGTTTGGGGAGGCGGCCTTGTTGGAGGGCGGCGAGGATTTCGGCTGGGCTGGGGAGTTTGAGGACGCCGTCCAGGAGGGGGGCGAGTTGGGCGCAGGCGTCGCCGAGGAGTTTCGGGAGCTGTTTGGGGGTTCCGGCCTGGATCACTCGGCACAGCAGCAGGACCGGTGGGTAGGTGAGTTCGTTGATCGCGCCGCGTACGGCGAAGGTGCCGGAGGCGGCGTCGTAGCTGTTGAGGTAGTTGGTGGCGGCCAGCGGTGCCACGTCCAGGACCTCCGCGAGTGCGGCGCGCTGGTCGACCAGGACCTTGGTGACGCTGGCGAGTTTGTCCACTGTGGACTTCAGCCGGTCCTGGTTGGCGGTGATGAACTCCTTGACGTCGATCATCGCCCCGGCCAAGCCTTGCAAGGCCGCGCCGAGTTGTTCGCGTTCGGCGGCGAGGTGGCCGCTGACCGAGGCGAGCCGGTTGTTGAAGGCGCGGAGCTGGCCGTCCGAGGCGACCAGGGCGGCGGTGAACTGGCGCAGGCCGTCGACGGTGGTGAAGAGGTCCTTGCGGGAGCGGTTGAGGGTTTCCGCGGCGGCGGCCAGGTCCTTGACGGTGGCGTTGAGTGCGGCGCCGTTGCCTTTGAGGTTGGCCGCGGCGGTGTCCAGCAGGCCGGAGAGCGCGCCGTTCTTGTTCGCCCCGTCGGGTCCCAGCGCGCGGCTCAGTTCGCCGACGTCGCCGAGCAGTTCGTCCAGTTCGACCGGGATCGCGGTGCGGGTCAACGGGATTTCCGCGCCACCGGCCAGTTCGGGGCCGGTCTCGTAAGCGGGGGTGAGCTGGAGGTAGCGGTCGCTGACCAGGCTGGGTGCGATCACCACGGCCTTGGCCTCGGCCGGGATCCGGATGCCGCGGTCCACCTCGAACCGCACCCGGACCCGCTCGCCCTCGGGGGTCACCTCGCGCACCCGCCCGACCGGCACGCCGAGCACCCGCACCTCCGAGCCCGGGTACAGCCCGACCGTGCGGGCGAAGAACGCGGTGATCGACGAGCCGCCGGAGCCGCCCTGCAACCAGACCAGGGAGGCGCTGAGCAGCAACGCGGTGACGCAGGCCAGGGCGAGGAGGTTGGTGAGGCTGCGGCCGGTGGTGCTGCGGTGGGTCATCGGCCACCTCCGGTGAGCGGCGGGGTGCAGATGTTCTCGTTGATCTCGAACACGCCGACCTTGGCGTAGGGCGGGACCAGGCCGCAGAAGTAGCCGTCGAACCAGCGGCCGTTGCCGATGGTGTTGTTGAACAGCCGCACGTACGGGGCCAGGTCACGCAGTCCGGCACTGAGCTGGTCCTGGTTGTGTTGCAGGATCCCGGTGACCTTGTCCAGTTCCTTGAGTGCCGGGCCGAGTTGGGCCCGGTTGTCCGCGACCAGGCCCTTGAGCTGCGCGGCGAGGTCCTTGGTGCCACGCAGTAACGCGCTGATCGCGGCTTTGCGCCGGTCCAGCTCGCCCAGTAGCTGGCTGGCGTCGGCGATCAGCCGCCGGACCTGGTCGTCGCGGCCGGCCAGGGTGCCGCTGAGCTGGGAGGTGTTGGCCAGCAAGGCGGCGAGCTGGTCGTCGCGGCTGGCGATGGTGCGGGACAACGCGGACAGGCCGTCCAGGGCCGACTTGGTCTTGTCGGGTGTGTTGCGGAAGGTGTCGGTGAGCACCCGGAAGCTGTCCGCCAATTGCCGAGTGTCCACTTTAGACACTGTTTCGCCGAGTTGGTTGACCGCGTCGGTGACGTCGAAGGGGGTGGTGGTGCGGGCCAGCGGGATGGGTTCGTTCGGGCGTTGCGGTTGGGCGCCGTCGGGGATGAGGGACAGGTACTTGTCGCCGAGCAGGGTCTTGATCTCGATGGCGGCGGTGGTCCGGTCGCCGAGCCGGGTGTCGCTGAGCCGGAAGCCGACCAGGACCTTGTTGCCCGCCAGGCTGATCGTGGTCACCCGGCCCACCTTGACCCCGGCCACCCGCACCTCGTTGCCGGTGCGCAGGCCACCGGCCTCGGCGAATTCGGCGGTGTAGGTGGTGCCGCCGCCGATGATCGGCAGGTCCTCGGCGTTGAAGGCGGCCAGGGTGCCCAGCAGCAGGCCGACGACGGTGATCGCGCCGATCCTGGTCTGCGCGCTCGCGCTCACCCTTCTCATTGGCTGCACCGTTCCGGCATCGGGGTGCCCACCAGGGGCAGCAGTGGCAGGTCCACGGTGAGGCCGAGGGCGCCGACGCCGACCTTGCCGGAGATGCGGCAGGCGAAGAAGTTGAACCAGCCGCCGTAGCTGGCGACTCTGGCGATGGAGCGGACCTTGGTCGGGAAGCGGTCCAGGAAGTTCTCCAGGAGGTCGCTGCGGTTGCCGAGTTGTCCGGCGATCTGGCCCAGGGCGCCGATATCGGCCTTGAGCGCGGGGCGGGCGGCGTCCAGGAGTCCGGCGGTGACCTGGGTCAGTTCGCCGAGGGCGGCGATGGCCTGGCCGATGGGCTGGCGTTGTGCGGCAAGGCCGCTGGCCAGTCGTTGCAGCTGGTCGAGCAGTCCGGTGAGTTCGCCGGTGCGGCCGTTGACGGTGTCCAGGACGGTGTTGAGGTTGCCGACGACCTCGCCGATCACCTTGTCCTTGGCGGCGATGGCCGAGGTGAGTGAGGCGGTGTGGCCGAGGATGCTCTCGATGGTGCCGCCCTCGCCCTGGAATACCTGGATGATCTCGCCGGCGAGTTTGTTGACCTGGTCCGGGTTGAGGGCCTGGAACAGCGGGCGGAAACCGTTGAACAGCACGGTGAGATTGAGTGCGGGACGGGTGCGACTGAGTGGGATTTCCGCTCCCCAGGGCAGTTTCTGCCGGACGTCGCCGTTGTCCAGGGCCAGGGCGAGGTAGCGCTGGCCGACCAGGTTGCGGTACTTGACGGTCAGGGTGACCGCGGCGGGCAGCGGGGTGGCACTGTCCACTTCGAACTCGACCCTGGCCTGTTTCTGATCTGCCACGGTGATCGCGGTGACGCTGCCGAGCCGGACGCCGGACATGCGGACCTCGTCGCCGACGTTGAGGCCGGTGACATCGGTGAACCTGGCCGCGTACCCGGATTTGGGGCCGCCGGTGGAGTTGGCGATGGTGAGTGCCAGCAACGCGGTCAGGGTCACGGTCACCGCGGTGAACACGGTGAGTTTGGCCAGTGGCGAGAGCACGTTCATCGCAGGGTCACCTCCGTGCCCCGGAACATCGGTCCGAGCATCAGTCCGGCCCACTCCGGCACCTCGGCCACCGGTTTCTCCAGGATCGGCGCGGCCAGCGCGTTGATCAGTTCGCGTTCCGGCCGGGAGTTGGCCACCGAGGGCACTGAGGCCGGATGCGTGGAGCCGTCCAGGACCGGCCCGCCGGGCGGGTACTGCGGGAACCGGCCGGGTGGTTTGGCGGGCGGGTAACAGCGCGGGCCGCGTTGGTCGAGGTACTTGGGCACGTCCACGCCCGGCCGGTACTTGCCGCGGCTGGCGGTGATCTCCAGGGTGAACTTGGCGATGTGCGGTTCCTTGCTGCCCTTGCCGAAGGTCTTGTCCGTGTTGGGGATCATCGCGACGAGTTGTTCCAGCAGGCAGGGGTACTCGGGCGCGTACTTGGCCAGCACCTCCAGGGTCGGCCTGCCCTCGGCGACCAGGGCGATCAGGTTGTCCCGGTTGACTTTCAGGAACGCCTCGATGTCGATGGCGGCCAGGGTCACGTTGCCGAACAGCGCCCGCAGGTTGTGCTGCTGGTCGAGCACGGTCCGGGTTGTGGTGGTGGCGTCGGCGAGAGCCTGGAGCAGGTCGGGGGCGGCGGTGGTGTAGGTGTCGGCGACCTTGGCCAGTGCCTTGAGGTCGGCGCGCAGATCGGGCAGTGCCGGGGCCAGGCCGTCCAGGTAGTCGCCGAGCCGGATCAGGGTGCCGCCGAGTTGCTTTCCCCGGCCGCGCAAGGCGTTGGCCATCGCGGTGAGGGTGGCGGCGAGCTGGTCGGGGCGGACCGCGGTGAGCACCGGCAGCAGGTCGTTGAGCACCGCTTCGATCTCCACCCCGGCCTGGCTACGGTCCAGGCCGATGGTCTGACCGTCCACAAGGGACTTCCCACTGCGCCGCTCCGGCGGTTGCAGGGCCACATAGCGTTCGCCGAAGAGGGTTTTGGGCAGCAGGCGGGCGGTGACCTCGGCCGGGATCAGCGGGATCCGCTCGGGTTGCAGGGCCAGTTCCAGTACCGCCCGGTCCTGGCCGGCCCGGATGGCCCGGACCTCGCCGACGATCAGCCCGCGCACCTTGACATCCGCGCCCGCCCGCAACTGCGTACCGGCCCGGTCCACCTCCAGCAGCACCGTGGCCACCGGGGTGAAAGCTTTGCGGTACACCGCGATCGAGCCCGCCACGAACAGCGCGACCACCAGCAGGAACACCAGTCCCAGCAGCTGGAAGCGCAGTGGCGCGGTGCGGTCGTTCATCCGGCGATCCGCACGGTGGTGGTGGAGCCCCAGATGGCCAGGCTGAGGAAGAGGTCCAGGAACATCTGGGCCACGATCGCCGCGCGCACCGCCCGGCCCACCGCGACACCGACTCCGGCCGGTCCGCCGCTGGCGGTGTAGCCGTAGTAGCAGTGCACCAGGATGATCACGACGGCGAACACGACGACCTTGAGGAAGGACCACAGCACGTCGGCGGGCGGCAGGAACAGGCCGAAGTAGTGGTCATAGGTGCCTGCCGACTGGCCGTAGAAGAGCACGGTGACCACCCGGGAGGCCAGGTAGGAGCAGAGCAGGCCGACCACGTAGAGCGGGATCACCGCGCCGAGTCCGGCCAGGATGCGGGTGGTCACCAGGTAGGGCAGGCTGCGCACGCCCATGACCTCCAGGGCGTCGATCTCCTCGGAGATGCGCATCGCGCCCAGCTGGGCGGTGAATCCGCAGCCGACGGTGGCCGAGAGCGCGAGTCCGGCGGAGAGCGGGGCGACCTCGCGGGTGTTGAAGTAGGCGGAGATGAACCCGGTGAGGGTGGAGGTGCCGAGCTGGTTGAGCGCGGAATAGCCTTGCAGGCCAACGACCGCGCCGGTGAACACGGTCATGCCGATCATCACGCCGAGGGTGCCGCCGATCAGGGCGAGGGCGCCGCTGCCGAAGCTGACCTCGGTGAGCAGCCGCAGGATTTCCCTGGTGTAGCGGCGAATGGTCAGCGGGATGAGGGCGAGGGCGCGCAGGCAGAACCAGAGCTGGCGGCCCAGTGCCTCCAGTCCCGGCACGGGTAATCGGACCTTGCGCGCCACCACGGCCACGGGCTCACCCGTCCTTCGCCGGGACGAGCTGGAGGTAGACGCCGGTGATCACCATGTTGATCAGGAACAGCAGCAGGAAGGTGATCACCACGGCCTGGTTGACCGCGTCGCCGACGCCTTTGGGTCCGGCGGAGGGGTTGAGGCCGCGGTAGGCCGCCACGATGCCCGCGACGAAGCCGTAGAGGAATGCCTTGAACTCGCTGATCCACAGGTCGGAGAGCTGGGCCAGTGCGGAGAAGCTGGACAGGTAGGCGCCGGGGGTGCCGCCCTGCAGGATCACGTTGAAGAAGAACCCGCCGAGCACGCCGACCACGCTGACGACTCCGTTGAGCAGCACCGCGATCAGCATCGCGCCGAGCACCCTGGGCAGGATCAGCCGGTGCACCGGGGACACTCCGAGCACCTCTAGGGCGTCGATTTCCTCGCGGATGGTGCGGGCCCCGATGTCCGCGCACATCGCCGAACCGCCTGCTCCGGCAACGAGAAGCGCGGTGATCAGTGGGCTGGCCTGCTGGATGATGGCGAGGGCGCCTGCCGCGCCGGTGAAGGACTGGGCGCCGATCTGCTGGGTGAGCGAGCCGAGTTGCAGGGAGATGACCGCGCCGAAGGGGATCGCGACCAGCGCGGTGGGCAGGATGGTGACGCTGGCGAAGAACCAGGCCTGCCGGATCGACTCCGCGAGGGGGAACGGCCTGCGCGGCAGGCTGGCCAGCACTTCCCAGGACAGCAGGCTCATCCGCCCGACCTGGCGTAGTGCCGCCAGGCCGGGCACGCCTTGCCGTGCGGGAGGAGCGGTCATCCGACCGACCCGAACGCGTGCGTCGCGGTGGCGCCGCCGTCCGCGGCGAACTCGCCGCCGGAGCAGTAGGAGCTTTCGTCGCTGGCCAGGAACAGCACCACGTTGGCCACCTCTTCGGGCTGGCCGATCCGCTTCATCGGCACCAGTTTGCCCATGGCGGCGCGGTCCAGTTCGATGCCGCCCAGTGCCTCGCCGGCCATCTGGGTGTCCATCGCGCCGGGGTGCACCGAGTTGACCCGTACGCCCTGCGCGGCCAGTTCCAGGGCGGCCACCTTGGTCATGCCGCGGATGGCGAATTTGCTCGCGGTGTAGGCGGACAGGGTCGGCATCCCGGCCAGACCCTCCACAGAGGACACGTTGACGATGGATCCGGCGCGGGCCTCGGTCATCACCGGGATCACCGCGCGCATGCCGAGGAAGCAGCCGATCTGGTTGACCCGGATGACCCGCTCGTAGTCGGCCAGGGTGGTCTGCGCCAGCGGCGCGAAGTGCAGCACCGCGGCGTTGTTGACCAGCACATCTAGGCGGCCCAGATCGGTGACGGTCTCGGCGACCACCCCGGCCCAGTCGTCCTCGGATCCGACGTCCAGGTGCCGGTAGCGGGCGCTGGGCCCGAGTTCCTCGGCGAGCCGGTGGCCGGTGTCGTCGGCGATGTCGGCCAGCACCACCCTGGCCCCCTCGCGCAGGAATCGGCGGGCCACGGCCTCGCCGAGTCCGCGGGCCGCGCCGGTGATCAGGGCGACCTTGCCGTCCAGCCTCACATCAGCTCCTCGGTCAGCGGTAGCAGCACGGTTTTCAGTTCGGTGTAGGCCTCATACGCGCTGCGCCCGCCCTCGCGGCCCAGCCCGGACTGCTTGAACCCGCCGAAGGGCAGGTGCGGTTCGACGGTGAACCCGTTGATGCCAATGGTTCCGGCGCGCAGCTTGCGGGCGACCCGGAAGGCGCGCTGGCTGTCCGCGGTGTAGATCCCGGCGCCCAGGCCGTACTCGGTGTCATTGGCCAGCCGGATCGCCTCGTCCTCATCGGTGAACGGCACCACCACGAGCACCGGACCGAAGATCTCCTCCTGAGCGATGGCCATGCCGTTGTCCACGTCGGCGAAGATGGTGGGCTGCACGAAGTGGCCGGTGCTGAGTTCACCCTCCACTTTGGACCCGCCGGTGACCAGCCGGGCGCCTTCCTCCTGGCCCCGGTTGATGTAGCCGAGTACCCGCTCCAGCTGGCGTTCGTT
This sequence comes from Crossiella sp. CA198, assembly GCF_052078295.1. NCBI lineage: Bacteria > Bacillati > Actinomycetota > Actinomycetes > Pseudonocardiales > Pseudonocardiaceae > Crossiella > Crossiella sp. CA198. The sequence continues at coordinate 98,457 of NZ_JBQJIM010000029.1, forward strand.
GATCAGCGGGCTGGCCAGGGTGCCAGCGTCGAACGGGTCGCCGTAGGTGATCACCCCGGCCATCATTTGTGCGGCGGCCAGGAACTCCTCGTACACGTCGCGGTGCACCAGGGCCCGGCTGTGCGCCACACACGCCTGGCCGGACAGGCCCATGGTGACGGTGCCCATCGAGGTCATCCCGGCCAGGCCGATGTTGGGCGCGTCCGGGAACACCAGGCTGGGGCTCTTTCCGCCCAGTTCCAGGGAAACCCGTTTGAACGTACTGGCGGAGGCTTCGATGATCCGTCTGCCGACCGCGCGACTGCCGGTGAAGCTGATCTTGTCCACCGCGGGGTGGGTGATCAGCGCCTCGCCCACCGTGGCGCCGGGGCCGGTGACCACGCTGACCACGCCGTCGGGCAATCCGGCCTCGGCGAGCAGTTCCACCATGCGCAGCACGGAGAAGGTGGCGTATTCGGAGGGTTTGACCACCACCGTGCATCCGGCGGCCAGCGCGGGCGCGAGTTTCTGCGCGAACAGCAGGAACGGCGCGTTCCAGGGCAGGATCGCGGCGACCACGCCCACCGGTTCGCGGAAGGTCATGGCCAGGTGATCACCGCCCTGGTACGGCGGCAGGGTGTCCCCGCCGAGCTTGTCGATCCAGCCGGCGTGGTGGTCGAAGACGTCCGCGGCCGCGCCCACCGAGGTGGTGTAGATCCCGCCGAAGGACAGCGGCACGCTGTTGTCCAGTGCCTGCAACGCCTGCAGCTCGGCGGTGTGCTCGCGCAGCAGGTTGCTGTAGCGGTGCAGGGTGCGGATGCGTTCCCCGGCACGGGCTCTGGGCCACGGGCCGTCGTCGAAGGCGCGGCGGGCGGTGCGCACGGCTTCGTCCACATCGGACACGGTGGCCACCGCGAAGCCGCCGATCTCCTCGCCGGTGGCCGGATGCCGGTGCCGCCAGAGTTCGCCGTCGGCCGCCGCCCGCCACTTCCCGTCGACCAGCAGCAGACCATCGGACAGGCCCGCGGTGTCCCGGTGCGGCAACACGGTGAGCGGCATGGCTACTCCTTCGCTGGCGGATCAGGGGCGGGCCTGCAACGCGTTCAGCTCGGTGCAGGCGAAGGTGCGCCCGGCCGGGCGGCCGGTGAAGTAGTCGCCGACGGTGGCGTCCAGCTCGGCCAGGCTCCAGGTGTCCCCGGTGCTGACGAACCGCTGTTCCACCGTGGGCGGGGCGAGCAGGGCGACCATGCCGCCGTGCACCACGAATACCTGGCCGTTGATCGTCTCGGCGGCGGGCGCGGCGAGGTAGGCGACGAAGGGCGCGACGTGGTGTGGGTCAAGGGGATCCAGGCCCTCGGCGGGAGCTTCGCCGAAGACGTGCCGGGTCATGCCGGTGCGGGCGCGCGGGCAGATCGCGTTGGCGCGCACCCCGTACTGCGCCAGCGCCCTGGCGGTGGACACGGTCAGGGCGGCGATGCCCGCCTTGGCCGCGGCGTAGTTGGCCTGGCCGGGCGAGCCGAGCAGGAAGGACTCCGAGGCGGTGTTCACGATCCGGCCGTATACCGGGCCGTCGGTGTACTTGGCCTGCTGCCGCCAGTACGCGCTGGCGTTGCGGGACAACAGGAAGTGCCCGCGCAGGTGCACCCGGACCACCAGGTCCCAGTCCTCGTCGGAGAGGTTGAACAGCATCCGGTCGCGCAGCACGCCGGCGTTGTTGACCACCACGTGCAGGCCGCCGAACTCGGCCAGCGCCGCGGCCAGCAACGCGTCCGCGGTGGCCCGCTCGGCGATGTCCCCGGCCACCACGGTGACCGCGCCACCGGCCTCCTTGATCAGCTCGGCGGTCTGCTCGGCCGCGCCGGGCAGGTCGTTGAGCACCACACTCGCCCCGGCCGTAGCCAGTGCCAGCGCTTCCGCGCGCCCGAGTCCGGCGCCGGCGCCGGTCACCACGGCGACCTTGCCGGACAGGCTCAGCCCATCGTCCACAAGCGACACCCGCCTAGTCGAAGGTCACGATCTGCCGGATCACCTTGCCGCCGCGCAGGGTGTCCAGGCCGTCGTTGATCTCGGCCAGGGGCAGCCTGCGGCTGATCATGCCGTCCAGGTCGAGCTGCCCGGCCCGCCAGAAGTCGATCATCTTGGCCGAGTCGCGGCGGACGTCGGCCGAGCCGTAGAAGGAGCCCAGCAACCGCTTCTCGTGCAGGAAGAGTTCCTGGGCGGAGAAGCTGACCTGGGCCTCGGCCCGGCCGGCGCCGACCACCACCACGGTGCCGCCGCGGCGGGCGGAGTCCCAGGCGGAGCGGATGGTGGCGGGCAGGCCGACCACCTCGAACGCGTAGTCCGCGCCCTCACCGCCGGTCAGCTCGGGCAGCAGGCCGGGAAGTTCCTCGGGGGTGGCGGTGTGCGTGGCGCCGAACTTGAGCGCGGCCTCGTGCTTGTCCCGCACCGGATCCACCGCGATGATCGTGCTCGCCCCGGCGATCCGCGCGCCCTGCAACGTGGACACGCCGACCCCGCCGCAGCCGATCACCACCACGGTCGAACCGGGTTGCACCGCGGCCGTGTTGAGCACCGCGCCCGCGCCGGTGAGCACGCCGCAACCGATCAGCGCGGCGATCTCGAACGGCACGTCCTCGGGCACCTTGATCGCCGCGGGCTGCGGCACCACCAGCTCCTCGGCGAAGGTGCCGCAACCGGCGAAGCCGAACAGCGGCTGCTCGCCCTTGGTGAAGCGGGGCTTCATGAAGGACTCGATCGCGTACACCGCGCACAGGTGCGACTGGCCGCGCAGACAGGACTTGCAGCGCAGGCAGGGTGGCACGAAGGTGATCAGCACGTGGTCACCCACCGCCAGATCGGTGACCGCCGAGCCGATCTCCACCACCTCGCCCGCGCCCTCATGGCCGAGCACACCCGGCGCCAGCGCGGGCAGGGTGCCGTCCATAGCGTGCAGATCACTGTGGCAGATGCCGGAGGCGCGCACCGCCACCCGCACGTCGAAGGGGCCGGGCGGGACCGTGGCCACATCGGTCCGCAGCTCCAGCCGGTCGTCGCCAACCTGGTTCAGCACGGCAGCCTTCACCGAATCCACTCCTCGACGAGTAGTGTGCCCTCGGATGGGGACCGACACTAGAATGTGTTCTCGATCCGAGCAAGGGCCAACTGAGTGGCACAGGTGTACCGGGGTGGACGACTCAAGTACACGTTCCGGATTCGAAAGAACGTGTTCTAGTATTGACCCATGCGGATCGCCTTCACGCGGGAACAGCAGCAGTTGCGCGCGGACTTGCGGGCGTACTTCGCCGAGCTGATGACCCCGGAGCGGCGCGCGGCGCTGTACGCCGGCGGCGGCGACTACGGCGACCGCGCCACCTATCTGGAGGTGGTGCGGCAGATGGGCCGGGACGGCTGGCTCGCGCTGGGCTGGCCACGCGAGTACGGCGGTCAGGAACGCCCGCTGCTGGATCAGCTGATCTTCACCGACGAGGCGGCCACCGCGGGCGCGCCGGTGCCGTTCCTGACCCTCAACAGCGTGGCCCCGACGATCATGCGCTTCGGCACGGACCAGCAGAAGTCCTTCTTCCTGCCCCGGATCGCCGCCGGTGAACTGCACTTCGCCATCGGCTACTCCGAGCCGGAGGCGGGCACCGACCTGGCCTCACTGCGCACCAGGGCGGTGCTCGACGGCGACGAGTGGGTGATCAACGGACAGAAGATGTGGACCAGCCTGATCCAGTACGCCGACTACGTGTGGCTGGCCTGCCGCACCGATCCGGAGGCGCCCAAACACAAGGGTCTCAGCATGCTGATCGTGCCCACCGACGCGCCCGGGTTCTCCTGGACGCCGGTGCGCACCATGGCCGGGCCGGGCACCAGCGCCACCTACTACAGCGAGGTCCGGGTCCCGGCCGGGGCGCTGGTGGGTGAGGTGAACAAGGGCTGGCCGCTGATCACCAACCAGCTCAACCACGAACGCGTCGCACTCACCTCGGCCGCGCCGATCCGCAACGCCCTGCAGGAGGTCCTGGACTGGGCGAAGGCGACCAAACTGCCCGACGGCTCGCGAGTGGCCGACCAGGAGTGGGTGCAGATCCACCTGGCCAGGGTGCACGCGAAGGTGGAGTACCTGAAGCTGCTGAACTGGCGGATCGCCTGGGGCGCGGCGCACACCCCCACCCCGGCGGACGCCTCGGCCACCAAGGTCTACGGCACCGAACTGGCCACCGAGGCCTACCGGCTGCTGATGGAGGTGCTCGGCCCGGCCGCCACCCTGCGCGCGGGCGCGCCAGGGGCCGCGCTGCACGGCAAGATCGAGCGACTGCACCGGTCCTGCCTGATCCTGACCTTCGGCGGCGGCACCAACGAGGTGCAACGCGACATCATCGCCGCCACCGCCCTCGGCCTCCCCATCCGCCGCTAACCCGCCCGCCGAGTTGGCCCAACTCGGCGTACCAGTTGGGCCAACGCGGCGTACGACTTTGGCCAACTCGGTATACGAGAACTGGAGAGATCGTGGACTTCAGCATGACCGAGGCGCAGGACGCACTGTCCACTGTGGCCGGTGAGATCCTGGCCGACCAGGTCACCCAGGAGCGGCTGCGGGCCGCCGAGTCCGGTCCAGACCGGTTCGACCGTCCACTGTGGAATATGCTTGGGGCGTCGGGGCTGCTCGGGGCCGGGATTCCGGAAGCCTTGGGCGGATCCGGGTACGGCGTGCTGGAGCAGTGCTCGGTGCTGGTCGCGCTGGGCCGGGCGGTCGCGCCGGTGCCGTACCTGGCCTCCACCGTGCTGGCCGCCTCGGCCATCGCCGAGTTCGGCGGGTCGATCGCGCGGGACCGCTGGCTGCCGGGCGCGCTGGCCGGGGAGACGGTGCTGACCGCCGCCCTCACCGACGAGACCGCCAGCACCGCCGAACCCACCGGCGACGGCTGGCTGCTCACCGGCACCAAGACCGCGGTACCCGCAGGCGGGATCGCCGCGGCGTTCCTGGTCCCCGCGGACACCCCCGACGGGCCGCGGGTGTTCCTGGTGACCCCAGAAGACCCACGGGTGTCGGTGCGGCGGCAGGAGACCGTGGACGGGGCAGGCACGGCACAGCTGGAGCTGAGCGCCACTCCCCTGCCCGCGGACCGGGTCCTGGACCCGGCGGCGGTGGAGTTCCTGCACACCAGGGCCGTGCTCGGCTGGTGCGCGCTACAGCTCGGCATCACCGAACGGGCCCTGGAACTGACCGCCGGGTACGCCCGCGAGCGGGTGCAGTTCGGCCGCCCGATCGGCCAGTTCCAGGCCGTGGCGCAGCGGCTGGCCGACGCCTACGTGGACGTGCAGGGCATCCGGCTCACCCTGTGGCAAGCGGCCTGGCGGGTCAGCGAGGGCCTGCCCAGTTCGGAGGCCCTGGCCACGGCCAAGTTCTGGGCCGCCGACGCCGGGCACCGGGTGGCGCACACCGCGGTGCACGTGCACGGCGGCGTCGGCATCGACCTGGACCACCGGCTGCAGCGCTACTTCGTGGCCGCCAAACACGCCGAGTTCGCCCTGGGCGGCGCCACCGCGCACCTGCGTGCGCTGGGCGCCGCCCTGGTCCACCGTCCCTAACTCCCGGCGGGCAGGCCGGTGCTGATCTCGGTGCGGTTGAGCGGGCGCAGGATCATGCCGTAGCTGTAGTCGATATCGGCCCGGACCTTGTACTTGGCCCGGATGTTGTTCGGGGTGTCGCCGACCCCGCTGGCGGCGTAGGCGGCGCTGAGCGTGGTCCAGCCCGGGTTCTTCTTCAGCTGGAACGGGTACTCGGCCCGGTCGGTGTCGTCGTAGCTGCTCACGCTGACGTCGTTGACCCCGCTGATCAGCAGTCCGCCGGTGCGCCCGTCGGTGAGCAGCGCCCACCGGGAGTCCGTCCGGTTGCCGTGGTCCTGCGGTTTTCCGTACCCGCGCTGTTCGGCGTCCACGGTGGACTGCCAGACGCCGATCGGACTGCCTTCGCGCCGGTCGTTGTAGCTCTCAAGCTGCCGTCCGTACCAGGCGAACCGCTGGAACTCCGCTGGCACGCCGAGACTGAACCCGATCCGCGGCAGATACGGCAGGGTGCGCATCCGGCCGGCCGGGCGCACCTCGTGGCCGAGCGAGATGGTGCCCGCACCGTCCCCTGTGTACCGCACGGTCTGACCGAAGGAGGCGTCGGCGACATCGGGGGCGGCCACCGTGCTGCGCACCACCACCGTATTTCCCTCCACCGCGACCGAATCGACCTTGGTGCTCAGCCGGTCCAGTCCGGCGGCCCGCCACAGCGGCGCCTCGGCCTGGCCCCAGTCCACCGCCTCGTTGTCGATCGGCGCGCGCCAGGCGTTGAGCCGAGGGCCCTGCTTGAGCAGTTCGACCTCGCCGGCCCGCATCGAGCTGAGCGTGCCGGTGCGCTTGTCCACCACGTACCGGAACCCGTTGCCGTGTACCACGACCTGGTTGAAGCCGTTCACGATGACGGGTCGTCCGGTGGCCGGGGGCGGGGCGAAACCGGGCACCACCTTGCCGCCCGCGCCGAACTGGTCGTGGGCGAACAGTTCACCGCCGGGTCGCAGCACCCGCGCGGTGAGGAACCGCTCCCGGTCGGCGGGGTTGGCCACGGCCGGGATCGGCACGGTCACGGTCTGGTCGGGTTCGACCCGCAGCGGCTGCTCGCCCTGCCGGATGTCCTTGCCGCCCTCGGTGATCCGCCAGTGCAGCCGCACGCCCTCGATCGGCGCGAACCGCTGTTCGTTGCTGATCCGCAGGTTCCCGTCGGCGTAGGCGAAGCGCAGCGGCTGGTGCGCCCAGGCCAGTTGCGCGGTTTCCGGCTGGAGTCGCCGGTCCGCGTCCACCAGGCCGTCCGCGCCGGACTGGTGCGCGCCGAAGGAGTCGTACCGGCCGGCGTCCACGGTCCGGTCGAAGTCCAGCGCCAGCACCGCGGTGCCACTCGGATCGGCGGCCAGCTCCTGCGCGCTCAGGGCCCGGTCGTACACCCGGGCGTCGTCGATCAGCCCGTGCGCCATCCGGCCGTTGTGGTCCTCGTGCAGTTCGGAGTTGCGGCCGATGTTGACCTGCTCGGCGGTGTTGTTCACCGGACCGGACCAGGGTTTCTGGCCGACCTCCCGGCCGTCGATGTAGAGGCGCAGCATGGCTCCGTCGTAGCTGCCGCTGACCCGGTGCCAGTTGCCGAAGAAGTCGGCGGGCACGGTGGCGTGCACGAACCGCCAATCACCCTGGGAATACACGAAGAATTCCAGGGTGCGCTGGTCCTTCATCTTCAGCGCGAACTGGTGGTCGCCCTTGGCGATCACGGTGAAGTCGCCGCGCCACTGGGTGGCCGGTTTCACCCAGGCGTCCAGGGTGAGCGGACCGGTCAGGTCGAGCTTGCGATCCCGGTAGACCTCGACGAAATCGTCCAGGCCGGACAGGCTGACCGCCTTGCCGCGCCTGCCCTCTACCAGTTCCGGCATCCCGTTGAGGTGGGCGGTGATCTTGTTGGGTGAGTGGTCCGGGGTGAGTTTCAGCGGCAGGCTCAGGTTCTGCTCGGCCCAGTCCCAGATGAACCCGCCCTGCAGCACCGGATTGGCCCGGATGACGTCCCAGAACTCGCGGAAGTTGCCGAGGCTGTTGCCCTGGGCGTGCGCGTACTCGCCCATGATGACCGGTTTTGTGCTGTCCCGGCCCTGTTTGGCGTGCTCGTCCGGATGCGGGTATCGCGGTCCCCATACGTCCGCGTACGGCGCGTCGCCGTCGGGCCGGTTGGACTGGTGGTAGAGCGGGCGGCCGGGCGCGTTCTTCTTGGCCCACTCGGCCATCTTGTAGTGGCCGGCGCCGAGCCCGGCCTCGTTGCCGGTGTCCCACATGAACACGCTGGGGTGGTTCTTGTCCCGCTGCACCATGGCCACGAACCGTTCCAGGAACGCGTCCTGCCATTCCGGCTTGTCCGCCAGGCAGTTGCTCGGGCAGTGCTCGCGGGAGTGGGTCTCGATGTCCACCTCGTCGTCGATCCACAGCCCGTGCTGGTCGGCCAGGTCGTAGAAGTGCGGATCGGACGGGTAGTGCGAGGTGCGGACCGCGTTCACGTGCAGCTGCTTCATCAGCCGCACATCCTGGAGCTGCTTGTCCCTCGGCTGGTGCCTGCCGTGCCGGGCGTCGGTCTCGGCCCGGTTGACGCCCTTGAACAGCACCTGTTTGCCGTTGACCAGCAGCTGTCTGTCCTTGATGGACAGTTCGCGGAAGCCAATGGTCTCCCTGGTGGTGTGCACGGTTTTCCCGTCCGGGCCAAGCAGTTCGAGCACCAGGGCGTGCAGGTTCGGGGTCTCGTCGGTCCACTTGGCCGGGTTGGTCACCGGGGTGCTCAGGGTGAGTCTGGCGGTCTCGCCGGTCAGCTCCGCCTCGCCGGTGGCGGTGGCGATCACCCCGCCGCGCGCGTCGTGCACGGTCGCGTTGACCCGGTGTTTCCCGGTGCTGCCACCGGGTTTGCGGGCGAGTTCGACGGTGGCGTCCAGTCGCGCGTCCCGGTGGTGCTCATCCAGGTCGGTGTGCACGGTGAGATCGCGGAGGAAGCTGGCCGAGGTGGAGTAGAGCCACACCGAGCGGAAGATCCCGGCGAAGCGCCACTGGTCGACGTCCTCCAGGTAGGCCCCGGCGGCCCAGCGGTGCACCTGCACGGCCAGCCGGTTGCTGCCCGGCCGCAGCGCGTCGGTGATGTCGAACTCGGCCGGGGTGTAGCCACCCTGGTCGTAGCCGACCCGTTTTCCGTTGACCCACACGAAATAGCTGGACGTGGTGCCCTCGAAGCGGAGCATGGTGCGGCGGTCGGCGAAGTTGTCGGGGACGGTGAAGTCCTTGGCGTAGGCCGCGGTCGGGTTGATGTCCCTTGGCACCTTGGGCGGGGTGTCCGGCACGATCTCCTCGGCGATGTTGCGGAAGATCGGGTGGTCCAGACCGTCGGTCTGCCAGGTGTGCGGCACCCGCACGGTACGCCAGCCGCGCACGTCGTAGTCGGCGGCGCTGAACCCGGCGGGCACCTGCTCCGGCAGCTCGGCCATCTGGATCTTCCAGTCACCGTCCAGGCTCTGCGTGAACGGCGTGCGCTCGTCCCCGCGTAACGCGGCGGCGTGATCGGGGTAGGGCCGCAGTTCGGCGTGGTGCGGCTCCTGGCCCTCACCGGTGATCCGCGGATTCTCCAGGTAGGAGTACACGTCCAAGGCTGGTTGCGCCGTGCCGATCGGCAGCTGCCCACCGGCCAGCAGGGCCGCGGACAACGTTGTCGCAAGCACGGCCCGATGTCTCACCCGCACGGTTCGATCCTCCCGATCGGCACCCGGTCCTCAGCGAGCCTGCGCGGCCGCCGGTGCGGGCTCAACCTCCGATCGGGGGGAACTTGCTGGCCGGGTGTGGACTTTCAGCCAAGTTCGGCGAGCCTGCGCACGGTCTCCTGGTATTCGGCGACCAGTTCGGTCATGATCTGCGCCACCGGGCGGACCTGGTTCATCCGGCCGACGATCTGTCCGACCGGCATCGCCACCACCTCGGGGTCATCGGAGGCGGCGAGCCGCTGGTGTGCCTGGCTGACCAGGAGGTTCTGCAACGGCATCGGCAGTGGTTCGGGCGCGTCCGGCGCGGACCAGGCCTCGGTCCAGCGGGTGCGCAGCAGCCGGGCGGGTTTGCCGGTGTAGATGCGGGAGCGCACGGTGTCACTGGAGCGGGCCGCCAGGAGGGCGCGCTGGGTGGCCGAGTTCGGGCCGCCGAGGGTGTACTCGGTGCTGGTGAGCCAGTAGGAACCCATCCAGACCCCTTGCGCGCCAAGGGCGATGGCCGCGGCGGCCTGGCGGCCGGAGCCGATGCCGCCCGCGGCGAGCACCGGGACCCGGGCGCCGACGGCGTCCACGATCTCGGGCAGCAGCACCATGGTGGCGATCTCTCCGGTGTGCCCGCCCGCCTCATAGCCTTGGGAGACCACGATGTCCACCCCGCCGTAGACGTGCCGGACCGCGTGCTCGGCCCGGCCGGCCAGTGCGGCGACCAGGACGTCGTGCTGGTGCGCGCGGTCGATCACGTCGATGGGCGGCGGGCCGAGCGCGTTGGCGATCAACCGGATCGGGTGCCCGAGGGCAACGTCCACATGGGACCGGGCCACCGAGTGCAGCCAGCCGAGCACGCCGCCGGGTTCGGTCTCGGCGGTCTCGGGGACGCCGAGCTGGGCGAGGGTGCGGTGCACGAACTCCCTGTGTGCCAGGGGGATCAGCGCGTCCAGGTCGACCGCGGTGCCCTCTTTCGGCGCCGCGGCGGGCATGACGATGTCCACGCCGTAGGGTTTGCCTTCGGTGTTGGCGTCCATCCAGTCCAGGGCGGCGTCCAGGTCCTCGGCCCGGTTGTAGCGCACGCAGCCGAGCACGCCGAGTCCGCCTGCCCGGCTGATCGCGGCGGCGACCTGTTCGGACGGGGTGAAACCGAGCACCGGGTACTCGATGCCCAGGGTCTCACACAGCGACGTTCGCATCCCGGTGCTCCTCGACATAGCGTTGTGCCCAGCGGTAATCCGGTTTCCCGCTGGCGGTGCGGCCGATCTCGGTGACCAGCCACAGGCTGCGCGGCACCTTGTACCCGGCGATCAGGCCGCGCACGTGCTCGTCCAGCGCGGCAAAGCTCGGGGTGGCACCGGGTCTGGGTTGCACCAGCGCGGCCACCCGGCGGCCGAGCCGGTCGTCCGGGATGCCGACGACTAGGGCGTCGAAGACGTCCGGATGGGACTTGAGCGCGCCCTCGACCTCCTCCGGATAGACCTTCTCGCCCGCGGTGTTGATGCTGGTGTTTCCCCTGCCCAGCAAGGTGACCGTGCCGTCGGCCTCGACCCTGGCGTAGTCGCCGGGGATGGCGTAGCGGCGGCCGTCGATCTCGGTGAGCATGGTCGCGGTCTTGACCGGATCCTTGTAATAGCCCAACGGCACGTGCCCCGACCGCGCCAGCCTGCCCACAGCCCCTGGGGCGACAGGCTTTCCGTCCTCACCGATCACCACGGTGTCCGCGTCCACCTTGACCCGGGGGCCGTCCTTGGGCTGCCCGTCGCGGCCGATCACGCCGATGCCGCTGAACCCGGTCTCGGAGGAGCCGATCGTGTCGGTGAGCATGATGTTGGGCAGCGCGGCGACGTACTGTTCCTTGACACTGGGCGAGAACAGCGCGGCGCTGCTGGAGACCGCGTACAGCGAGGAGGCGTCGTAGCCGCCGCGATGGTATGCCTCGATGAGCGGGCGGGCCATGGCGTCGCCGACGATGGTGAGCACGTTGACCCGGTGCCGGCCGATCGCCTGCCACACCTCGTCCGCGTCGAAGTGCGGCACCAGGACCACGGTGCCGCCGCCGAACAGACTCTGGAAGGTGGCCCACTGGGCGGCGCCGTGGATGAGCGGCGCCACCGGCAGCCGGATCAGCGCGAAATCCTTGCCGGCGCGGCATTGGTGCCATTCGTCGGGCAGGCGGGCGCCGCTGAAGAAGTCGATGCCACCGCCGAGCACCCGCCAGATGTCTTCGTGCCGCCACACCACGCCCTTGGGATGGCCGGTGGTGCCGCCGGTGTAGAGGATGTAGTGATCGTCGGGGCTGCGTTCGGCGAAGTCGCGGTCCGGGGCGCCGTCGGCGAGCGCGTCCGGGTAGGCCACGCCGGTGAACTCCTGGCCGGACTCGTCCGGGATGACCACGGTGTGCCGCAGGCCGGGGACGTGCGGCAGCACTTCGGCGACCACCTCGCTGTGCCGCTGCTCGTGGATCAGCGCGACCAGGTCGGCGTTGCCGAACAGGTACTGCAACTCGTTCTTGAGATAGCGGTAGTTGATGTTGATCGCGACCGCGCGCAGTTTGTACGCGGCGATCATCGCCTCCACCGCCTCGATGGAGTTACGCGAGTGCACCCCGATATGCGAACCGGGTACGACCCCGTTTTTTCGCAGGTGGTGGGCGAGTCTGTTCGATCGCTCCTCCAGCTCCGCGTAGCTGACCTGACGGTCGCCACAGATCACGGCGACACGCTCGGGCACGAGATCGACGGCATGTTCGACGAGATCCGCGATGTTGACGGCCACGCTTCGAAAGTAGAACGTGTTATTGTTATTCGGCAATAGCCCATGGAGAGGAGAACGGCTCCATGCCCGCTGACGCTCCGCATTGCCTGGTGGAACAACGAGACGCCGTGCTCGTGGTGACGCTCAACCGCCCGGAGGCCCGCAACGCCCTGTCCGGCCCGATGCTGTCGATCATGCGCGAGGCCTGGGACGAGGTGGACGCCAACCCGTCCATCCGCGCCTGCGTGCTGACCGGCGCGGGCGGCGCCTTCTGCGCGGGCGCGGACCTCAAGGCGATGACCCAGTCCCACCCGAGCGAACAGTTCCGCGCGGGCTTCGACCTGGCGGTGATCCCCGCGCTGCTGAAAGGCCGCCGACTCAGCAAACCGTTGCTGGCCGCCGTGGAAGGCCCGGCGATCGCGGGTGGCACCGAGATCCTGCAGGCAACCGACATCCGGGTGGCCGGGGAGAGCGCGCGGTTCGGCGTGTCCGAGGCGCGGTGGGGCCTGTTCCCGTTGGGGGGCAGCGCGGTCCGGCTACCGAGGCAGATCCCGTACACCCTGGCCGCGGACCTGTTGCTGACCGGCAGGCACCTCAGCGCGGCCGAGGCCAAGGAGATCGGCCTGATCGGCCACGTCGTCCCGGACGGCCAGGCCCTGGACAAGGCCCTGGAACTGGCTGGCCGGATCGCGGCGAACGGGCCCCTGGCCGTGCAAGCGATCCTGCGCACGATCCGGGAGACCGAGGGGTTGCCGGAGGACGAGGCGTTCCAGCTGGAGGCGAAACTGGGCGCCGCGGTCTTCGCCAGCGCGGACGCCCGCGAGGGCCCACGCGCCTTCAAGGAAAAACGCCCACCCCAGTTCCGCGGCGAGTAACCCACCCCACCAGCTCCGCCGATCCCCCGCCCCACTTGGGCCAACTGGTACGCCCGCTTGGGCAAAACCGGCGTACCAGTTGGCCCAACTCGCCGGAAGATCGGCACGCCAGGGCGAATTCGCCACCCGAGCCGTCCCACAACGGCCAACCCGGCGTACAACTTCGGCCAACACACCGTCCATTTCGGCCAACACGCGGCATGCCCTTCGGGCCCGGCGTGTTGGCCGTTCTCGTACGGTGTGTTGGCCGTTGTGGACGGTGGGTTGGCCGTAGTTGGCGGCGAGTTGGCCGAAGTTGGCGGTGAGTTGGCCGGAGTTGGTGGTGGGTTGGCTGTTGTGGGTCAGTAGACGCCTGCGCCGAGTTTGCGGTGGTCCCAGCTGGCGATGCGGCTGCGGTGGAAGGTGATCGCGACTCGTTTCACCGCCTGCCGGGCGATGTGCTCCTGCGCGGCCTCGTCCACCGGGCCGCCGCCGTAGCGGGTGAGGATCGCCGTCCCCACCCGCAGCACGGCCGCCGGATCGGTCTCCACCTGCGCGGTGCCCTCCATGGACACCCCGCGCAGCTTCTCGTAGCTGTCCCCTGCCTCCACCAGGCAGCTCAGCCGCGGGTCCCGGCGCAGGTTGAGCACCTTCTGTGAGGAGGCGTAGGTCCAGAACACGATCTCCCCGTCCAGCAGGGCGAACCACATCGGCACCACGTGCGGGTGGCCGGTCGGGCCGAGGCTGGCCACCACCAGCGTGCGGTGCTCGGCGAGGAAGTCCTCCACCTCGGCCGGGGACATGGTGATCTGGTCGCGGCGACTCATGCGGCTCCCTCTCAGATGTTGCGTGCGCTGCCCGCCCAGTACGGTTCGCGCAGCCTGCGCTTGTACAGCTTGCCGTTGGGATCCCTGGGCAGCGAGTCGAGGTAGTCGATGCTGCGCGGCAGCTTGAACCGGGCCAGCCGGGTGCCGGCGTAGGCGAGCAGCTCCTCGGTGAGCGCGGCGTCCGCGACCACCCCGTCGGCGGGCTGGACCACCGCCTTGACCTCCTCGCCCCAGTCCGGGTGTGGGATGCCGAACACCGCCACGTCCGCCACCTTCGGGTGCACCGCCAGCTCGCCCTCGATCTCGGCCGGGTAGATGTTCACCCCGCCGGAGATGATCATGTCGTTGCGCCGGTCGCACAGAAACAGGTAGCCGTCGGCGTCCAGGTAGCCGATGTCGCCCATGGTGAACAGCTCGCCGACCCGGTTGGCCTTCGTCTTCTCCGGATCCCCGTGGTACTCGAACGTGGTCACCGCCCCGGCCTGCAGATACACCAGTCCAGGCTCGCCTACCGGTCGGTCGGTACCTTCCTCGTCAAGCACCCTGACCTGCGAACCCAGCCAGGGCAGGCCGACCGAACCGGGTCTGGCCAGCCACTGGGCGGAGTCGATCACCGCGCCGCCGCCCTCGGTGGCCGCGTAGTACTCCATGATCACCGGCCCCAGCCACTCGATCATCCGGCGTTTGGTCTCCGTCGGGCAGGGCGCGGCCCCGTGCACGATCTTGCGCAGCGAGGACAGGTCGTAGCGTCGCCGGGTCTGTTCGGGCAGCGTGAGCAGGCGGTTGAACTGGGTGGGCACCACGTGGCTGTGCGTGATCCGGTGCCGTTCGATCAGCCGCAGCGACTCCTCGGCGTCCCAGCCGTCCATCAGCACCACCGGGTGCCCGTAGAGCACCGAGACGACGCCGAAACTGAGCACCGCGGCGTGGTAGAGCGGCGAACCGCACAGGTGCACGTGCCCGTCGTGCGGCTTGAGGTCGAACAGGGCGAAGAACAGCCGGTTGCGGGCCGGGATCTCGTCCACCGGCTCTCCGGTGAGCGGCCGCCGCACGCCTTTCGGCCGGCCGGTGGTGCCGGAGGTGTACAGCATCGGCGAACCTAGCACCCTACCGTCCGGTCGGTAGGGAGGTTCATTTTCACCCAGTTCGGTCAGCGGCCGGAACCCGTCGATCTTCCCGACCGCGAACCGCGCCTCCGCAGGCACCGCGGCGCCCGAGACCGCGGCCTGGGCCGCCTCGGTGAAGCGTTCGTGCGCGACGAAGGCCTTGGCCCCGCTGTCCCCGATGATGTAGTTGATCTCCGGGCCGACCAGGTGCCAGTTCACCGGCACGAAGTACAGCCCGGTCTGCAGGGCGGCGAAGAACACCGCGAGCAGGTCGGCGGAGTTGGGCAGCAGCGCGACCACGGTGTCCTCGGGCCGCAGCCCCAGCGCCTGGAAGCCCCGGCCGTAGCGGTTGGCCCGCCGGGCGAGTTCGCCGTAGCTCACCTGCGTCCCGTCCGGTTCGACCACCGCGATCCGGTCCGGGTACGCCGCCGCGATCTGCCACAGTCCGGTCGGCTCGCTGATAGGGCTACCTTCATTCATGGCCGGGACCTCCGGGGAACGCTCTGCTCGCTTGTCCTGCGAGGACTGAAATGAGACGGCGTCCCCGGAGGTTTCAGCCGGAGGCTCGCCATCTCGGAAG